>NZ_OY970456.1:5816463-6155284 GCF_963853645.1 Mycobacterium riyadhense | reverse complement strand
CGACGCATCTCCCTGGTTCTCGCTCATTCCGGGTCGAGGTACAACCGTTGGTGACGACAACGCAACTGTCCACATGGTTATCCACAGATGTGGAAAGGACGGTCGCAAACGTGCCGCAGCCTACCGGCAACGGCCCGCGATCTTCGGGCTGAAGACAACCCAGGGGCTGTCAGGGCAGCTAGTTGATCCGCCATCCTCGCTTCGTTGTCGACAAGCTGTTCCAAACTTGAAACGGCTTGAAAACTACACCGCCCGAAGCTAACAGTTTTCCGTGCGGCTGCCAACCGTTGTTTTGTATTCCGCTGAGGTTCTTTGTGTTGCAATCGTTGTCAGCCAGGTTTGACCAGGCGAAGGCTCGTCAGTACCCTCAAACAGTCGCCCGAAAGTCGGCGATACGGCTGCGACCCATATGTGCGTGTGGGGACCGCGCCGGCCAGTTGCGAGACTACCTCCGACCGACGAGTTGCCAAGCATAGGCGGCCGGATGGTTGTGCCAGACACAGCGAGGAGAACGCCGTGGCCAAGGGCAAGCGGACCTTCCAGCCGAACAACCGGCGCCGAGCCCGCGTTCACGGTTTTCGGCTTCGGATGCGCACCCGTGCAGGGCGGGCCATCGTGTCGAGCCGGCGCCGTAAGGGCCGCCGCGCTTTAACTGCCTGATCCTTCTAACGGGTTTCTTAGCGGTGCTTTCCGCACGTAACCGCATGAGGCGGTCAACGGAGTTCGATGCGACGGTGCAGTACGGGATCCGTACGGTGCAACCAGACGTCATCCTCCACGTCCGGCGGGCAAGTGAGTGCGAAAAGTGCCAAGGTCCCCGCGTCGGGCTGATTGTCGCCAAGCGTGTGGGTTCGGCGGTGGAGCGCCATCGCGTGGCGCGCCGGCTGCGGCACATTGCCAGGCCAATGTTGAGTGACCTTCATCCTTGCGATCAAGTGGTAATCCGTGCGTTGCCGAGTAGTCGACGGGTGTCGTCGGCGTGGTTGGAGCAGCAGCTGCGGAGCGGGTTGCGACGCGCTTTCGAGCTAGCGGATACCGACCGGTGACCGCGTTGCTGGGGAGGTCGAGCGGAACACGTGGAAGCGAGGTCCGACCTGTCGGCCGGGCCGTGGGGCGTAGGTTGGCGCGGGGGTTGATCTTTCTGATCCAGCTCTACCGGCACATGATCTCGCCGCTGCGCCCGGCGTCCTGCCGCTTTATCCCGACTTGCAGTCAGTACGCCGTCGATGCTCTCACCGAATACGGGGTGTTACGGGGAAGTTGGCTGGCGGCGACCAGACTGGGCAAGTGCGGGCCCTGGCATCCGGGAGGATGGGACCCAATACCGGAGCGGCGCGAGTGCCGGGCCGACTGCCGGGTTGACTTCGACGACGCGAGCTGGGGCGACCCAGCGATGCGAGGGGAGAGCGAGTCTCTTGTTTGATTTCTTCAGCCTCGACTTCATCTACTACCCGGTGTCGTGGATCATGTGGCTTTGGTACAAGCTGTTCGCCTTCGTGCTGGGGCCGTCCAACTTCTTCGCCTGGGCGCTGTCGGTGATGTTCTTGGTGTTCACGTTGCGGGCGCTGTTGTACAAGCCGTTTGTGCGCCAGATCCGCACCACCCGGCAGATGCAGGAACTGCAACCACAGATCAAGGCGCTGCAGAAGAAGTACGGCAAAGACCGTCAGCGGATGGCGTTGGAAATGCAGAAGCTGCAACGCGAGCACGGGTTCAATCCAATCCTGGGTTGTCTGCCGATGCTGGCGCAGATCCCGGTGTTCCTTGGGCTGTATCACGTGTTGCGGTCGTTCAACCGCACGGTGGGTGGCTTCGGCCAGCCGCAGATGTCGGTGGTTGAGAACCGCCTCACCGGCAACTACGTGTTCACCCCGGCCGACGTCGGCCACTTCCTAGACGCCAATCTGTTCGGCGCCCCGATCGGTGCGTCCATGACCCAGCGCGGCGGACTGGACGCGTTCATCGACTTCAGTCGGCCCGCGGTGATCGCCGTCGGCGTGCCGGTGATGATCCTGGCGGGCGTCGCGACCTACTTCAACAGTCGGGCGTCGATTGCCCGGCAGAGCGTGGAGGCCGCGGCCAATCCGCAGACCGCGATGATGAACAAGCTGGCGCTGTATGTGTTCCCACTCGGTGTGGTGGTTGGTGGCCCGTTCCTTCCGCTGGCGATCATCCTTTACTGGTTCTCCAACAACATCTGGACCTTCGGCCAGCAGCACTACGTGTTCGGGATGATCGAAAAAGAGGACGAAGCCAAAAAGCAGGAGGCGCTGGAGCGCCGGGCTGCCAATGCGCCGGCGCCGGGGGCTAAGCCCAAGCGCCCAACGAAGCCCGCAACCAAGCCAATGCCGGCGAGCGGTAATGGATCCGCAACCGAGACCTCAGACACCTCGGCTACCGATAGTGCGCCTGAGGAGAAGGCATCGAAACCGCAACCCGAGAAGCAGAGTCCGGCGGGCCGCAATAGCAGCTTGCCTGGCCGCACACCCCGCCCGGGTGCGCGACCGAAGAAGCGCAAACGTTGACGAGCCGCGAGTAGCGCGAACACCGACCCGTGGATGAGGGGAGAGATAGCCATGACTGACGCCGACACCACCGAGCTCGACAGCGACCTCGAGGGCGACGCTCAGACAATGACCGGCGAGGCCGCGGCGGCGGAAGGCGGTGCTGAGGAGCCGGACGACTTGGAGGAGAGGTTGGTCGCCGAGGGCGAGATCGCCGGCGACTATCTGGAGGAGCTGTTGGACCTGCTGGACTTCGACGGCGACATCGACTTGGACGTCGAGGGCAACCGCGCGGTGGTGAGCATCGACGGCAGCGACGACCTGAACAAGTTGGTGGGCCGCGGGGGCGAAGTGCTCGACGCTTTGCAGGAACTTACCCGGCTGGCGGTGCATCAGAAGACCGGCGTGCGCAGCCGGTTGATGCTCGACATCGCGAGCTGGCGTCGGCGTCGCCGCGAAGAATTGGCCACGCTCGGCGACAAGGTCGCGCGGCGGGTGGCCGAGACGGGTGAACGCGAGGAGCTCGCTCCGATGACGCCGTTCGAGCGCAAGATCGTCCACGACGCGGTCGCCGCGGTGCCCGGTGTACACAGCGAAAGCGAGGGCGCGGAGCCGTCGCGGCGCGTTGTTGTGCTGCGCGACTAAAAGGTGATGCACCCGTGACCAATCCCTAACCAACTCGAGGGGGAGTTACAGGGGTGTAGTTCCCGCGGGGCGGCAGGCAGGATGAGCGGAGGATGTTTCACGTGAAACATGCCGGGCGTTATGAGCGGGCGGAGCCGAACTGCTCCGCTGTGCCGGACGCCGCAGCCGCAGCCTTCGGGCCACGACTCGAACTTGCGCACCGGTACGCCGCGTTGCTGGCGGACGCCGGCGTGGAGCGCGGACTTCTAGGACCCCGCGAAATCAACCGGTTGTGGGATCGGCACCTACTCAACTGCGCCGCGATCGGCGAACTGCTCGATCCAGGCGACCGGGTGGTGGATATCGGCAGCGGCGCCGGATTGCCAGGGCTGCCCTTGGCGATCGCCAGGCCCGACCTACGCGTGGTCCTTGTGGAGCCGTTATTGCGCCGGACCGACTTTCTTCATGAGGCGGTAGCCGATCTCGGGCTGGCGGTCGAGGTGGTGCGCGGACGTGCTGAGGAGTCGTCGGTACGCGACCGGCTGGGCGAAAGCGATGCCGTCGTCTCCCGGGCGGTGGCAGCGTTGGACAAGCTGACGAAGTGGAGCATGCCGTTGCTAAGGCAGGACGGGCGGATGCTTGCGATCAAGGGAGAGCGCGCCTCCGACGAAGTCCGAGAGCACCGGCGTGTGATGGCCGCGTTGGGGGCCGTCGATGTCAGGGTAGTGACATGTGGCGCGAACTATTTGAATCCGCCCGCAACCGTGGTCTGGGCGCGACGCGGAGGGCAGGCGCGACACAAGCCGGCATGAATGGCGAACAGGGGAACGGCATGACATATACACAGGGCTCGGCCTCAACCATGGCCGCCGCAGCGCCCCCGCCGAACGCCGTGGCCGGGGCGCCGGCCGCGAGGGGCGGCCCAGCCCCGGGTGGAGTGGCGCCAGCCCCGGGTGGAGTGGCGCCAGCCCCGGGTGGAGTGGCGCCAGCCCCGGGAACGGCGCACAATCCCACGGTGAATGTTTCACGTGAAACATCGGTCGAATTAGACACCCCGATCGGCGCCGCAGCCGAGCGAGCCATGCGCGTCCTGCACACCACCCATGAGCAACTGCAGCGACCGCGCCAGCGGCGGGTCTTGACCATCGCTAACCAGAAGGGCGGCGTCGGCAAGACCACCACGGCCGTCAACCTGGCCGCCGCGCTTGCCGTGCAAGGACTTAAGACGCTCGTCATCGATCTCGATCCGCAGGGCAACGCGAGCACGGCACTTGGCATCATCGACCGGCAGTCCGGGACACCGTCGTCGTACGAAGTGCTCATCGGTGAGGTCTCGTTGCAGGAGGCGCTGCGACGCAGCCCGCATAGCGAGCGCCTATTCTGCGTGCCGGCCACGATCGATCTGGCGGGGGCCGAGATCGAGCTGGTGAGCATGGTGGCGCGCGAGAATCGGCTGCGCACCGCGTTGGCCGAGCTCGACAACTTCGATTTCGATTACGTCTTCGTCGACTGCCCGCCTTCGTTGGGACTGCTGACGATCAATGCGCTCGTGGCCGCGCCGGAGGTGATGATTCCGATCCAGTGTGAGTACTACGCACTGGAGGGCGTTTCGCAGCTGATGCGCAACATCGAGATGGTGAAGGCTCACCTCAACCCGCAGCTCGAGGTGACGACGGTCATCCTGACGATGTACGACGGCCGGACCAAGCTCGCCGACCAGGTTGCCGAGGAGGTCCGCCGGTACTTCGGAAGCAAGGTGCTGCGCACGGTCATTCCGCGCAGCGTCAAGGTTTCGGAGGCGCCGGGCTACAGCATGACGATCATCGATTACGATCCCGGTTCGCGCGGGGCGATGAGCTACCTGGACGCTAGCCGTGAACTCGCCGAGCGCGATCGACCACCAGCCGGGAAGGGATGACCATGACGCAGCCGTCACGCAGGAAGGGCGGCCTCGGCCGGGGCCTGGCTTCGCTGATCCCTACGGGTCCCGCGGAGGGTGAATCCGCGCCGTCGACCTTCGGTCCGCGGATGGGCGCCGCCACCGCGGATGTGGTGATCGGTGGACCGGCACCGGATGCCGCCGCGATGGGCGCGGTGTATCGGGAGATCGCACCGGCCGATATCGAGGCCAACCCCCGTCAGCCGCGGCAGGTGTTCGACGAGGAAGCGCTGTCGGAGCTGGTGCATTCCATCCGCGAGTTCGGTTTGTTGCAGCCGATCGTGGTGCGGGCAGTGCAGGGCTCTCAGAGCGGCGCGCGTTACCAGATTGTGATGGGGGAGCGACGCTGGCGGGCCGCCCAGGATGCCGGCCTGGCGACCATCCCAGCCATCGTGCGCGAGACGGGCGACGACAACCTGTTGCGCGACGCTCTTCTGGAGAACATCCATCGGGTGCAGCTGAACCCCTTGGAAGAAGCGGCGGCATACCAGCAACTGTTGGACGAGTTCGGGGTCACCCACGATGAACTCGCGGCGCGCATCGGCCGTTCTCGGCCCCTCATCACCAACATGATCAGGTTGCTGAAGCTGCCGATACCCGTCCAGCGACGGGTCGCCGCGGGTGTGCTCTCTGCCGGCCACGCCCGCGCGCTGCTGTCGCTGGAGGCCGGAGCCGAGGCACAGGAGGAATTGGCGAGCCGGATTGTCGCGGAAGGCCTCTCGGTGCGAGCCACCGAGGAGGCGGTCACAGTTGCCAATCACGAAGCCAAGCACCTGGCCGGTCGGGGAGGGCCCACGCCGACGCCGCCGCGACGCAAGCCGATCCAAATGCCCGGTCTTCAAGACGTTGCTGAACGCCTCTCGAACACCTTTGACACCCGAGTGACGGTCAGCCTTGGCAAACGTAAGGGCAAGATCGTGGTGGAGTTCGGCTCCGTCGACGATCTGCAGCGCATCGTCGGGCTGATGGCCCCGGGAAAACCCTGATCACCCCCGAACCGGCATACGCTGTAATTACGTCACTGTGACACTGCGGCGGCTCCGGGTGGGGCGGGGGCTGTCGTCGTGACCGCGTTTCGACGGAGATCTAGTGTGCGTCAAGCGATTTCAAGCAACTACAAGCTCCGGCCGGCCCATCAGGCCGGGCGAAGATGATGGCGCCACCGCGGGCGGCCGGGCGGCGCGGGTGAATCCCATGTGGCCCGGCCAACACTGGCCCGATCACGGCCAACTCTCCTATCCTAGAGGGGCTGCTGGTGCACATCAGCCTGAGGACAAGCCGGGCTCCAGTACCGCACGGAGGCCAGGAGACTAGTGTCAGCTCGTATCACAGCGCTGCGGCTCGAAGCCTTCGAGCAGCTTCCCAAGCACGCACGCCGCTGCGTCTTCTGGGAGGTCGACCCCGCCACCCTCGGAAACGACGACCATCTCGCTGACCCCGAATTCGAAAAAGAAGCCTGGTTGTCGATGGTGATGCTGGAGTGGGGCTCGTGCGGTCAGGTTGCGTGGGCTACTTCGAAGGCGGTGCCGGACGAGCGCGGCCAGACCGAGCCGCCATGTTTGGGGTATGTGCTCTACGCTCCGCCGCGAGCGGTACCTCGGGCCCATCGCTTTCCGACCGCGCCGGTGTCTGCGGATGCGGTGCTGTTGACATCGATGGGTATCGAGCGTGGGCAAGCCGCTGACGATCTGCCGCACAGTCTGATCGCCCGGGTGATCGACGAGTTGGTCCGTCGCGGTGTTCGGGCGTTGGAGGCATTCGGCCGCACGCCGGCGGCCACTGACTTGCAAGACCCAGCGGCGGTGGACGCCGACGTCCGGCCAGTGCTGGAGGCGCTCGGTGATTGTTCGGTCGAGCACTGCATCATCGACGCGGACTTCTTGTTGGACGTGGGTTTCGTCGTGGTGGCACCACACCCGTTCTTTCCGCGGCTGCGACTTGAACTCGACAAGGGATTGGGGTGGAAAGCTGAAGTGGAAGCCGCCCTAGAACGCCTGTTGGAGAACGCTCAGCTGCAACAGCCGGTGGGAGCGGCCTCAACCGCCGGAAACAGCTTGCAAACCACCGAATTTGGCGCCTCAAACGGCTAGGAACCGCTCATTCTGCTGGCCCGCTCGACCGACAATTCGTGGGCCAGCAATTCGGCGAAAGTGAACGTGCCAGTGGGCCGGTCGTTCTTGCCCAACAGATACAGCCGCTTGACCGCGGCGAGAATGCCTTCGGCGATAGCGTCACGGGTCTGCGTTGAAACAAGCATCGCGCGATCGCGCGGATTGGTGACGTAACCGACATCGACCTGAACGGTCGGCATCCTGGTTAGTCGTAGTAGATCCCATGTCCGGCCGTGTACCCGACAATCCCGTAAGCCGGTGCGCGCCACCACTTCTCGTTGAATGAAATCAGCCAAATTGCGGCCGATGGTGGAGACCGAACCGTGCGAGTTGCCGAAGTGGAAGGAGGCAACGCCGTTCGCCGAAGCGCTGGACTGAGTTTCGCAGCGCAGGCTGATCATCAGGTCTGCGCCAACGGCATTGGCGGTCGCGGCGCGCTCGGCATCCGACGGGCTGCGGTTGGTCGGCCGGGACAGGAACGTCTCCATGCCGATGGCGGTCATCCGACCTTCGAGCCGACTTGCCAAGTCCCACAGGATGTCTGCCTCACTGATAGGCCCGGCTGGGCCCTGCGTGATCAAACCGTGGTCGGCACCGCCGCGGCCCGGGTCGATGATGATCCGCTTGCCCGACAATTTCGGACCGGACCGACGGACCAGCTCTTCTTCGCGAATCGCATGCGGAGAGCCGCCGCTGACCCGCGAACTCAGAAAATACAAGGAGCGCAACGTTTCCGGGCCGCAGATGCCGTCGGCGGCGAGCCCATACTCGCGCTGGTACGACATCAACGCATTGTGCGTTTGCAAGCCGAAATGTCCGTCGACCAGGCCGGTATAGAAACCGAGGTCCTGCAGGCGGGCCTGGAGTGTGGCGACGTCGTCGCCGTACAGTGGCGCCCCGAACTGGTGATACAGCGTGCGGGCGCCGAGCCGATAGGAGGCTTCCTTCAACGCGCGGTAAGTGGCTTCTCCGACAATGCCATCCACAAGTAGTCCGCGATGCTGTTGAAAGGCGCGCACCGCCTGGTCGAGATCCTCGTCGAACAACTCGAGTGCGACGTGCCGACCCGTGGTCAGGTCCTCGTCGGGATTGTCCAGCATCCCCAGCGCGGACAGCGCGGCCCGGATCTCGGTGACAGCGGCGCTGCGGTCGCCACAGCGCAGTGCGTCGCCTTCTTCGCGGCGCGGACTTGGCATACCAAGGGCCCTCCGGGACTCACTGACTTCGCCGATAAATACTTGACAGCTAACCGGTATTGTCGCAGATCCTTGGCGATATCGGGAAAACGCCAGGCTAGCCGCGAGCCTACGTGAGGTTGGGAACTTCGTCGGCAAGCTCGCGCAGCAACGCCGCCTTACCCTTGGCGCCGACGATGCGCTTGACCGGCTGGCCGTCCTTGAACAGGATCAGCGTGGGGATCGAGACGACCTGGAAGTCGCGCGCGGTCTCAGGGTTGGCGTCCACGTCCAGTTTGGCGACGGTGAGGTTGTCGCCCCGCTCGACCGCAATTTCTTCGAGCACCGGCGCAACCATCTTGCAGGGCCCACACCATGTTGCCCAAAAGTCAACCAGCACAGGCTTATTGCTGGATAGCACGTCAGTCGCGAAGGAGGCGTCGGATACTTCGATTGTGGCGCCGGACTTCTCGGAATCGGTCATCGCTGTGCTCCAATCAAATCGGTACTGTCAGCGTCTCCAGCTGCTTCATGCTCGGCGAGCCAACGCTCGGCGTCGATGGCCGCCGCGCAGCCACTGCCCGCCGCGGTGACCGCCTGTCGGTAGGTGCGATCGACGAGGTCGCCGGCCGCGAACACGCCTTGCAGCGATGTGCTTGTGGTGCGTCCCTGCACCAGCACATAACCGTCGGCGTCGACGTCGACGGCATCGCGCACCAGTTGAGAACGAGGCTCGTGCCCGATAGCGACGAAAACTCCGGTCACCGGCAAGGTGGTTTCTGTACCGGTGATGGTGTCGCGCAACCGCACTCCGGTCACCGTCGTCTCGCCCTGCACCGCTTCGACGGTGTGGTTGGTGATGAACCGAATCTTGTCGTTGTTGCGGGCGCGATCGAGCATGATTTTTGACGCGCGGAATTCGTCGCGGCGATGCACGAGTGTCACGCTGCGGGCGAACCGGGTCAGGAACGTGGCCTCCTCCATCGCCGAGTCACCGCCACCGATGACGGCGATGTCCTGATCGCGGAAGAAGAACCCGTCACAGGTGGCGCACGAACTCACCCCGCGGCCCAACAACTCCTGCTCCCCGGGCACCTGCAGATAACGGGCCGCCGCACCCATGGCCAGGATGACCGCCCGGGCGCGGTAGGTTTCCCCGTCGGCGGTGACGACCGATTTGATCGGCCCGTCCAGCGACACCGACTCCACGTCTTCCATCCGCAGGTCCGCACCAAACCGCAGCGCCTGCTCACGCATCTGGTCCATCAACTCCGGGCCGGTGATGCCATCACGAAAGCCCGGATAGTTCTCCACGTCGGTCGTGGTCATCAGCGCGCCGCCGAACGCAGTGCCCTCAAACACCAGCGGCGCCAACCGGGCGCGGGCGGTGTAGAGAGCCGCGGTGTATCCGGCCGGGCCGGAGCCGATAACGATTACCTCGTGGACGGTGTCTTGAGCGGCGGAGTCGGCGGTCATGCGGGCCTTTCGGGTGCGAAAACTGGGGTCGATGTGCTACGAACGCTTATTCGGAACACCAGCGTAGGCGGGCGTGTTCCCGCGCTGTGTCGTCTACCACATTACGAGCGGGGGACCGTGGTGCTGGCCAACAACCCGGTATCGGCCGCGCTGCAGTTCAGCGCCACCGCATAGACGGCCAGGTCGTTGGGTGTGTCACCGGGCACCACCAACAGCACTCCGGGACGGGCGTTGATTTCGATGGGCCGCGCGGCCAGCGGCTGGGTGGACGCCGGATAACCCAGACCGCTCAGGCAGGAGGCGCGCCGCGTCGGGTCGTCGAGTGGGCCGTAATCGGGAGTCCGTTCGAGCAGGGCGAGAAGCTCGTCATGCGAGAGCGGGATCGCGGGTGCCGGCGTTGACACCGTGATGTGCTGTGCGGTGGTGGGTGCGCTCGGTGCCGGCGGCGGGGCATCGAGCAGGGCCCTAGTACCGAGACCGATCGCCGCGATCACCGCGCACAACCCGGCGACGCCGGCGATGACCCGCCCGGGGCGAACGGGTGGCCGGGCTGCGTGAGCGGCGCCGGGTGACCCCGCAGCACGCAGCGCCGTGGACACCCTGGCGGCGACTTTCGGGGGAGCATCGGGCGCTGAATCCGGGTCGGCCCCGACCGCGGCGAGGTCGCGGCGCACTTGCTGCAAGGCCCGCAGCGCGGCGGCTGCCTCTGGGTCGGTGCGGACGCGGCTGCGTACCCGGGCAGCGATGTCGTCGTCGAGCCGCCCTGCCTGCAAATCGGCGAGCAGCTCGAGCGTCAGCGGCGGTTCCGCGCTCGCCTCATTCTCGGCGCCATTCATCCGCACCAGTGTCCGTCATACGCGGCCCACTGCCGATGTGCGGCCCGCGCGATTCGGCTTAGCAGCCGCCTTGACTGGCGGCGCCTTGACTGTCGTTCATGCCCGCGGCGCTGAGCCGCACCGCCGCCGGCCGTGACAACCGCAATCAGTACCGACGCCGCTGAAGATGCTTGTGCGCAAGAAGCACCGAAACTTCCCTACATCAATGTCAGTTGCTTTGATCCGCCTGCATCGAGATAGTCCAGCGCTTTCTCAAGGTCGCGTCGACTACGAATCACTTTGGCGCCCTTCTCGATTAGCGCCCGATTGCCGGAGGGTGCACCGAACAGGTGAAGCGCGAGCACTGTCTGGCCGCTGCGCAATGCATGTTGACCAGCGGCCAATGTGCCCCCGGTCTCGCCGGCCTCGACGACGACGAGCGCTGTGCTCAACCCGGAGATAACTGCGTTCCGGGCCATTGCTCCGGACACGAACCATTTCTGGTCGGGCGCGAACTGAGAAATCACGACCGCCCGCTTGCCGTCCCACAGCCTTGCGAACTCGCCTTTGCGAATACGGAAGTGGCTGATCCCCTCCGCCAGCACGATAACGGTATTGCCTCCGCTCGCTAGTGCAGCGGAATGGGCCACCAAATCAACACCCTTGGCGTAGCCAGAAATGACGGCATAGCCCCGATGTGTGACGACCTCCGCGCACGCATGAGCCGCACGCAATCCCTCGCTGCTTGAATGTCGGGAGCCGCACATCCCGATGCCATGCTGATCGAGCAACTCAAGAGGTCCGTTGACGAAGAGTGCCGCGGGAGCCGACCTAGATGACGCAAGGTGTTGCGGGTAGCCGGCGTCGCCCAGCAGGACGGCGCCAATTCCACTGTCCAACAGTTGCTGCGCCTGCTCGTCGATCAGCTTCCGGGTATCGCAATCAAGCGCCTCAAGAATGTCCTCGAAGGCGCGGGGGCCCGAAGTCCGAACCTTCGCGACCATAGTTGCCTGGCCTCCGCCGAATCTTGTCCCGGCTAGCGCATAGTGCAGTCGACTTAGCGGATCGACCCCCATAGCTCCACCTCCTCGGAGCCCGCGGCCACCAGCTCATCTTATCGAACATGCGTTCGAAACGCTAGCACATCGGCGTGTCGAGAGCTGGATGTCTCGGAATTTCCAGCGACGATATAGCACGAACGCCGTCTCGACAGGTTTAGTGGTGATCAGAAAAAAGCTCCAAAGCGGCCCCAGCAATAGGGGTGGCGCATGCGTCACGCAACACAGCTATGTGGCCGAGGCGGCCGATCGCCATCTGCTCTATGTGGATGGCCCAGTCGGTGCGATCAAGCAGGTCATGCTCGTTGACCCGGAATACGTTCGCCAGACCAGCGCGAGCGCGGTCCACCACGCGCTGGAGGGCGTCGGCCCAAATCCCCGATCTGAGACCATTGCTCTGCTCGACCTCTTAGGCAGCGCGCTGACGGTTCCCTGCGGCGATGGCCTTGACTTTGCGATCGCGCTCGACTGGTACAAGAAGGTCGTCGACGGGGTTGATCCTCGGGAGTGGGACAACACTGCACTTGCTGACCTCGTGCACCGCGGCAAGTACTGGTACAAAAAGTCGAAGGACGTCGCTAAATTGCGAGAGGTCGGTCTGGCCGTTGTGGGCGAGATCGTGGAGTTCATCGCTGCACACCCGTTGTTGTGCGACGTCGACGCGATCGCTGCTGTTCCAGGTCACGACTCGCACGTCCTTAGCTTCGGATCACGTGTGGCAGACGCGGTTGCGCGCGAACGCGACGCCGCTCTAGTTCGGTGTACCTGTGTGCGCGAATTCCGCAGTCCTGCAAAGGCGCTCGAGCTCGACCGGCGCGCCGACGCCGTCCGCGGGCTTTTCCGATGCGCACGCGACATGTCTGGTCGGAGCGTCCTGGTCGTTGACGATGTTTATGGCAGCGGAGCAACTGCACAAGAAACGGCGCGTGCTCTTAGGGCTGCTGGTGCCGTCTGCGTTGCAGGTCTTGCCGCTGTTCGAACGATGAAGTCACTCTAGAACGCCCAGTTGTCATCTTCCGGGCGGGGAACCCCTGGAATGCGCACATTCTCCAACAGGCGAGCGACGTTATTAGCTGCCAGGCGAGCGAGCGACAAATCCCCGGTGAGGCCTTCGCCGGCAAGCTGCCGAGTCATCCGGCTCAGTTCGACTACATCGGGGTCTGACCACGCAACGCCGAGCTCGAACAGTCGAACTGACGCGGCCGACAAAGTGTCTTGCCAATCCGCCAGCACGATGTCGTCGGCGAGGAATGATTCCAGGACGTCACGCACCTCGATGATCGGCTCATACAGCATGGCGGGCTCACGCATTACTATTCCTAAGAACAATTTAACAACGTACGCACATTGTAGTTACTAAATACAAAGCAGCCGGAAAGGACGCGCCGGGTACAGACATGACCGACCAGGACGGTGTCCTCTTAGACGCGAACAAGTTCGCATCGCGAAGCACGATGAAGCCTGCCTCCATGAACTGGCCGTATCCCGTGGACCGGCGCCTCGACCAACTCGTTGACCTCGCCAACAGCTCAGGGGCGAACGTCCGCCGAAACGAACTGGCAGCAGCGCTAGTTGCTGCTGCGCCCACTGAGGCCGATCACTTACTCAACATCGTGATTGCGTACCGCAAGGCCTTCGTGCGTGACGTAATTGTCGGCGTCGACGCTGCCGCCCAGGTAGTCGAGATTCCAAGATATCGGCCCGGTCGACGCCGCCACGATGCCAGCTAGCCGGACCCCATCGCCGAACTAACACTAACCGCCGCGCCGATGCGCGCCACATTAGGCATCCTTGCCAGCGACTGCTACGGCCACTCCATCGCGAAAGCACCGCGCTACTCCTTCGCTGATGCATCGCCCAAGTGGGCAACCACCCAAAACCTTACAAACGCATTGGTTCGCCGGCGGCTTGAATGCCGGCCGTTTTGGTTAACTGGATTCGAACGCGCCGGCATTGAGATAACCCAACAGCTGCGCGAGCCGGGCCCGCGCGCGGGCGCATCGGCTCTTGACCGTCCCCTCGGCCACACCCAGCATCAAAGCGGTGTCGGCGATCGAGTAGCCCTGCATGTCGACGGCGACGACGGTGGCTCGTTGCTCGACGGGCAGTCGCATCAGCGCCCGCTGCACCAGAATCGCGGTTTCGACCTGGGCGGTCCGATCAGCGACCGGATACTCGTCGGCGAGCGGGACGGTCGGCTGAGCTTTGGTGCGACGCAACCGGTCCAGGCAGGCGTTGACCAAGATGCGGTGCAGCCAACTGCTGACCGCTGCGTCGTTCCTGAACGTGCTGGCGCTGCGGTGAGCCGCCAGCATGGCCTCCTGCAACGCGTCGTCGGCGTCTTCGGGGCTCCGGCTGGTGAGCCGGGCCAGGCGATGCAGCTGCCGGTGATGCCGTAGAAACAACTGTGCGAATGCGTTGCGGTCGCCGGCAACATGGGCCGCCAGCAGCTCACTGTCGCTGCGTTCCTGTCCAACCCGCCCGAAACCCACGGCGGGACAGTAACCAATCGGCTGTCGTCGGGCACTTCACCCACGGCCCGGTCAGGATGCGGCTTGGATCGTGAGTTCAGAGATGTCCGCGCGGCTCTTGCCGTCGGTGGTGCCCAACGTGGAAATCCACACCAACAGATTCGACGTCGGCGACGACGTCTTCACCGCGATGGTGTTGCGGCCCGGCTTGAGCGCCGTGGCCGAAGTCAGCACGGTGGTATCGCTCAGCTTCGACGGGGTCGGAGACGATGCGGAGCGAATCTCCACCTTCGTCCCGGTGCTGGACACGTTGAGGCTGACCGCCCCGACCACCGTCGGCTTGGGCAGTTGCAACATCAACCCGACCCCGTTCTTGAAGCCCGGGAACGGGACCGCGTCCGTGTAGATGTCGGTATGCCAGGCACTGCCCGGATCGCCGTCGATTGCCTGACCGGCTTCGCCGGGATTATCGGCTTCGCCGTCGGGGGAGAAGACCGTGGCCTTGGTGGGTTTGACGGTGCTGCCGGGCGGCGCGGAAGCCTCGGGCGCCCCCGACGTCGACGAGGTCGGCGCGGTGAGACCGAGCTGGTCCTTGTTGATGCCGTTGCCGAGGTCGAACATCCTGTTCAACACCGATGCCAGCACCAGCAGTGCCACCAAGATGACGGCGGCGGCCGCGGTGACGCCGATGATCAGGTTGCGGCGCCGGTTGCCGAATGGCCCAGCGCCGCGAACGGATGGCTCACGCGGCGCGGCCGGCGGCGGAACCTCGTCGATCGGACCCAGTATCTCGGTGCGGTCGGCCACCGCGGTCGCCTGTTGTAGCAGGTTCAACAGCGTTGAGGCGCTGCGTATCCCGCCGTCCTCCTGGACCGAACGGACGGCGACGGCGGAGATCTGGAAGGGGATGTCACGGTCGACGATGGCGGGTTCGACGGGATTGCCGGCGGCGTCGCGCTGGGCCGGCGCCAATCCGCTGCGGGTGCCCGACTCGGGCAACGGCCAGCGGTTGACCAGGAGCGCATACAGCGAGGCGCCGATCCCGCGGATGTCGTCCTGCGGATTGGCGTCGGGCATCGTGGCCGGGTAGGCCAGCACCACGTCGCCGTCGATGCTGACCCGAACCCGGCTGGGATGGTCGATGGAAAGGGCGACACCCGCACGGTGGGCGGCGTCGGCGGCGGCGGCCAACGACTGCATCGCCCGGATGGCGCCGACGGGTGATGGCGAGGTGTCGGCCACTTCCTGCAGGGAGCCGCCGCGGATCCACTCCGCGACCACCAGCCCGCCGGAACCGGTGTGTACGACGTCGAGAACCCGCGCGATACCGGGTTTGTCGATCCGGCTCAGCCGCAAGGTGCGGCTCAAGATCTCCTGCAAGGCGTCGTCGGGCAGGGTGCCCCTCGGGTCGACGAAGGTCAGCGCCACCTGCCGGTCCAGCGCGGTGTCCAGTGCCTGCCAGAACTGCAGCGGGGGTGTGCCGCCGTGGCTGATCAGCAGCCGGTAGCGGCCGTTGGCGATGCGGGCGCCGGGAACCAGGTGGACTTCGTCGTGCGGCGCCGAAGGTTCCGGACCTCGCTCACGCGGAGCGTCGAATGGAATCGGGCCCCGGGGAGCGGGTACGTGATCGCCGTTGCGTTCAGGCTGGCGGGGTACCGAACCTGGCCCGCGGTCGAGGTCTGCCGGAATGTCGGGCTGGAAGTCGTCAGCAACCGGCCGCTCGGTGCCGGGTCCGGAGTGCGAGGAAGCGCTATCCGATGGGCGGTCGGTCACCTCCGGTCCTTTCGCTATCCCGGCTGGGGTTGCCGGAGGTCTGCGCCGGATCGGCTCCTGGACCGCGTTTGGCCCCGGCAGGGACGAATTTCTCTGCTCAGGGTACGTGACCTGGCTGCGGCGAGACGATCCATCTGGCGCAGTCGGCTTGCTCGGCCCGCGCCGGCCCCCGATCCGCCGCCTGACAGCGGCCAGCGCCGCCCGCGCCTCGGGAACCTGCGCGCGCAGCATCACCGCGGCCACGATCGGCAGCATGATCATCGCCACCACAACCAGCCGCAGCAGCGAACCGATACCGCCGCCGTGGGCGCTCAACTGGTCGAGCCCCAGCAGCCGATCGGCCAGATAGGCAATCAGGCTGGCCAGCAGCGACGCGGCAGTCGCCACCAGGATGGTGCGCACCTCAGCAACACCGACCAACTTCCCGCCGCGCGGTCGCAGCGCGCGACGCAACAACACGTAGCCGCCGATCGCTCCGGCCAGAAATCCGAGACCGTTGGCCAGCCCGAGATAACCCGCCACCAGTTCACGGTCACTGGTGAGATGCGGCGCCAACACCGAACCGACGATCTTGACGGTGGTGATGACGACGATGATCACGATCGGCGTCCACGGTTGCTCCCGGGCGTAAAAGACGCGCAGCTGCAGCAGCACCAGCGCGTAGGGGATCAACGTGAACGCCGACAACGCGATCGCCGCGCCCAGGTAGCCGGCGTCAACGTCACCGAAATTGCCGTAGGCGAACAGCGCGCTGCCGATGGCCCGCCCACCGACGGTCATCAACGCCACCGTCGGGATCAAGGTGATCATGGTGAGACGGGTGGCCAGCGACAGGTCGGCGAGGACGGCGGGGGTGTCGTTGGCGGCAGCGTTGCGGCTCAGCCGCGGCATCACCACCGTCAGCACGGTCACACCGATCATGCCGAACGGCAGCATCAACACCAGCCAGGTGTAGTTGTAGATCGCCGGACCGGAAGCCGCGGCCGTGCTGGCGATTTGGTTTCCGACGACCAGGCCGAGCTGACTGATCAGCACATAGAACACCATCGCGGCCGCCATCGCGCCAAATCGCTTGAGCCGCTGATCGATTCCCCATAAGGGGCGCAGGCTGATGTGCTGGCGGCCGATCGCGATCAGCAGCACCGCGGTCTGGGCGAACACTCCCAAGGTGGTGCCGATCCCCAGCACCAGCAGCTTGGCGTTGCCCATCTCCACGGGGTCGACCGATAGTTCGCCGGGGACCGCCAGATACACCGCCAGGGTCGCGATCGCCACAACGTTGTTGACGACGGGGGCCCACGCCGGCGGCCCGAACACGTTGCGGGTGTTCAGGATCGCCATGAACACCGCGGACAGGCCGTAGGCCAGGACCTGGGGGAGCAACAGGTAGGCGAAAGCGGTGGTTAGCGGTTCGTTGACCTGGGGGTCGCGGCCCAGCATCAATCGCACCAGCAAGGGCGCGGCCAGCACCGAGAGTGCCGTGGCTGCCAGCAGCAAGGTGGTGGCCAACGTCACCAGCCGGCGCACGAACGCGGCGCCGCGATCGGGGTCGTCCTGCTCGGCGCGGGCGAGCACCGGGACAAAGATCGCGGTAAACGTCGCCTCCAGCACCAGGGCCGCGACCAGGTTCGGCAGCTGATTGGCCACCGAGAAGGAACTGGCCAACGCCGCACCCAGGATCGCGGCCAGCAGCACAATCCGGGCAAACCCGGTGAGCCGGCTGATCAGCGTCGCGAACGCCATGCCCCACGACCGCGACACCAGTGCGGCGTCGGACAGTTCGGGCTTGCGTTGAGGTGGCTGTTGTGGTGTCCATCCCGGGCGGGGCGGCAGGCCCGGCGGCGGGACGGGGCCTCGTGGCTGGGAGTACGGGTGTGCCGGCGGCTGTGCGTGTCCGGGACGCTGCGGCGGTGGCTGCACCCGCCGCCGGGCGGGTTTCATACCCTGTGCTCTTCGTCGACTCGCCGCTCTACCGGCCGGCGCTGCTCGGCGTGCCTGGCGTGTGGCGGGTCGGGGCGATCCAGGTCGGCACGGTCGGGCTGGCCCCGGAACCGGTGCCAAAGCCGTCGTCCCGCGAGCGCCACCAACACCGCCGCCGCGGTCAGCGTGATCGCAAACAGCACCTTGCCGTAGGCGTTGGAGTGCACCGACAACCGGACCGGCGCACCTAGTGCCGTGCCGTCCGGCGTCTTCAGCGCCACGTCGATGGCCACCCGCTGGGTGAAGTTCACTTCGACCGGCACCCGCAGCGGCAGGTATCCCGGTGGCAATTCGATCTGGCCGACGTCGGTGACCGTCATCCCGGGCGGCGCATCGACCTGCAGCTTGACCCGAACGGGAACGGCAAGGCCGTTGTGCAGTGCCAACGGCAGCGGACTGTGCTCGGTGGCCAGGGTGTAGGAGCCGCCCGGGTTGACGATCGTGACCGCACCGAAGAAGTCATCGATCGTGGTACCGACGACCGCCAGTCGCTGCTGGGCCAACCCGTTGCGGGTATCGGGCGGAACCGACTGGCTCAAGGCCCGCAGCATGTCCTCGCGCAGCGGAGCGGTGTACTGCACTCCGGTGAGCCCGGTTCGTTCATCGGTGGTCAACGCCGAGGTCAGTTTCCACAGCCGACCGACCTGGCCGCTGATCTGGGCGGTGATGTCGTCGTTGAACCGACCCCGCACGGCGTCGTAGGAGCCGGGCGCCGCGGGCGGTTCGGTGTGGGTCGCCGCGTCAGCGAGCACCGCTGGTAGCGGCCTCGGCACCGCCATGCCGGACCGGATGGTGGTAGCCAACGCAGTCAGAATCACCTGTGCGTCGTCGCTCTGCAGATTCCACGACGCCGGCGGAACCAGGACCTGGGTGCGCGGAGCCGCCTCCGGCGCCAAGCCGCGCCACAGCATGGCTCCTATAGCGTCCTGACGACGAGCGGTGGCCGAGTCATGGGTGATCCGAACCGACAGCGAGGAGTCGAGATAGGTGGGGACGATCGGGTTGGTTCCCGCCGCGGCCAGGGCCGCGCCGACGGCGGGGTCGAACGGCACGCCGACCAGCTGCGGCGATAACCGCCGAGGCGAGGTATCGGCACTGCCGGGGCGGCCATTAACGGAATCCTGGGCAGAGACATTCGCGGCCGCGATCGCGACCATGCTGCCGGCTGTGCTGATCAGGTTGACCGCGCGGCCGGTCAAGGGACCGTCGGGCACCAGGGTTGCGCCGCGTGTGGAGGTGACGTCCAGGATGCGGTCGACGATGTCGCCGGTGCTGATGGTGGCGATGGAGCTCAGTCGGGGATCGTTGACACGCTGCAAGGCATCCAGATCGGCTTGCGCGTAGGGCAGCGGAGCCACGCAGGTCCGGTGGGCGAGCGCGCGCAACCGATTGAGCCAGCTGATCGCCGCGGCCTGGCCGGTGCCCGGGCGGGTGGGGGTACCCGGAAGTTGAGCGGGGCCGTCGGGGGAGTTGGACACCACGTAGCCGGCGGTCATCGCGTTGACCGTGACGAGCAGATCCGGATCGACGGCCAGGCACAGCGCCCGCCCGACGGCGCCGTCCGGGTCGACATCGCGGCTCGTGGCGAGTTCGGCCGCGGCGAGAAGGATGTCCAGGCGGCCGCCATTGGCCAGCGAGGTGGCCAAGTCGTCATCGACCAAGCGCACCGGGATCGTGCCACCGGGCACGCCGGGGGCCAACCGGGGCCGGTCGGCCAGCGGCCACAGCATGGTGACCCACACTGGCTTCGTCGTCTCGGGCGCCACCGCGGAGTCGAAGTCGCCGGCTCGGTCGGGTGGCACCCCGACCACCGGCAGCAGGAACCGCGCGTTGTCGAGTCGGGCCGGCGCTCCGTAGTCCGGTGTCCCGTTGACGTTGACCAGGACCGGGAAGATACCCGGCTGGTCGATGGCTAACGACGGCTTGGTCAGAGAGCGCAGCGGGGCCGACAGGGTAAAGCCGGCCCCCTGCCCGCGCTGCAATTCGGGGGCCACCGTGAGGAAGTCTGCGGCCGGCTGGTACTGGTCGGTGCTGCCGTCGAGCGAGGTCCGCAAGCCGGCTGACGATGTGATGGCCGGCGCGTGCTCCAGCCGAACCATCACGTCCTTGACGGGCCGGTCACCGATATTGGTCACCATGCCGCTGACGGTGACGACGGGTTCACTGGTGGTGGTGACCAGGTCCGGGGTCACCTGGTCGATTCGGACCTGGACAAAAGGCGTCGGGCTGGGCTCGCCCGCCGTCGCGCGCGGTGCGGCGGGTCCGGTAAGCACCGCCGAAAAGCCAGCTAGGACGCCGATCACCGCGGCCAATCGCAGCAACCTGGCCCACCGAAGTCGCGACCCGGTCACGACCCTGGCCCGTGACCGTTCTTCCGGCCCGCGGCGGGTCCGTCGGCGTGACGGGTCCGCGAATGCGTTTGCGGCCGCCGCCGGGGCGAGCTGGGTGGTAGCGGCGGAAGCGCGGCCGGGCCGTCGCTCTGCAGCTTGTCGATCAGTTCGTCGGCCACTTCCGCCAAGCGACGTTCATCGGCGTAAGCCAGCCGGGACGGTAGTTCCCGAATCGGGACCCACGCCACTTCGGCGACCTCGAGGTCTTCATCGGACAGTTCGCCGCCCAAGAACCGCATCAAGTAGTGGTGCACGGTCTTGTGCACCCGCCGGCCATCGGTGACGAACCAGTAGTCGATGCGTCCCAGCGCGGCAAGGACGCTCCCGCGAATTCCGGTCTCCTCCGCAACCTCGCGAATGGCGGTCTGCTCAGCGGTCTCGCCAAGCTCGATGTGGCCCTTGGGCAGCGACCACAACATCCGTCCGCGTCGGTCGACGCGCCCAATCAGCGCTGCGACCTGCGCGTCGCGCGGCCCGTCGATGCCGTCGATGACCAGCCCGCCAGCCGAAGTCTCGTGCACGGTGCGCATCCGGTCCGGACCGCGGCCCGGCCGGCGCGGTTTCGCCTTTGCTGGAGTCGGAGCTGGGGTCGGGGCGGCGTCGCCCACGGGGTGACCGTCCGTATGATTCTGGGCTGAACCCGCACGGCCACGACCGCGGCGCCGGCTCCGGCGTCGACGTGGTTTAGCTTGTTCGCCGTCGGACACTCAAGCGATATTAGCTGGCACGGGCGGGTCTTCCTGACTTACTCGCCGGTCGCGGGATGCGCGACGGGTGCGGAGTACCCAATTCTGGTGCTTGTCGATGGGCCTCCGGGTTCACGCCAAGGCGGCGGTGTCCTCGATGATCCCACAGATGGTGCTGGGCTGCTCGTCGCACGGCGCGATCTCTGGTTTGGACCGGCGTTTCGCGGAGCGCGTGCAGCTCGGCCACGGTGTTGTCGAGCTCGGCGATGCGGGCGTCGAGCAGGTCGCGGACGGTGGCGCACGGCGCGATGCCATCGTTACGGGTGGCGAGGATCTTGCGAATGTCGTCGAGGTGCAGGCCTAGGGCACGCGCACGGCGGACGAAGGTCAGCAGGTCGACGTCGCGTTTGTCGTAACGCCGGTAGCCGTTGACCGTCCGCGTGGCCGCGGGCAGTAGGCCCTTGGCCTCGTACACCCGTACCGCCTTGCAAGTGACGCCCGCGGCCCGGGCAGCCGCTCCGATGGTCAAACCCGGATGCGTCATTGCTGACACCTCCTCGCACCCATTGTTGACCTTGCCCCCGGGTGCAGGTTCTAGCGTCGCCGGTATACCGAGCACGACACAACGGAGAGAGGGGTCCGCGATGGCGCTACCGGAAGGTGATGTCTTCAGCTGCGCGAACGCAAACTGTGGATGCGAGGTGACGGTGACCAAGGGCGCATCCTCGACGTGCGACTGCGCCTGCGACAACGCCCCGACTTGCTGCTGCGGGGTAGCCCTGGTCAAAAAGATCGGGTGAGCCGGGTTGAGTGTGCGTCTAGGGCTTCCAGCGTGATTCGAGGGCGACGGATCGGCGAAACGCCCGCCCTGGACGCCCACTCAAAGCCGTGAACGCACACTCGATTCAGAGGCCGCATCGTCGTCCGACGGGGCCTGGTGTCCGCCTCCTCCTCGGGCCGTCCCGGCCCGCATCGTCGTCGGACGGGGCTTGATTGTCGGGCTCCTCAGCGGGCCGTCCCGGCCCGCATCGTCGCCCGACTAGGCTGATCGAACGTGGCTGAACCCGCCCAAGACGCCGACCTGCTGACCGCCGCCGCGGTCACCCTGCATCAGCACGTCGCTTTGCTGCGCGAACTGGGGTCAGCGTTCGCCGCTGCGGGGCACGAGGTGTACCTGGTCGGCGGTTCGGTCCGCGATGCGGTGCTGGGTCGGTTGAGTCCCGACCTGGATTTCACCACCGACGCCCGTCCCGAACAGGTACAGAAAATCGTGAGGCCGTTCGCCGATGCGGTGTGGGACACCGGCATCGAGTTCGGCACGGTCGGCGTGGACAAGGGTGGACAACGACTGGAGTTCACCACGTTCCGCGCTGATACCTACGACCAGGTATCGCGCCATCCAGAGGTGCGTTTCGGCGACACCCTCGACGGGGACCTAGTCCGCCGCGACTTCACCGTCAACGCGATGGCCGTGCGGATCACGCCGACCGGCCCCGGCGAATTCCTTGATCCGCTAAGGGGTTTGGCCGCGCTGCGGGCCAGGGTGCTGGACACCCCCGCGGCGCCGTCGGTGTCTTTCGGCGACGACCCGTTGCGGATGCTGCGCGCGGCGCGGTTCGTCTCGCAACTCAGGTTCACCGCGGCACCTCGGGTGCGGGCGGCGATCGAGGAGATGGCCCCACAGCTGGCCCGCATCAGCGCCGAACGGGTGGCGGCCGAACTGGACAAGACGCTGCTGGGCGATGACCCGGTCGCCGGCATCGACCTGCTGGTCGAGACCGGAATGGGTGCGGTGGTGGTGCCCGAGATCGGCGGCATGCGGATGGCCATCGACGAACACCACCAGCACAAGGACGTCTACCAGCATTCGCTGACGGTGCTGCGCCAAGCCATCGCGCTGGAGGACGACGGTCCGGATCTGGTGCTGCGCTGGGCGGCACTGCTGCACGACATCGGCAAGCCCGCCACCCGGCGCCACGAACCCGACGGCGGCGTGAGCTTTCACCATCACGAGGTCGTCGGCGCCAAGATGGTGCGCAAGCGGTTGCGCGCGCTGAAGTACTCCAAACAGCTGGTCGACGACATTTCGCAGCTGGTGTATCTGCATCTGCGGTTCCACGGCTACGGCGAAGGAAAGTGGACCGATTCCGCGGTGCGCCGCTACGTCACCGACGCCGGTCATCTGCTGCCGCGGCTGCACAAGCTGGTGCGTGCGGACTGCACGACCCGCAACCAGCGCCGCGCCGCCCGGCTGCGGGCCAACTATGACCGGCTCGAGGAGCGCATCGCCGAACTGGCCGCCCAGGAGGATCTGGACCGGGTGCGCCCCGATCTGGACGGCAACCAAATCATGGAGCTGCTCGGGATCCCGGCGGGCCCGCAGGTCGGTGAGGCGTGGCGCTACCTCAAAGAGCTGCGGTTGGACCGCGGGCCGCTGACCACCGAAGAGGCGACGGCCGAGCTGCTGGAGTGGTGGCGGGCCAGAGGGAACCCGTAACCGCGGCGCCGCGTCCAAACGGTCGTGGAGTACTGCATGGGCGCCAACGACGGCTCGGCTGCGATCTGGAATCGGGCGCCCGACCTCGACTTGGACGATGACGGTCGGCTCGACGCGATCGGCCTGGACTTCGACGGTGACGGCATGCGCGACGACGCGCTGGCGGACCTCGACGGTGACGGCGTGGCCGACCACGCCGTTCTCGACCTCGATAACGACGGCACTCCGGAAAGCTTCTTCACCGACGACGGATCGGGCACGTGGGCGGTCGCCGTCGACCACCGCGGCTCATTGCGGTGGTTCGGGCTTGACGGCGTCGAGCACACCGGCGGTCCTTTGGTCGACTTCGACGGCCACGGTCAGCCCGACGACCTGCTGCTTGATGCCGACGGTGATGGGATGGCCGACCGGGTGCTGTGTGCCGGCGACGATGGCGTAACCGGATACGTCGACACCGACGGCGACGGTCGCTGGAACGTACGGTTGACCGACACCGACGGCGACGGCAGCGCCGACGGCGCCACCCCGTTGTGAGACCCAGCTAACCTGCGGAGACAGGGTGGCCGCGCCACTGGGCGCTCTCACCGGCAATGCCGAAGTCAGCGTGCGCCTCCACCGTTTGACACGCGGTCAATTCTCGTGTGTGCTAAACAGCCTGTTCGGGCCGGGTGTAGCCCTGGGGAGAAGTGAAGTGACAGCTGGTTGCGGTTGTTCTAGTTTTACCCAGATCCCGGTCCGGGAAGTGCAATTAATTGAGGGAGACGTAAATAATGGCAAATGCGACGGTCGTCACTCCGGAACTGCTGCGGAGCACCCAGCAACGAATTGAAGCGCGATTGCAGGAGGCCGCTGCGATCGCCAACCAGTATTTGAGTGGCCACGAGAACATCATCAGCGCCACCGGGTGGGCCGGCGATGCCGGCGCGACGTCCCTCAACACCGCCGGCCAGATCCACCACGACCTGCAGCAGATCATGACCGGCGGGCAGCGGCTCGCTCATGGCCTTGGTCAGGCGGCAGTGCTGATGGAAAACCACGAAGCCGACGCCTCCCACAACCTCAACGGTGTCTTCGGCGGTGGCGCCCACGCCGTCTAGGTCGAGCGCTGCCGTCCCCATCCCCACGGACCTATCCAAGTAAGGAACCACTGTCATGGCAGATCAGATTGTGTACAACCACGGCGCCGTCGTCGGCTTCGCCGGCGAGGTCGGGTCGCAGGCAGCACAGTTGATGGAAATCCACAGCGATGTCCTCAACCTCACCCAGGCCCTCGGTGACTTCTTCCAGGGACACGGCGCAACCGCCTTCTTCGATGCCCAGCAACAGATGCTGCGCGGGCTGGAAGACCTGATCCAGACCGTCAGCCGGCACGCCCACACCGTGCATAACGTGGACGAGATGGCCCAGGCGTGTGACGCACAGATGGGCACGTTGTTCGCGTAACAACTGTCAAGGACTTGTGAAGAGGCTTGGAGGGCGCACGCGGCGCGTGCGCCCCCGGCCTATGTTGAGGACACCGTGTTAACCACCACCGTCGATGGGCTATGGGCCCTGCAAGTGCTCACGGGCATTGAGACCCTAGCGCCCGAGCTCGGCCTGCGGCCGTACCTGCCCAGCGTGGAACCCAAGCGCCTGGCGTTGGAACACCCCGTGACGGCTGACTTAAGGGCGGCAGGGATTGTCGACGAGTCGGACACGGTGGATAGCACTGTGGTGGAGTGGTTGACCGTCCTATCCCGCCGCGACATCTCGCTATTCATCCAGATCCGCACGCCCGGCGAGGACGAACCGGCGCGGGTGCTGCTGGCCAGATTCGCGCAGTGGTGGGTGGTCATGGAACGGTCCGCCGATCTCATCCGCATCAGTGGGGCGGGAACCGCCAACGCAGAAGGCGTAGCCAGCACCTTGCTCACGGCGCAGATCGAGCGGCTGTGCGGAGAAAACACGGCGGCAGCATTGCGGCCGGTCACCCTGGACGCGGACGCACTGCGCGCGGCGGCGTCCAATCAAGAGGCGTTGGGCGCCTTCTTGGCCGATCAGCGGCTCGAGGCCGATCAGCTACGGACGCTGACGGTCGCCGCCGATCCGAGCCAGTCCGCCCAGGCCTCGATCGTCGCGATGCAGTCCGGCGTGGCGACCGGCCGGGCCCGACGGACACACATCGACGGGAGCGCGGTAACCATCATCGACACCCCGGAAGGACGGCTGGTCGCCGAGGACGTCCTTTCCGCGGGGAAGAAATGGATGATCATCGCGCCCGGGACAAAGAGCAACATTGCCGCCGCGATCAACCACATGGTGCGGCGCTTGCCCGCCGATCAAGAATGGTATTCGTACCGAAAAGTTGTGTAGTTGAGAGGTATCGTCAAGTGTTAGTAGTTGTGTCGTGACAAGTTCATGGAAAGCGGCATCAGCATCTCCTGATGAAGCCGGGACTACCCAGCCAGAAACACCCGGTGCGAGTTACCATCATCAGAATTCCGTGTCGGGTACATTACGCATCTCCGATATGGTTGCCCCTCGCAAAATCCCGCCCGGTGCCGGGTGGCGAAAGCTCCTATACGGTGCATCTTTCCGAACCGTAAACCTGGGCGAATCGCCAGCCGAAAGACATTACCGAGAATTGCAGGGGCGGATCCGGCGCCACATCCGCAAGCAATATGTCATCGGTGTGGTCTCGGGAAAGGGTGGCGTCGGAAAGACCACGATGACCGCATGCATCGGCGCTGTGTTCCGGGAATGCCGGCCGGATAATGTCGTCGCGGTCGATGCGGCACCCGGCTTCGGAACGTTAGCCGGACGCATCGACGAATCCCCGCCGGGAGATTACTCGGCGGTTCTGAACGACACCGATGTCCAGGGCTACGCGGACATCCGGGAACACTTGGGGCAGAACAGCATCGGCTTGGACGTGCTGGCCGGGAACCGCGCGTCGGACCAGCCGCGACCGCTGGTTCCGTCGATGTTCACCGGAGTGCTGTCGCGGCTGCGGCGCACACATACCGTCATCGTGGTGGACACCTCTGACGACCTCGAACACCCGGTGATGAAAGCCGTGCTCGATTCCTGTGACACGCTGGTTTTCGTGTCCGGCCTGACGGCGGACACCTCGCTACCTGTGACGCGCGCGATCGACCTATTGCGTTCGATGGGTTACCACGAATTGGTGTCACGCAGCACGGTCGTATTGAACGACAGCCGCAATAAATACGATCCGGACGCGCGGAGCTATCTCACTGAGCGTTTCGGTCAGTCCGGGGCGACCGTGGAATTCATGCCCTACGATCCGTATCTCGCAAAAGGCGGGATAATCGACACCCGGCACGAGCTGAAGAAAAAGACGCGCCTACGGCTATTCGAAATCACAGCAACGCTGGCCGACAAGTATGTTCCAGATGCTAACAGGCCGCGTTAATGGCCAAAGTTTCGTTTCCGGCTCGTTGTGCCGTTGCTGTCGTATGTGGAGAGCACCTCGTCTCGCAGGTATATCCGGCATCCGTGCCGATCGAGGTGTTCATTGACAACGTCGTCGAGCTGCTTAACGACGAGCTCAAGCGCCGGGGCCTGCCCGGGCTGGTGTCGGGCGTCGGATACGAACTGCACAAGGCAAACGGCGTGCGCCTGGACGTCACCAAAACCCTCGATGAACTCGGCGTCGAGGACGGCGCCACGCTTGCCCTGGTTCCCGCGGCCGAGGGTGAGTCCTTCGAACCGCAGTACGAATCGTTGTCCACCGGGCTGGCTCGGGTCGCAAAGTCCCTCTTCGAACAGGTCACGGTACAAACCGCAGCGCACACGGCGTTGGCCATCCTGGCCATGGTCGCGGCGACGGTATTGGGATTGGCTGTGCGCCAACGCCTTTGCAGCGACTCCCTGATGCCCAGCATCGTTACCGGCAGTGTTGGTCTGCTGGCCGCCGGTGGCGCTGTTGCGGTGTGGCGATGGTGGCCGCAGCGCGACGACATGCTCGATGGGTTCGGGTGGCTAGCAGTGCCGTTGCTCGCGGTAGCCATCGGCGGCGTCGCACCGGGCAACCTCGGGTCCGCGCACGTATTCATCGCGGCACTCGCGGTTGGGGTGCTGACGTGGGGTATTGCCGCGGCGACGCGCCGCCACATCGATGTGGCGTCAACGGTGGTGACACTGTGCGGACTCGGTGGTGCGGTCGCCGCCGTCAGGATGTGGTGGCCGGTTCCTAGCCAGTGGCTCGGCATGTGCACGCTGGTCGGTTTGCTGCTGGTGCTTACGCTGGCCCCGACGATTGCACTTTGGGTGGCCCGGATCCGGCCTCCATACTTCGGATCCATCACCGGACGTGACTTGTTCCGTCGCAGCGCCGGTTTGCCCGCCGACGCGGTTTCACCGGTGACCGACGCGGCTGAGGGCACCGAGGACGACGTCAATCCCGACACCACGCCGCGCGGGGCTCGGATCGCGGCAGCCGCGGTCCGAGCTAATCACGTGTTGACCGGCATTTGCGTCGCGGCCGGGCTGGCGCTACCGGCCGCGGTGTGGGCCACCCTGATGCCGGGTCGCGACCGCGGTAACGCGGCCGCGCTGCTGGCCGGGCTGTTCGTGGTGATCTTCATCAGCCGCGGCCGGGCGTTCGCCGACAAGCGGCAGGCCGTGGCTCTGGTGTGCGGTGCCGCCGCGGCGACCTGCGTGGGTGTTGTCAAATACGTTGTGCACGAACCCGCCGCATCGGGTCACTCGATGCCGTGGGGTGCGCTGGTGCTGGTCGCATTCGGCGGCGCCGGCTTGCTGTCGGCGCTGCTGGTGCCGATTACCAGGTTCACGCCACTGGTGCGGATGACCGCGGAATGGCTAGAGATAGCAGCCATTATCGTCGCGCTGCCGCTGGCGGCCTGGATCGGTGGACTGTTCACCTGGGTGCGCATGCGATGACCCGTCGATTGACCAGGCGCGTCTCCGCGCTGGCAGGGGTGGGCGTGCTCGTCACAATGCTAGCGACCCTTCCTGCAGCACAAGCGATTCCGCCGCCGAGCGTCGATCCCGCCCGAGTGCCGGCAGACGGCAAGCCGGGACCGGACCAGCCGATGCGTCAAAGCAATACCTGCGCGCGAACGATAACCGTCGCCGATCCCAACCTGGCCGTTACCGCACCAGGTTTCACGATGCTGAACATCAGCAAGGCCTGGCAGTACTCGACCGGCAACGGGGTGCCAGTGGCCATCATCGACACCGGGATCAACCCCAGTCCGCGGCTGCGGGTCGTGCCCGGCGGCGACTACATCATGGGCGGCGATGGTCTGATGGACTGCGACGCGCACGGCACCATCGTGGCATCGGTGATCGGCGCCGCCCCGCAGGGCAGCCCGGTGCCCGCCCCGATGCCGAGCGCTCCGGCGTTTCCTCCGCCGGCAGCGCCGCCGGCGACCGACTCGGCGCCACCGCCTCCGGGAGGACCACCGCCGCCACCGGCGCCCCCACCGCCGCCGACCCCGGTGACCATCACCGAGACGAAACCGGCACCGCCACCACCGCCGCCGCCGGATGAACCCTCCAATGCCCCAGGGGATCCGGGCAACGGCCCGCCCGACGATCCCGAGGTGCCACCACCGCCCCCAGGCGCGCCCGACGGCGTCGTCGGCGTCGCGCCGCATGCGGTGATCATGTCTATCCGCCAGTCGTCGCGTGCTTTCGAACCGGTCAATCCGGGGCCGGGCGACATGGAGGTGCGCAGGAAGGCCGGATCGATCGCGACCCTTGCCAGCGCAATCGTGCACGCCGCCAACATGGGCGCCAAGGTGATCAACATCAGCGTGACATCGTGTGTGTCGGCGGCTGACCCACTCGACCAAGGCGCAATCGGCGCGGCAGTCTGGTACGCCGCCACCGTGAAAGACGCGGTGATCGTCGCCGCGGCTGGTAACGACAGCGAAGATGGCTGTGCCCAAAACCCGTTGTTCGATCCGTTGAACGCGACCGACCCCCGCGACTGGCATCAGGTCAAGACGGTGTCATCGCCATCCTGGTTTTCCGACTACGTGTTATCGGTTGGCGCGGTGGACAACACGGGCGCCCCGATCACTAAGAGCCTGGCGGGGCCATGGGTGGCCGCCGCGGCACCTGGCGTCGGAATCATGGGGCTGTCCCCGCAAACCGGAGGGCCGGTCAATGCCTACCCGCCGATCCACCCGGGTGACAAGAACATGCCAATCTGGGGTACCAGCTTCTCAGCGGCCTACGTCAGCGGGGTGGCCGCGTTGGTACGGGCCAAGTATCCGGGCCTGTCGGCCCATCAGATCATCAACCGGATTGTGCAGACGGCGCACAACCCGCCACGCGGCGTCGACAATCAGGTCGGTTACGGGGTGGTCGATCCGGTGGCGGCGCTGACCTTCGATGTGCCTGCGGGCGAGCGACTTCCACCCGCGGCGCACAACCGGGTGCTTACGCCGGCCGCCCCGCCGCCCCCGCCCGACCACCGCGCCCGCAACATCGCGATCACGTTCGCCGGTGTGGTTGTGGCTGCGGTCGTAATGGCATCGCTGATCGCCCGCGTTCGGCGGGAGCGATGAGCGCCGCGACCAGGCTGGCGGTCATCGTCGGCGTCTTTGTAGCGACCCTGGCGGGCTGGGCGGTCGACGGATACCTCGGCGCCGCAGCCGGTTTGGCGATCGGATTGGCCTCCGGCGTCATACCCTGGCGAGGTCAGCCGTTGTGGTCATGGTTGATCCTGTGGCTGCAGCGCAGACGGCCTATTCAGTGGACCGAGCCGCGTACGGTGGCCAACGACCGTGCCGGAGGCGGCGTCCGCTTCCAGGACGGCGTAGCTGTGGTCGCGGTGCAACTGCTCGGCAAGGCCCATACGCCGACCTTGTTCACCGGAGCGACCGCGGCGTTCACTGAAAATGCCTTCGACATAACCGATTTACAGCCGATGCTGTGTCAAAGCCTTGGGTTGCAGGTGGATTCGCTCAGCGTGGTCAGTGCGGGAGCCCGACGGCGAAGCACCGGTGATTACCCGCGGGTGTACGACACGCTGATCGGCACACCACCGTATGCCGGTCAGCGGGAAACCTGGCTCATCGTGCGCATCTGCGCGCTCGATAACGCCGAGGCATTGCAATGGCGCACCTCGGTTGGTACCGCGACCCTGGCCGTCGGGCAGCGGATCAGTGCTGCCATGCGACAACAGGGCATCCGCGCGAAGGTCGCGACCGCTACCGACATGGTCGAGCTGGAGCGAAGATTGGGACGTTCGGCGCTCCAGGTGATGAATAGGCGGTGGCGCTCGGCCCGTGGCGACGGCGGTTGGTTGACGACCTACTGGTACCGGCCGGGCGACATCACGACGGAGAAGTTGGCACAGGCCTGGTCGGCGCGTGCCGACGGAATCATCCAGAACATCACGCTTTTCGGTGACGGCACCGCCACCGCAAGCTTGACGGTTCGCAGCGCACAGCCACCGACGGCACCGCCGAGCATGACGCTGCAGACGTTGCCGGGCGAGCAGGCCCAGGCCATCTCGGCCAACATGTGCGGTCCTATGCCAGCGCTGCGCGGAATTCGCAGGGGGCGGTTGAACGGTCCGCTCGTTGTCCCGATCGGGCCGTCGGGGGTGCTGCTCGGCAAGGTCGGTGGGGGAAATCGGTTGCTGTTGCCGTTGGACGATCCCGGGGAGTTCAGCCGCGTGCACATTGCCGCCGAGGATGCGTTGGCCAAGCGGATTGTCGTGCGTCTGACCGGAGCCGGCGAGCGTATCACGGTGCATACCCGAAATATGCAGCGGTGGAACAGCGTTCGGATGCCCGACATCGTCGTCAGCGATCGGGCCAAGCCGGTGTCGGGCACCACGGTCAGTGTCGTCGACGGCACCGTTACCCCTGCGCCCCGTCCGAACACGCTCATCTCCGTCGGCGAACCGGATGCGCCCTACCGGGGACACGCCAATGTCCTTGTGACGCAGACGGGTACGGCGACGATAGCAGTGCGGGCGGCAGGTCAGGTGCACACGGTGGAGGTGGAGTTGTTTCGGGCCGAAAACCGCTACGTTTCGGCCGAGCCGACGCATCTGCGAAGCGCAGAGCGCGAACCAGTGGACACACCGTGACCGGCGCCACCACAACGGCCGCCGCACGCAAGCGGTTCGATCAGGCAATGGCGTTGTTAGACACCGACATCACCGCGGCGCGGGCGCGGTTCTGCGAGGCTACCGAGATCGACCCTTCGATGGCCGACGCCTGGCTCGGCCGAATCGCCGCGGGTGATGAGGCATTGTCGACGGTGCAGCAACTCTACGGCTACGGGGCCCGGCTGCACCGGGAGACCAATCGGCTTGGTGTGCGACTGTCGGCGCCCATCAAAGCCGGCCCGTACCTGTCGATTTCGGTGACCGAGTCATCGCACGCGGGCCTCGCATTGGCGAGCGCACTGATCGACGATCGGCAGTACGAGAAGGCCGAAGCGTTGCTGGCGGATTCGTCCTTGCTGGACACCTGGGAGAATCACCAGTGGCAGCAGCACATCGAGGCCTACTTGATGTTCGCCGCCCAGCGCTGGCCGGACGTGATCTCGGTGGCCGCGACCGTCTTGCCGCCTCAGGCGATCATCATGTCGGCGGTGACCGCGGCAACCAGCGCGCTGGCCGCGCATGCCGCGGCTCATCTAGGCCAAGCGCGGGTCGCGCTGGACTGGACCGACCGGGTGGAGGTGCGGGCCGGGCGTGCCAGTCCCACGGAGTCGCGTCGCGACCGTAACGATGCTGCTGTCACCGCAATCGATCCCAACGACTTTCCGTTGATCGCGGCCGATCTGGCTTACGTGCGGGGGATGGCGCATCGCCAACTCGGTGAGGAGCACAAGGCGCAGGTGTGGTTGTCCAAGGCGACGATCAATGGTGCGCTGGTTGAATCCGCGAAACATGCGCTGGCCGACCCCACCCTGCAGCTGGTGGTCACCGACGAGGAAGCGATCGCTACCCGGTCCAACAAATGGGACGTGAGCACGCAGCGGTCCGCACAGCAGCGGACGGAAGCCGAACACGAAGAACGGCGCAACGAACTGCTGGAACAGGGGCGTGCGCTTCTTGATAACCAAGTCGGGTTGGCCGAAGTCAAACGCGCGGTCGCCGAGCTGGAGGATCAGATCGAGGTCCGGGCGCTGCGGCTGGCCGCCGGCTTGCCAGTGGCCAATCAAACCAACCACATGCTGTTGGTGGGACCGCCCGGCACCGGAAAGACCACCACGGCCGAGGCGCTTGGAAAGATCTACGCGGGGCTGGGAATCGTGCGCCACCCAGAGATCATCGAAGTCAAGCGGGCCGACTTCTGCGGCGAGCACATCGGCGCCTCCGGCCCGAAGACCAATGAACTGATCAACCGCTCCCTGGGCCGCATTTTGTTCATGGACGAGTTCTACTCACTGGTAGAACGCCACCAGGACGGCCGCCCGGACATGATCGGCATGGAGGCGGTCAACCAACTCCTGGTGGCACTCGAGGTGCACCGGTTCGACTTCTGTTTCATCGGTGCGGGATACGAGAAGCAAGTTGACGACTTTCTCACCGTCAACCCGGGTCTGGCGGGCCGGTTCAACCGGAAATTGCGGTTCGAATCCTATGCACCCGACGAGCTGGTGGAAATCGCGGTTCGCTACGGCAAGCCGCGGGCCACGGTCATCGAGCCCGCGGCCGCCGAAGCGCTGAACAAAGCGTGTACGACGTTGCGTGCCTACACCGCACCCGACGGCACGCACGGCGTCGACGTCATGCACAACGGGCGGTTCGCACGCAATGTGGTCGAGCGTGCCGAGCGGCTGCGGGATTCGCGGGTGGCCGCCCAGCATCGCAGCGCGAAAGGCTCGGTCACGCTCGAGGATCTGCAGACGCTGCGCACCCAGGATGTGATCACCGCGGTGCTCGACGCGTGCGCGGAAAAGCATGTGCCGATAGCGCTTTGAGCGTGCGGACAAGGCTTGAACGTGAACCTACGGCGCACGCAGAGCCGCGATCGATGCCGGGACGCATACTCGATTACTGGAGCTACTCCGTTAACGCGCCCGTTACGTCTAAACTGCACGCAGGGCAGCAACGCGGCGAAATGAACGGAGTGATTCGGGGGTGCACCGGATCTTGCTGATGACGCTGGCGCTCGCGTTGCTCACCGCGCCGCCCGCGTTGGCCATCACTCCACCCGCCATCGACCCGGGTGCGGTGCCGCCCGATGTGACCGGACCCGATCAACCCACCGAACAGCGCGTCCTGTGTTCGTCGCCCACAGTCCTGCCCGATTCCAGCTTTCACGATCCGCCATGGAGTAACACGTATCTGGGTGTGGCCGCCGCCCACAAGTTCGCGACGGGGGCCGGGGTGACGGTGGCCGTGATCGACACCGGCGTAAACGCATCACCGCGCGTCCCGGCCGAGCCGGGTGGCGATTTCGTCGATCAGGCCGGCAACGGGTTGTCCGATTGCGACGCCCACGGGACGCTCACCGCGTCGATCATCGCGGGTCGACCCGCACCCACCGACGGGTTCATCGGCGTCGCGCCGGACGCCCGGCTATTGTCGTTGCGCCAGACATCGGAGGCCTTTGAACCGATCGGGACACAACCCAATCCGAATGACCCCAACGCCACCCCGGCGGCCGGATCCATCCGCAGCCTGGCCCGCGCCGTGGTGCATGCCGCCAACCTCGGCGCCAATGTCATCAACATCAGCGAAGCGGCCTGCTACAAGGTGAGCAGGCCGATCGACGAGGCCACGCTGGGCGGCGCCATTAACTACGCGGTCAACGTCAAGGGCGTGGTGATCGTCGTTGCGGCCGGCAACACCGGGGGCGACTGCGCTCAGAATCCGCCGCCCGACGCGGCTACACCCGACGACGCGCGCGGCTGGAACAAGGTGCAGACGGTGGTCACGCCGGCGTGGTATGCACCGTTGGTGCTGACCGTCGGCGGTACCGGTCAAAACGGGGTGCCGAGTTCGTTCTCGATGCACGGGCCGTGGGTGGGGGTAGCGGCGCCAGCGGAGAACATCGTCGCGCTCGGCGACCACGGCGACCCGGTGAACGCGCTGCAGGGCAAGGAGGGTCCGGTCCCCATCGCCGGTACCTCGTTTGCCGCGGCGTACGTCTCTGGTTTAGCGGCGTTGCTGCGGCAGCGGTTTCCGGATCTGACCCCGGCGCAGATCATGAACCGAATCACCGCCACCGCGCGCCATCCCGGAGGCGGAGTCGACAACCTCGTTGGCGCCGGCGTCATCAACGCTCTCGCGGCGCTGACGTGGGACATTCCGCCTGACCAGGCGTCGACCCCCTATAACGTCCGGCGTCTTCCGCCTCCGGTCATCGCGCCGGCCCCCGATCGTGGACCGATCACGGCCGTGGCGCTGGCCGTTGTCGGCCTGGTGCTGGCCCTCGGCTTGGGTTCGCTGGCCACACGGGCCATGAGGCGTCGATGAGGAACCCAATACGGCTGCGGTTCAGCACCGGGCACACATTGATCGTCGCGGCGCTGGGCCCGCCGGTTGTCATGCTGTTTATGCACACGCGTTATTGGTGGGCGGGCGTGGCGATAGCGTCGGTAGGTGCCGTCGTTGCCTTCGTCACCTTCTATGGGCGGCGGGTAACCGGTTGGGTGGCAACGGTCTACGCGTGGCTTCGTCGGCGCCGCAAGCCGCCGGACGTCCCGTCCGAGCCCGTCGTCGGCGCCACCGTGAAGCCGGGGGATCACGTTGCGGTGCGTTGGCGAGGCGAGCATCTGATCGCCGTCATCGAACTCAATCCCCGTCCGTTCACGCCTACAGTCATTGTCGACGGACAAGCCCACACCGACGATGTGTTGGACACCCGACTGTTGCAGGAATTGCTGTCGGTGCACTGTCCCGACTTGGCAGCTGATGTCGTGTCGGCCGGTTACCGCGTAGGCAAGACGGCATCGCCTGATGTGACGGGCCTGTACCAACAGGTGATCGGTGCAGACCCCGCTCCGGCGAACCGCCGGACCTGGATCATGCTGCGTGCTGATCCGGAACGCACCCGCAAGTCGGCGCAACGGCGCGACGAAGGCGTCGCCGGTCTGGCCAGGTATCTGGTGGCCTCGGCGACACGCATCGCCGACAACTTGGCCAGCAACGGTGTCGACGCGGTGTGCGGACGCAGCTTCGACGATTACGACCACGCCACCGATATTGGCTTCGTACGAGAGAAGTGGTCACTGATCAAGGGACGCGACACCTACACAGCCGCCTACACCGCGCCCGGCGGCCCAGACTTGTGGTGGTCGGCGCGCGCCGACCACACCATCACCAGGGTCCGAATAGCTCCCGGGATGCCGCCGCAGACCACGGTGCTGTTGACCACAGTGGATAAGCCCAAGACGCCGCGAGGCTTCTCTCGCCTGTTTGGTGGCCAGCGTCCCGCGTTGACGGGCCAGAACCTCGTTGCCAACCGGCACTGCCAGCTGCCGATCGGGTCCGCGGGTGTGCTGGTCGGTGAGACGGTCAACCGGTGTCCGGTCTATATGCCATTCGACGACGTCGACGCGAGCATCAACCTGGCCGACGCCCAGACATTCACTCAGTTCACCGTGCGCGCCGCGGCCGCGGGCGCGATCGTCACCGTGGCACCGTCGTTCGCGGATTTTGCCAGGTTGATCGGCGCGCAGGTGGGGCCGGTGGCCAAGGTGGTGTGGCCGCATGCGACGACCTATCTCGGGCCGCACGCCGGCATCGACCGCGTGATTCTGCGGCACAACCTGATCGGCACGCCGCGGCATCGTGAGTTGCCGATTCGTCGGGTGTCCCCTCCTGAGGAGAGCCGCTTTCAGATGGCCTTGCCGAAGTAGCCCGAAATTTTTGGTGCATAGACCGCCGGCTCCAGCGACGATAATGGCTGTAGCACTTAGGAGGATGATTCGAGATGTCTCAGCCGCAGACGCTGACGGTGGATCAGCAGGAAATCTTGGCGCGGGCCAACGAGGTGGAGGCCCCGATGGCCGAGCCGCCCACTAACGTCCCCGCCGCGCCGTGCACCCTCACGGCCGCACAGAATGCCGCCGAACAGCTCGACCTTTCAGCCGAGAACATGCGGACCTTCCTCGCGGCGGGCCATCGGGAACGCCAGCGCCTGGCGACGTCGCTGCGCAACGCGGCCAAGGCCTACGGCGAGGTTGACGACGAATCTGCCACCGCCCTGAACAGCGACGGCAACGGGACCGTGGAGGCGGAATCGGCGGGGGGTGCCGGGGGGGACAGCTCGGCGGAGCTACAGGACACGCCGCAAGTGGCGGCGGCGGGCGATCCCGGCTTCACGGATCTCAAGACCGCGGCAACGAAAATCGGGTCAGGCGACCAAGGCGTGTCGTTGGCCGACTTTGCGGATGCCTGGACCAAGCTCAATTTCGCGTTGCAGCGCGATGTCAAACGTTTCCGGCCCTTCGACAATTGGCAAGGCGACGCAGCGACGGCGTGTGAGGCTTCCCTCGATCAACAACGTGAGTGGATTGTCTACATGGCGCAATTGGCCGCTGCATTGGCTAAGCAGGCCAATTACATTGCGCAGCTACAATACTGGGCGCGGACGAACCATCCCACGCTGGCCGACATTGAGTCCCTCGAGCAGGACATGAAAGACCCGAACAAGAAGTCCGCCGCAATGAAGGTCTATGCGGAATATCAGTCGAAGTCGGAGCAGGTGCTCAAGGAGTACAACGACAAGGCGAACCTGGAAGCGATCAATCCGAAGAAGCCTCCCGCTGCCATCAAGATCGACCCGCCACCGCCTGCGCAGCCGCAAGGTTTGATCCCGGGCTTCCTGATGCCACCCAGCGACGGCTCCGGCGGTGGCATGACGCCCATGACGCCCATGGCGCCGATGGCTCCGACCGCAGGCGCGGGCGGCGGCATGCCGGCCGGGGCCGCGGCTGAGCTGACGGCGGCCGGGCGCGAGGCGGCGGCGAGCCTGCCGAGCGACGTGTCGGTCAAAGCGGCATCGCTCGGCGGCGGTGGTGGTGGCGGGGTGCCATCGATGCCGTTGGCACCGGCTACCGGTATCGATGGCGAATCCGTGCGACCAGCTGCAGCGGGTGATCTCAGCGGCGCAGCCGCAGGCAGGACAGCCGCCGGCAGCGGCATGGCCGGTGGTGGCATGGGAATGCCGATGGGCGCTCACGGCCAGGGCCAGGGTGGCTCCAAATCCAAGGGCGCCCAGCAAGACGACGAGGCGCTTTACACCGAGGACCGGGCGTGGACCGAGGCCGTCATCGGTAACCGCCGCCGTCAAGACAGCAAGGAGTCGAAGTGACCAGCTTTGAAATGGACCCCCACGTCGCACAGGCGCTAGCCCTGGCGGCCCGGTTTCAGGCGGCTCTCGACGGGACCCTTAACCAGATGAACACCGGATCTTTCCGTGGCGCTGACGAAGCCGAGACCGTCGAAGTGACGATCAACGGCCACCAGTGGCTCACCGGTGTCAGGATCAAGGATGGCCTGCTGAAGGAGATAGGCGCGGAGGCGGTCGGTGCGCGAGTCAACGAGGCGTTGATGAACGCGCAGTCCACGGCGAGCGCCTATAACGATGCCGCGGGGCAGCAACTGACCGCGGCGCTTGAGGCCATGTCTCAGGCGGCGGCAAACAACCGGCTGGTCTAAGCCGACTCACGTAGCCGGCATTTCGGACCGTTTTCACACGCGGTGGATAACCGTGCGCCGAGTGCGCATACGGGCGCATCCAGAGGACGTCCGCGGGCGACGGCGCGCCTTGTTGTGGGGCCGGTCCCGATCGCCAAATTGCCGCATCTAGCAGGTCTTAACCTCGGTTAGGCTTGTTAAGCATGACGTCCGGTACCACTGAGCGGTCGACGCGACACAAGACCCCGGTCCGGCGCTGCAGGGCGGGTGGTTACCCGACAGGTCTCGTCGATGCGGCCTGGCTGTTGTTGGAAGGAAAGTAGCAATGGGCATTCCCAGGCCGACGGGTGAGTATGCCGGTCAGATGCTCGAGCCAGGCGGATGGCCGGAAACCGACGAGGACACGTTCTACGACCGTGCGCAGGAGTACAACCAGGTTCTGCGAAAGGTCACCGACGTGATGGACGCCACCCGTCATCAACAGGTGGAAGTCTTCGAGGGTGGGGTCTGGTCGGGCGGGGCCGCTACTGCTGCCAACGGTGCCCTCGGCGCAAATCTCAATGAAATGAGCACGCTGCAGGATTATCTGGCCACCGTTATTACCTGGCACCGGCATATCGCTGGATTGATCGTGCAAGCCAAATCGGAAATCGGCAACAATGTCGACGGCGCTCAGCGGGAAATAACCGTCCTGGAGAATGACGCCGATCTGGACGCCGAGGAGCGGGAAGCCGCGATTGATGCGTTGGTCCGCGCGACTCATCAGGCCAATGCCAGCCTGGTCGCCGAAACCGCTGAACAAGTTCTGGCGTCCAAAGACTGGAAACCGCCACACAATGCGCTTGCGGACCTGCTGTACCAAGTAACACCACCTACCCCGGAAATTCCGACCCTGGTGGTACCCACACCGGACACGCCATCCCCAGTCTTTCCGACCCCGAAGCCTTTCGAACCGACGCCGGCCAACCCGATCACACCGATCAACCCGACGCCGGTCACACCGGTGAACCCCACCCCGGTCACACCGGTGAACCCCACCCCGGTGACGCCGATTACGCCCGTCCCTCCGGTCACGCCGGTCAACCCGGTGACGCCGGTGAACCCGACCCCGGTGAACCCGGTTACCCCGGACGGCCCAGTCACCCCGATAAAGCCAAACCCGGTCGCACCGGTGCAACCGGTTCACCCGACACCTGCACCAACTCCGGCGCCGGTCAACCCGGCGCCGGCCCCGGTCCCACCGGCACCCGGACCTGCGCCGGCGCCAGCTCCGGTGGGGCCGTCGCCGGATCAGCCGTCGACCCCGTCGACCCCGGGCTCACCGGGGACCGAGCCGGCGCATGTGAAGCCGGCGGCGGCAACCGAAACACCCACGGCACCCAGTCATCACGGAGCCCCGGGCTCGGGATCCTCGCGGGACGACTCATCCGCGGCGGTGGCTCCAGCCGCGGCGGGCGGCATGCCGGCCGGCGCGCCGCGGATGTCCGTCGGATCCGGCGGGGCGACCGGGTCGGCGACGGCTAGCCCGAGCTCGGGGACGGCCGCGGCATCGGGCGCGGGATCGCGCGCTGCCGGTGGGCGGGCGCCGCTAGGTCCCGCCGGCAAGGCGCCGACGACGGTGACCCCGCGGGCGGCGTCGGCGCGTACCGCACCTCCCACGCGCCCGGCGCCCCCACCCGAGCGCGGTGACGACCGAGACAAGGAAAAGGCCGAGTCGGTGGATCACGTGACACCGTCTCCGTCGGTCCCCGTTTCGGCGGCACGCAAGGCGCGTGACGCCGTCGCCGCCGCCTCTCGCCGAAGCAGCAAGGACGATCCGCTGCGGTTGGCGCGACGTATCGCTGCCGCGCTGAATGCGCCCGACATTCGCCATGACGACGACTACGGGTTCTTCTGGATCACCGCGGTGACCACCGATGGCGAGATCGTGGTTGCCAATAGCTATGGGCTGGCCTACATACCCGAGGACGTGGAGTTGCCGAACAAGGTGTATATGGCCAGCGCCGATCACGCGATCCCTGCCGACGAAAAGGCGCGGACCGCCACCTACCCGATGCTGGCCGTGCAGGGCTGGGCTGCGTACCACGACCTCAAGCTGAGGGCGGTGATCGGGACCGCCGAGCAGCTGGCGAACTCCGATCCGGGCGCGGCCAAGATCGTGCTCGAAGCCGACGACATCCCGGACAGCGGCAAGATGACCGGCCGGTCTCGTCTCGAGGTCGTCGACCCCTCGGCAGCGGCGCAGCTGGCGGACACCGATGATGTGCGGTTGATCGACCTGCTGCCGCCGGCACCGGCTGCTGATAATCCGCCGGACGACGAGCGGCACATGTTCTGGTTCGACTTGATGAAACCCATGACCAGCACGGCTACCGGTCGCGAGGTCGCCCACCTGCGAGCGTTCCACGCCTTTGCGGTGCACGCGCAGGAACTCGCCCTGCACCAGGCGCACGGCGCTGCTGACCCAGAGGCTCAGCGTCCCGCGGTAGCCGACTGGATGTACTGGCGATACGTCGCGGGACTGCTCGATAGTGCGCTGAGCGACGCGCCCTGAGCGGCGGGGGCCTGATGGTCGATGCTGGGCTTTGAGCGGGAACTCCGGGCGGAAAAACCGGCCCGATCCCGCCCTGCACGCACGATGAAAGTCCGGATTTCGCAGTCGATCTCAAGGATTGACAAGGATTGAGGGGAAGGACTGAGGTCCATCCAACGGAGCCGTGAGCATAACGCTCACGGCTCTTAGATCGGTGCTGCGACCGAACTTGCCGACCCAGAACCGCTGGCTGGGCCGGAGGGACCCGGACCCGCTAGGGGAACACTGCCCAACATTTGGGCGCTTGCGGCGGTCGTGGCGGCTTCGTCACGCGCCTCGCCCTCGGCCTGCGCCTCGTCATCGTCGTCCTGCTGCTCTTCATCGGCCGGCTTGGTGTCGCTGACGAGCTCCGCCGGCGCGGCGGCACCGCCCTGCGAGCCTTGCTGGCCGGCCTGCTGCGCGCTTTGAGTGATGGTCTGCACGATGGGCGACATCTGCTGGCCCATCTGGGCGGCCTGTGGGGCCAGCTGAACCGCCTGCGGCACGGTCGCAGCAACTCGCGGCGACAGCTCAGCGACCTGCTGGCTCACCGCCTGGCCGACTTGCGATGCCACACCTCCCGGGGCGCCCAGCAGTTGTGCGGCTGGCGCGCCCAACGCTTGGGCGGCGTTGGCTGCGAGGCCTCCCGCGGCGCTGGCTCCGAGCGTTTGGCCGGCCGACTCGAAGCCGTACTGCTTCAATGCCTCACCCAGCGATTGGTCGGCTTTGGTATAGATGTCAGCCGCCGTGGACATGCTGGTCGCCGTCCGCTTCAGCGCCGCTGTGACACCGGGCAACCCCTCGGATACCAGTGATTCAATAGCGGGCATCGTCTCGTTGATCGCCGCGGACACCGAATCCGTTCCAGTCGCCGTGATCGGGGCTGGAGCCGTCGGAAAGACTAGGTCGGCGAGTTTGCTCCCTGCCGCAATCAGGCGAGCGGGATCGACGGCCAGTGGTTCAGCCATCGCAAGATCCCTTCTGTACGTTACCCATCGAGCAAATTTTACCCGAGGTGACGGAGCCCCAATTGCGGCAATTTTCGCGCCGTCTTGAGGGATGCCGGCAGGTCAGAATCGGATATTCCGGACCATGTCGTAGACACTGGTGATCCATAGCAGCAGCGGAATAATCGAAGCGACCATGGCGCCGTCGACCAATTCCAGAAGCCGCTTCATCACCGGCGAAACGCGGCGAACCTGCGCCATCGCTCCGATGATCACCAACGCAACCACGGCCACCCCGAGGTAGATGGACAGCATCATCCACGCGTAGTGCGGGTACCAGAAGCTGAGCTTGGCGGTCAGGCCCGTCGGAATGACGACCGCCGCAGCCAGCAACGCCCATGCACACCAACGTTCGGCGTAGAGCCGGGAGCGGAACCCGCAGATCACCGCGATCAGACATGCCACCACCAAGCTGTGGATGAAGAAGTGGCCGCGCACCACCACGGCGATCGCACCGGCAGCCAGGATTAGTGTCCCGGCCGTCACGTACCCGATCAGCAGCTGCTTGGCTAGTTTGCTGCGTTCGGTGAGGCGCGCGGCGGACGCCGGGACCGACGCGATGATGGCCTGCCAGGTCGGCGTCTCGTCGCTAGTGGCCTGGTCGGCCGCGACGGGATCGAGCAATTCCTCATTGTCCACGGTTTCCCCCGGAACCGGAATCGGCGGCAAGGCGATCCGGGCTACGGCGACGGTCAGCTTGGCCGCATTCGTGACGATGAACAGACCGAATGCGAGCGCCCCGGCCGGCACCCAGCGTTGGTATCCGTAGCCATAGGCAATCGCGGAAATTATGGCCGCGATGATCGCGATCACGACAAACGATGCCAGCTCATGACGTTTACGCGGGCCGCCGCGTATCAACAGGGTTAACAGCAATACAGCGGTGGCGGCGCCGGCAAGCTGCGGCGGTCCCAACGAACTGACGTCGCGCGGCAGTGGGGTTGCCATTGCCGCGGCGGCGGCGATCAGTGGGTATCCCGCCAGCAGCAGACACTCGGAAAGATGCGCATTCTGGTAGAACCGCCCTGCCACGAAGCTGGCAACCAGCACCGCGATTCCCGCTAGGCCCACCGCTAGCGGCCAGAACAGACTGCGCCCGGTCGTCCACCACGCCCACATCGCAACAGCGGTGATCGGCACGGTAAAAAAGGGGATCGCAACGGCGATAAAGCGATCCAGCGCCGCGCGATCGAACTCCGGCGATTCGTCGAGCACCGCGATCGCGTCGATGACGTCCTCGACCAGCGGTCGATACCGCTCTGTCCGGCTTGTCGATACCAGGGTCAGCAACGAACCGTCGACAACGCCGGCTTCGTCGAGCGACTGATCGAGCTTCAGGGGTGGCGATCCGGGCCGCGCGAATGTCCACACGCCCTGGGCGGCGAAGTCGAAGCCGGCCAGGATTTCCGGCGGGGTGTCTTCCAGTAGGTCGGCGAGCACCGCGACGGTCTCGTCGATGTAGGTTTCCATCGGCACCGCCGCTGGCAGCACCAAGTCGGTCATCCGCTTACCGGTGAGGATCGTGACCCGCGTGGTCGCAGGTCTGGCGGGAGTTGTCCCCGCGGCGGTCGAGCCGGCAGCAACAGCAGGTGCGCTCAACGACGTCCAGCCCTTTCAAAATCGTCGGATAGAGCCGCGGCCAGCTCGAGGACCCGGCGCTTGTACAGGGGGTCGAGCAGGTCAAGCTGAATTTCGGTTCCGGCCGCAATGTGCTTGTCCCATGGCAACAGGACGACGCGGCCGGGTTGAACCTGACGTTCGAACTGTCGCACCAACTGCTTCTCCGCAATGTTGGTTTCTCCGAGTGCGACATGGTTGATCACCACACAGGCGCGGTTCAGCAGATCCTGATAGCCGTTGTTACGCAACCAGTCCAGCGCGATGTCGGCCTGCCGGGCGCTGTCGACCGAAACGTTGGTCACGATCACTATCGCGGACGCCGTTTCGAGCACGCCGAGCGTCACCGGGTCGAACAGGCCAGCCCCGCAGTCGGCCAAGACGAGGTTATAGAACTTCGACACGGTATCCACCGTGCGACGCAAGTCCTCGCCGCTGAGCCCGCGCTTCGCGGCCGTGTACTCGGCTGCGGGCAGTATCTCGAGATTGGCCGAATTCACGCTGGTGTGTGCGCGGATGTCGTTGTAGTGCGATAACTCCTTGTCCGCCAACAGATCCGCGATAGATGAAGGCGAAGAGCGGCCCGCGCGCTCGGCGAGGTTTCCGGCGCCCGGATCCGCGTCGAGCACCAGGATTCGATCGCCCCGCACCTGCGCGAGTGTCGTGCCCAAAGTGACTGTCGTAGTGGTCTTCCCGGCACCGCCTTTGAGACCCAATATTCCGATCTGATAGGAACCACGAGGCCTTCTGGCGATCCGGGTACACAGGTCCAGCTCGTACTTCTCGTCGCGTGACAGGCCGAAGTTGATTCGAGTCAACGTGTGGACCCAGCGCCGCCAGCCCCGCTTCGACACCAACTTGGCGGGCTTCTTGGTCGCCGGCGGCGGGCCTACCGGGGCGGGCCCGACCGGGGCTTGCGCCGGCACGCTGGCGGGCGGTGGCTGGGGTGGCGAGATGATCGGCGCGGCAGCCGCCGCGGCCTCCTCGGCGCGCCGTCTGGCACGGCGACCAACTATGAGATCGGGTGCGGAGTCGCCGAGAGGTGCCGTTGCGGCACGTGTGGGCTCGGCGGGCGGGGCGAGATTCGAGTCACGTTGCTGCAACCAGGCGAACGAGGGCGCCGGTGCGCCCGGCGCCGATCCGGGTGCTTCGTTGTCGGTTTCGTCGCGATAACGATGACGGCGTGGGCGCCGGTGTTCTTGCGGAGGCTCGGACGCCGGTTCAGGTGGGGGCGCGGCGGGTTGCGCGGGCCCGCCGATCCGGACGCGGCGCGGTAACGGCCCCGGCGGCGCCGGCGGCGCCGGCGGCGCTTGCGGCGGTCCGTTCGATGGCGGCGGCGGTGGCTTGGGCGGTGCTGGCGGGGAGCTGGCCCTCGGCGCATGAGCCGACGGTCGTTGCGGCGGTGCCACCGCGGCGCGCACCGGCCCGTTGGATGTTGGCGGTGGCGGTGGTTGGGGAGGGGCCTGGGGGGGTCCGCCGATTGGCATCCTCGGAGTACCGGTTTTCGGTGGAGCTGACGCTCGTGGGGACGGGGGTGGCGGCGTGGGGGGTTGGGGAGGGGCCTGCGGCCGTCCGCCGATGGGCATGGGGGGTGCCGGTGGTTTGGGCGGAGCACCCGTTGGTTCGGCCGAAGCCAGTGGCGGTTCGGGTGGCGCGGGTGGCGGTTCGGCCGAAGCCAGTGGCGGTTCGGGTGGCGCGGGTGGCGGTTCGGGTGGCGCGGGTGGCGGTTCGGGTGGCGCGGGTGGAGTTGGCGGCGGTCCGCCGATGGGCATGGGGGGCGCCGGTGGTTTGGGCCCAGCTGCGGCGGGCCCGGCAGTTGCGGTTGCGGCGGACGGCCATTCGGGTGGCGCCAGCGGTTCGGGCAGCGGCGGCGGCGGTTCGGGTGGGGGCGGCGGCGGTGCGGGTGTGGGCGGCGGCGGTGCGGGTGTGGGCGATTGCGCCCCGCCGCCGATTGGCATTGGAGCCGGCGGCGGTTCGGGTGGCGCCGGCGGAGGCTCTACCGGGGACGTAGGTGGTTTGACCGCGGCCGGCGGAAAGGGCTGCGACCAGTCGATCGGCGGCGGCATCTCGCCGTTGGGCTTAGCAGGTGGCGGATACGAATAATCCGCGTCGAAATCCGACTGCGCATCCTCCGGAGGCCCCGTACCCTCGGCTGGCCGAAAGAGTTTGTCGTAATCGGCCGGCATCAGAACCTCTCCGAAGTTCGTCAATAGAACAAAGCACGAGAAGGGGCGAGATCCCCCGAGGGGTCGAACTCGCCCGATCTCGTGCTTCGGTATTCTACGCGAACGCCGGATCGGCCTATGCGAACATCCCGGTGACGTTGCCTTCGGTCGACTGCATCGCCTGGCCGGCCTCGCTGATGGTGCGAGCCAGGTTCTGCAGCGCGTTGTTCAGCTCCTGAGCGGTGGCATCCCACTTCTGCTGAACGCCCTGGTAGGCCTCCGAACCGCTACCGCCCCAGGCCGCCGCGAGCTTGGTCAGGGACTGCTTCCCCTCGTCGAGAAGAGAATGAATGCTGGTGACATTTCCCTGAATTGCGCTCGATGCGGCTTCAATGCCCGCGAAATTCCACTGCTGCTCTGTCATGTTTTTGCTCCGTTTCTTTTGGTATATGGGGAATTAGAAGCCCATTTGTGAGGACAGCGCCTGCTGCTGCTCCTCGTCGGCCTTCGAGTACTGGACGCCGGCCTGACGAATATTCGTCGAGATCTCGTCGAGTTCCGCCTTTTGCTTGTTGGCCGCCTCTTGGAAGCGCACCACCGCGGCCTGGGCCGCCTGGCCTGCCGCGCCCTGCCACTGACTTTGCAGCGTCGCCGCGGTCGACTCAACCTGGTCGATCTGGGTCTTCAGGTCGCCCGAGATCCGCTCGAAGTTACCTGCCTCCTGCGCGAGGGTAGCGGCATCGGTCTTCATCTCTGCCATGCTGGACTACTTTCTCTCTTTCTATTCCTCGCCAAATTCTGGCAAGTCTTCCGGCCCCGGTGGCCGGGAAGTCTGTTGTTGGTGTGGGCGCTCACCAGTCGTCCTCGTCGTCCCACTCTTCTTCGTCGTGTTCGTCGCGCTCCTGGACGAGCGGCGTCGGCGCCGCCAGCCCTGGTCTGGATGAACCACCGGAGCCCGCGCCCTGGCCCATCGCGCCGGCACCCACTGGGGCGGCACCGCCCGTTGCCGATGATCCGGCGGCTGCCGCCGGCATCACCGCAGCAGTGGCGGGCTTGTCGACGAGCCCGGTCATCAGCGGCGTACGGGCCAGCGTCCCGCCGGCGCCGGGCAGGGTCTCCCCGCGTAGCAGTCCCGCGCCGGTGCTGGGGCCCGAGCCCCCCGCCAATGGGTGGTTGGACAGCGGACTGGTGCCGAGCAGACCCATCTGGGCGCCTTCGTCCTCGCCCAGCCCGCTGCCGGGACCGCCTGCGCTGCTACCCATTTGGCTGAACATCGAGCCCGCCTGTTGCATCGGCTGAGTCAGCTGCTGCATTGGGCCGCTCATCTCCGCGACTTGCCCCGCCGTCGCCTGGAGTTGGTCGGCGGGAACGCCAGTGACTCGGGACGCCATCCCGAGGATCGGGTTCGATGACATGCCCTGGCTGGTCCCTGGATCCAGGATGGCCGTCATCGGCTCGAGCTTTTCGAACAGCGTGTTGGCCAAAGTCTCGGCCTGGTACACGTCCATCGCCACGGCGGCCTGGGTCCACATGCGGATGAAGTAATCCATCTCGTTGAACGCGATCGGGACGGTGTTGATACCGAAGAAGTTCGTGGCCACCAGGACCGCAGTGGTGATGTGGTTGGCAGCGATCTCGGCTAATGACGGGGTGGTCTCCATCGCTTGCGTGTAAGCGGCGGCCTGCGCCGTTGCCTGCATTCCGCGCGTCTTGGCCTGCGTCGACGCGGTCTGCAGCCAGGTCACCATCGGTAGCGCGGCGGCAATCGCCTTATCGCTGCTTCCTCCGGTCCACGCCTCGCCCAGAGAGTTCAGGCGGGAAGTTAGCTCGACGGCCTGAGCGTCGAGGGCTGCCGCCAGTGCCGCCCACCCCGTCGCTGCAGCCAGCATCGGAGCCGGACCCGCGCCGGCCATTAGCCGTGCGGTGTTGAGCTCCGGCGGCATTGCGTGCCACAGCATGGTGATCACTCCCCTCTGGTTGCGATGTCGGATGGGTGGACTGCTAGACGATGACTGCGGCAGCGCAGTCGTCGACCTCGGAATAGGTGCGGGCAATCTGGTGGACCACTTCGCCGGCCCGGTACAGCTCGTGTTGGGCCGAGGAGTTCGAAGCCAGCGCCTGGACGCCGTCGGATGCGAACGCCGTCGCCGCCTGGGCCGAGACTTCGTCGGCCCCTGCGGGGACCAGTCCCGTCACCGACGTCAACGCCGCGGCGCCGGCCGCGGCACCACCGAGCGCGTTCTCGCTCAGTTGAGTGCCGATGTCGGCAGCGGCCGCATCGTGTGACATTTCGTCCATTTGCTTACTTGTTCTCCTTTTATTTGTGTTCCCGACACAAACCGTTCGGTCATAGCCGGAAACAACTGCCGGACAGTGCTTCCCGGGGCTCAATTTGGTGAGCTTCCGGGCTCTGCGCCGGTGCGATGAAATAATCCTAACTGGGGGTTGGGGGTGCTGCGAACACTTCTTCTGGAGGCTCAATGTAGGGGGCCTGGATGACCTCCTTGCCGTCTGGTGAGACCAAAAATGCCTGGCCAGGAGGCCGGCGCTTGACCTTGAACTCGCTGGACGGGAATTCCTGCTTCTCGCCGGAAAGGAACATTGTCGGGGCGCCGGACCCGAATGCGGCGCCGACGAACTTGTCCATCGTGGCCTTGTACGCCTGACTCATCTGACAGGTCACAATGATGTGCAACCCGATATCTGGCGCGGCCGGTAATAGTGGCGCTAGCGGTGCCATCGGTGGCATCCCGCCGGCCGCACCGACAATCATGTGCCAATCGTCGACCAGAAGCACAACGTCGAATCCGCTCCACCAAGAACGCGTGCGCAGTTGTGCCGTCGTCAGGTCGGTCGGTGGCAACCGCTTCTTCAAGTTGACCGCCAGCGCTTTGACGGCCTCGTCCAGACTCGCACTGTTGCGGTTGATTGCGCCGGCGGAGAGCAGATGGCTGTCCGGCACCGCATCGAGCAAGCCCGAGCGGTAGTCGGCGAGCATGAACCGCACCTGGTCGGGACTATTGCGGGCACAGATCGCTCGCGCGATTGCATGGGCGATGGTCGTCTTGCCCGATTTGGCCGCACCGAATATCAACAGGTGCGGGTTGGAATGCATGTGGCTGTAGGCCGGGGTCATGTCCGTCTCGCGCAGTCCGATCGGGATCTCCCAGCGAGTGCGGTAGTCGGACTCGGGGCCGGGAGGGTTCGGGTCGAGTTCGTACAGATGGATCCGCTCCGGCAGCACCCGGACCGGAGGCGCCTTCTCGGTGTGCTGAGCCGCGATCTGGGTCACTCCCGCGGTGATCGCCTCCACCAGGTTCTCGGTGCTGTGTACACCGTCAAACCTGGGCACACCAATCATCAAGTGGTGCTTCTCCATTGACACTGCCCGACCCGGACGATTCGCCGGGATCTCTCGAGTAATGCGGTCGATCTGGGTTTCGTTGACGTCGCCGAGCCGGAACTCGATCTTGGTGCCGAGATAGTCGCGCACCCGCGACTTCAGTTCCGTCCAGCGCGGCGTGGCGATGATCACGTGAACACCGAACGCGAGCCCCTGAGTCGCCAGATCCTGGACCTGTGCTTCCAGGTCGGGGAACTCACCGACAAAACCCGGCCACCCGTCGATGATCAGAAACACGTCGCCATATGGATCGGCCGCCACGGGCTGGTTGGGATCCTCGCGCAGCTGCCGATACATCGCCATCGATCCCACCCGGTGTTCCTTGAACATCGTTTCTCGTTGCCGCATAACGGCTTGCATCTCGGCGATCACACGGTTGACCTTGTCGGGCTCGGACCGGTTGGCCACCCCGCCGACATGCGGCAGGTGCTCCAGATAGATCAGACCGCCGCCACCGAGGTCGATGCAGTAGAACTGGACATTGCGCGGTGAGTGCGTGGCGGCCGCCGACATGACCATTGTTTGCAGCAGCGTCGACTTCCCGGTCTGCGGCGCTCCGCCGATGCCGATGTTGCCGCCAGCTCCGGAAACGTCGACGCCCCATACTTCCTGGAGATGCCGACGCGGTTCATCCATGATCCCCAGGGCAAACCGCAATGGTTTTCGCAGCGTGTCGCGCGCGACCAGTTCATCGAGTGGCGTCGGATTGGTCAGCGGCGGCAGCCACATCTTGTATGCACGCGATTCAGCCGTGCTCAGCTGGTCCAGTACCACCTCGCGCAGCGCCCGTGTTTCAGGTTGGGTGGTCATCGCGTGAATGCTCCCCCGCGAGCGGGTGGGGGTACCTCCCACTTGTGGGGGCGTGCCCCCACCTCCATCACCGGAACCTCCTCGATGGCCGTCGGCTCCTCCCGGACCGGCGTCGCGGTGAACTGGCGAATCCGCACCTGTTTTGCGGCCTGCCGGCTGGGCCCGGCTCCGTCGCCGCTGGTTTCGGCCCCGGCCGGGGGAACGTACGGGCCACTGATGTAGAAGGTGCTGAACTTGACCGGGTCTTCCATGCCGACCCGAAGAAACCCGACACCACTTTCCTTGTTGGTGATGTATTGCGCTTCCGGCGTTCCGATGACCGCCTTCGACTCGTGAGAGCTGGTGGTACGCAAGGCAATACGGTAGGTGAGGTTAGGCTCGAGCTTGTCGATGCGAACACCGCCGGTTTGCAGCGACTGGGTCGCCAGCAGCAGATGCACACGCAGTGATCGTCCGACGCGGCAGATCCGGTCGAATAGCCCGATGAAATCCGGGTGACTTTGCAGCAGTTCGGCGAACTCGTCGACAACCACGAAAAGCGTAGGCAGCGGAGGTAAGTCAGCGCCACGCTCCCGGTACTTCTCGTACTCGGCCACACCGGAAAGCGCGCCGGCGGCGCCGACCTTCATCCCGGCCTGGCGCAGGATCGTCTGGCGGCGGTCGAGTTCGCCGGTCAGCACCTCACCCATCCGGCTGACCAGCTCGGCTTCCTCGGCCATATTGGTGACGACGGCAGCCGTGTGCGGAAGTTTTTCCATTCCCAGGAATGTCGAGCCGCCCTTGAAGTCGGTAAGCAGCAGATTCACCTGATCGGGGTGAGTCATGGCCACCAACGACAGGATCAAGGTGCGCAGAAATTCGGACTTCCCGGACCCGGTGGTACCGATGAGCATGCCGTGCGGTCCGGCGCCGAACTCCGCGCCCTCCTTGATATCCAGGTACATGACGTTGCCGGTCTTGAGTTCGTGGCCGAATGGAATCTTGAGCCGGTCCCGGTCGGTGTCGGTGTACATCCGCCAGCGGGACGGTGTTATCTCCTCCACGGTCTTGGCGCCGACCAGTTGGTGCCATTCGCTGGCCACCTTCTTCTGAACGCGTTGCGTCTTGTCGAGAATGGTGCCAGTGATAGACCATCCGGCCAGCTTTCGGGCAAGTCGGGTCGCCGCTTGCGGCGTCATGCCGTCGGTGGTCGATGCCACCAGGCGGAACTGCTGGCCGGGCAGCCGGTCGTCGGCGGTACCGTCCTCGTCGACCCGGATGCGATATGCCGAGCCGCGGTGGTTGCCAAGGGTGATCACCGTGACCCCCGCCCTGCCGTCCGGCGGGAATCCCGCCTTGCCGCCGGTGAGATCTACGACGACGACATAAGGACCGGTGGGCAACGTGTCGGGTGCGTGCGGTCCGCGCGCTGCCAAATCGGCCAACCCGTCCGGGCGGGTGTAGATCATCCGGACCGCCCCGGCGGCATCCGTGTCTGTCTGATGTTGAACGTGCGGAAGCCATTTCAGCCAGGACCAGTCGGGATCCTCGGGGTTTTCGGTAAGCACCCGAATCTGCAGCAGGTCTGGCGGATGGAAAACCGCCAGGTGGCAAATCATCGCGGTCAGCAACCGGTCCGCCCCCGGACGGGCACCGCCGATGGCGATCGTTGGAAATGTGCGCAGCTGCAACAGCTTCGGGCAGTCGTGGATCAGCCCGTGGGTACGCAGGAACTTGACCACCCACATGTGGCTGACCGGCTCCAGATACGGCTGCGGCGCCGCGCTCGCCGCCGCCAATTCCCCGCCGACTGCCGGCTTTAGTAACCGATCCACCGCGGGCTGGTCGCCGATTCCGATACGGGTGGCGGCGTAGAAATCGCTATTGGCCGGCCGGGACCACTGTCGCTGAGTCCCGACGATCGACAGCAGATCATCGGGATGGGGCGCGTGGTAGGAGAAAAACGCCACCTGGGAGCTGGCCGAGGACGTCACTCGCGAGCGTAGTCCGGCCAGATAGCGCAGGTATTCCTTTCGGTCGGCGTTGATTTCGGGCACTTTCTTGCCGCCGCCGCCAGTGCCGCCGGCCATGCCGCCGACCATCATCATGACCATCATCAGCGGCATCATCAGCATGTAGGGCGACAACTGCTTGCCGCCGGCGAACATGATCGCGATCATGCCGACCATGCAGCCGCCCATCACATAGGGAAGGGCCTTCTGGACGCCCGACGGCGGGATATCGATGCCGAGATCATCCGGTGGGGTGAGGCTAATCTCGCCCGGGGTCAGCCGCGGGCCGCGAGTGATGGTCGGGGTGAACTTCTTAGTCGTCATCAGGAGGCTCCGGGGGTTCCGGCGGGAATCTTTCGGGGGCTTGGGTCAGCGGGCAGCGTTTCGTGCTCGAGCAGCGCAGCTTCCTTGGACAGCACCGGACCATCAACCAGGAGACGGATCACCTCCCAGGGCGCGGTTTTGGGTGAGCTCAAACCCAGCGCCTTAGCTGCGTCGGCGTTCGGTACCCCGTAACGCACACCCTCCGGGTCGACGTAATACATCGATTCGCCGTATCGGGGATCTGGCGACTGCAGCTGTACGAACTTGCCGCCGTCGATGTAAACCGTTGCCGTCCCTTGGATCTGCTTGATCCCAGTGCTCATGGTCGACGCCGGGATCGGCAGGTGTCGGCCGGACAGCACTGTTGTCTTTGGCGACTGGTCGCCGGTTGCGCGTTCCCAGCTCCAGCACAGGGTGGGTTCGTCGGGCCGGGACAGGATTTCCAGGGGCTGGTTCGGAAGCGGCGATGCGTAAACCCGTTCGGGGATTCGGACGACCAAACTCGGCACTACCGCGGGAGGCGCGACCAATCCGTGTGACTGGGTGGCGCGCAGCGCCTGAGCCGTGGTGGTATTCACCTGCGCGATGCCGTCGGGCAGCACCACATAGTATTGCGGCCCTTTGTCCGTATGGATCTGGAAAACCGACCCGATCACCAAATCGCCAGGGAGTCCAAGAGTGTTGGGTGTGCCTGAGCCGGGTATCGGGGCCAGCTGCCAGGACCCCATGTTAGGCAATGCGTTGAACATGCCTTCCGAAATGGGGACCGGTTTGGCGGTGACCGGAATTCCCATGGCTGAGCCGATCGCTCGGTCGCTCAGATCGATCGAGTGCCGCCCTTTGGACGTGACGATCCAGGTTTGGCCCTGGTAGGACGCCAGCACGGCCTCGTTTGCCTGAAGTGGATCTATCGACGGGTCGACTTGCAGCGGCATCCCCAGCACCGCCGTCTGGAGCGCAGGGGAAGCCGTGTCGGCCCTGGAGACGGTGTCGCACAAGGTCCAGGTCGATTTCGTGTCCCCCGAAACCGGTGTGGCGTAAGGCGCTCCGGGGATTCCGATGGTCTGCCCCAGGGGCAGCTTGGCGAGTTCGGAAGATTTCACGGTCGCGGGGTTGCCCGGGTTGCCCAGCACCAGCCGCGCCGACGTCAGGTTGTAAACGGGATGCAATTGGCCGGACAGGATCACATAGAGCTGGTTGGTGGCGCGATCGGTGAGAAGGCTGGTGCCGCCCAGCTTTCCCTGTGGTTTGAAGTACGCCAGCAGTCCCGCGCCTACGAGGATCAATACCGCTATGACAATGCCAAGCCCGACCGAACGGCTGTAGAACTGCAGGGGGTCGTCGAACATGCGGGTATCGCGCCGGACGATGGCGTGCTCCAGCCGGCGAAGCAGGAAGCGCCAGCCGCTAACCTGAACCTTTGTGGTCAGGCGAAGCCCCATGTTTCACTCTCTCATGTTGAGGTGTGCATGCACCGCGGCGATCGCCTCGGTCATGTCCGCGCCGTTGATCTCTTGTAGACGATCCACGTCCAGAGCCTCGATGTCGAGGCCCTGGGCCAGGCGCATGTCCCGGCATTGCTCGGCGGCCTCGACCAATTGTCGTGCGTAGCGGCCGTTCCCGGCGATATCGAGGGCGGCTCGACCGCGCAACGTCCGCTGATGCAGCGTCTTGGCGGCCTCTAGGAACTCGTCCGCAGCGTCGGTGCTTAACATCGAATCATTAGCGGACGCAATAACTTTCGCGATCTCGAGGAGTTCCTCGGGGGTGTAGGTGTCGAACTCGATGCGGGTGGCGAATCGGGACCGCAGGCCCTCATTGGTTTCCAGCAGCCGATCGATGTCGTTGGGGTAGCCGGCGATGATCACCACCAGCCGGTCGCGGTCGTTTTCCATCCGGGCCAGCAGGGTGTCCATCGCCTCCTGCCCGAACGGGTCGGTGCGCCCGTCACGTTCCTGCACCAGCGCGTAGGCCTCGTCGATGAACAGTACGCCGTCGAGGGCCTGATCGATGGTCTTGGTGGTCTTGACCGCCGACTGCCCCTCGTACTCGGCGACGAAGTCTTTTCGCGATGTCTCGACGAGCTTGGGTTCGGCGATGACCCCTAACCCGGCCAGAATGTTGGCCACCACGCGCGCGATCGTGGTCTTGCCGGTACCAGGTGGACCGGTGAAGATCATGTGTTTGCTGGGCTGGGCGACCTTCATCCCTTTGGCGGCCCGGACCCTGGCCAGCAGGGTGGCGGCGCGGTAGCGCTCGATTTGTATCTTGACCCGGGTAAGTCCGATTTGGCGGTCCAGTTCGGCCTGGGCTTCGGCCAGTAGCTTCTCGCGACCGGAATTGTCGGTCACCACGCTGCCCGGATCCCAGGGATCCGAGCGCGAAGCGATCTGTTCGGCGGTGGTCGTCTTCAACCGATAAGACGAATCCTTCAGTGCCGCAGACACTTTGGGATCTGGGTGAGTGGTCTGCAACCACTCCAGCAGCGCCACGGCGGCGTCTTCGTTACCCTGGCTGCGCCGGGCCATCGCCAGGAACCACGCGATGGCGCGCGCACATGCTTCGCCGGCCGGGGAGTCATTGGCTTCGGTGAGGCGGCGTTCGGCCTCTGTGAACAGGCCGAGGTTGGCCGCGGCCACCCCGTGCGCGACGCCGGCGGCGCCGGCCAGAAACTTGTCCGGCCACTTCCCGGCGCCCTTGACCTCCTCGATGACATCGGTCCAGCGCTCGGCCGCGCCGTAAATCACCGCCTTGAGCCAGGCCACCAGATGCTCTGAGCCACCGACGGCGCTGGCCTCGATGGCCTCCAGCGCATCCGCGTAATTGCCTTGCTCCGCTTCACATGCCGCGAACCCCATGGTGATCGCCAAGGGCGAGGTGACCGGGTAGGTGATGTCGCCGTAGAGCCCTCCGATGGGAACTCTGGCGCCCAGGGTGCTCATCGAGATCTGCGCCGAACCCGACAACTGCCCGAAATTACGGCGCGAATACCACGCGCGAAACAGCGTTACCCGGTCGGTGTCGCCGCAGCGAATCCGGCCAACCCAGGCGTCGCACGCCGACTCGTCGTAATTGGTGATCTCGGTGAACAGGTCGATGGCTCGTGCCTCCGACAACGGCAACATGCCGACGGCACTTTCGAACAGACCGGCAAGGCGATCAGTCATTTATCACCGTTGTAGCGGGAGGTGTAGTCAACGTCGTAGCGGGTGGCGAAGACTTCTGCTTCGGCCGCCGCCGCCTGTTCCGGCGTCGGCAAATTAAGGGTCATGCCCACGAATTCACGCAGCAGGGCGCTTTCGTCGGTGTCCTCACCCGTTATTTCGCTCATGGTCTGAAACATGAAGGTGTGCTGGGCCGCCCGCGCCTTCTGCCGGGCTAGGTCGGCAATTACAAAGATCTCTTCCGCGAGCCCCGATTCGGACATGCTCGAGGCTTTGTCCGTCACAGTGACCTGCTGGATGATGCCGCCCATCAGCGCGGTTACCGACACCGACCCCTGGGGGTTGGTCACCGTAAACAGCTCCAGCTCGGCCTCTTCCTCCGGCTCCGTCAGCCGATGCAGGGAGTCCAAGTCGCCTCCGGCGTCGTCAGCTTCAACGGGCTCTGCCGGTGCGTAATCGCCCAGCGCGTCAAGGGACGACTCCTGGGCGGGGCCGTCGCCGGAGAAATCCAGCGCGCCGAGATCGTTGCTGTCGTAGTCGTTCCCGGGCAGGTCCACTATTGGATCCCTTTCTTGAACTGGTAGCGGGAGATTGACACGTCAGCCTCGGACCGAGGCTTGAGCGTGAGCTGAGGCGTGGTCCAACCAAGAGCCCGCTGGAAGCAGCTCCAGCAGGGCGTCCAGCGCGCGCTGCAGATTTTGCTGAGTGCCGGGAAGGAAGCTGCCGTACAGCTCGCCACCGACGCGGCGGGGCAGCGACACCAGCCTGCCGTAGGCGGAATCGAGGACACCGGCAGCGGCTTGGGTGTGCGTCGTCGTGCCCCCGGGGTGACGCTGGCTCGCGACGATTTCCACCCAGCTGGTCGGGTTGCTGACGATCTCGGCGTACATGCGGGCAGTGGCGGGCGCGACGCCGTGCCGGGACAGCTGGGCCGCGGTTGTGCACTCGGCCAATTCGCTGGCAACACCCGTCAGCGGCTCGACGTTGGCGGGTTCGGCATTGCCCAGCACGACGGTTACCATGCCCGCCAGACCGACCTGCGGCGCCACCCGCTGCAGCACCAGCAGGTCGCCGTCGCGGGCCGCCACGACATGGCTATCGTCCTTGCGGCACACCACAAAGCGCACCATGACGCCGCCGACATCGCGTCGCCACCATCTGGCCTCCAGCGTCCGGTCCGGCCTGCTCAGTGTGTCCACCATCGCCGCAACCGCCGGGTGGGGTAGACCGTTATGGTCCAGCACTTCTTGCGCCGTGAGGTCACGCTGCACCTGGTCCCAGACGATATCTCGCAGATCCTCTTGCGGGATGTTCGGCCGGATCCCAAGCGCAACAGGGAAATCGACCAGGTGCAACCGGTCGGCAATCACCAACATGCCGTCGATGGTCACCTCGACGCCGACGACATCGTCGGCGCGGCCCGCGCGACCGGTAGCGAGCGGACCGGACATGATCAACCAAAGATCTTGTCGATAACGCCGGCAAGGCCCTGATCTGCATTGAGGTAGGCGCCGGCGGCCGCTAGGAGATTTTTGGCCAGCCCGCCGGAGACGCCTTGCAGCCCTTGGCCCGTGTTGCTGCGGTTGGTTTCAACCTCCTTCAGCGCGTCGTTGAACTTCGATGTAAATGACCCGTGGGTGATTGAAACCCGCTGGCTGATCCCGGAGACCGACGAGGTCGCCGATTTGAGTCCGCCGACGATCTCGTCTTGCATGCCCGCCAATACCTTCAGGAACGACGGTACGACGCCCAGTACTCCTGTCATGGGGTAGAACCCTCCTCTACGTTTAACTTTCTACTCGCTCTGGCTTTTGGTTGCTATTGCATAGCTTTGTTGAGGTTCACGGCTGCGACTAAAGGATGGTGCCTTCCTGCCGCTGTTCGCCGCCACCAGACCCGGCGTCGATCGGTGCGCGCTCCGCACCGGCCGCGCCCGCGGCCGCACCCTCCTCGTCTTCTTCCTTCTTGTCGCTGACGAGGGTGGCTTGCTGGCTTCCCTGTTGGGCTTGCGAGGAGATCATCTGTGCCTGTTGACCCGCCATGCTGCCCATTTGGCCAGGACCGCCGCCCGCCGCTACGAGATGTTGCAGCTGACCCATGGTTGCGGTAACCGAGCCCACGCTGGGTAACTGGGCGAAGCTGAGCAGGTTGCTGAAGCTCAGCACGGGCAAGCCGGCGAAGCCACCCAAAAAGTCAGGCAAGGCAGCCAATTCGGTCCAGGTTGGCAACTTGCCCAAGCTGCCGCCGAAGCCCGGAATCAGGTCGCCCAAACCGGGTAGGCCGGGGAACAAGTCCGGAATGCCGGGCAGCCCCGGGAGGTCTGGGAATCCAGGGATGGGTAAGCCCGGGAAGGGCAAGTTGAGGTCGGGGAAGCCCGGGATGGACGGCCATTGGAAATCAGGCAAGCCCGGGATGGGCAAATTGAAGTCCGGTATGCCAATTTCGGGCGGCCACTTGAAGTCGGGCAGACCGGGGATATCGGGTATTCCCGGGATGGGAATATCGGGCAACTTCGGCGGCCAGATGCCGTCGATGATGCCGTCGATGATGCCCGGGATCAACCCTGCCAGATCGGGCAGGTTCTTGAGCATGTCGAGGAACCTGCCGCCGATTCCCAGCAAGTTGAAGGCGTTCATCGCCGTCATGATGGTCAGGTACAGCAGTGCGCCGCCGACGGTAACCATCGCTATGCCGCACATCACGAGAGCGAGTTCAAACGACCACAGGTCGCCGAGTATCGGAACCTTTTCAAGAGCCTTGCACGCTTTGTACACGCCGTCGATCATCTTTTTCATGGCGCGCAGGACATCGCGCGTGTCTGAGACGTGGCCGGCCTGATTTGAGATCAGGTTGCCGGTTAAATTGTCGAGATCGCCCATTACCTTGGCGCGAAGCTCCTGGGCGAGGTTCTGGTTCAAATAGGCGTCTGCCGCTTGGCCGATCCAGTTGGTACCCGGAATTGCCAGGCCGATCTTGTCAGCGACCTGTTTGAACAGAGACGAACCGGTGTTGAATATGTCGCCCGGGTCGGGGATACCTTCACCCAGCAATAGCAACTGAGTGTAAATAAAGTTACTGGTGGTCTGGCACATCCGACTACCGGACATTTGAGTGGTTCCTTACGTTCGCTGTTCTGTGCACTGTCTGTTCATATGCATCTCTGCACCGCACGTTGAGCTTAGCAGCGCGCCGGCGGGGGTAGATGCACGAATTTTTCGGTGACGCTGGCATTTTCGCGCGCACGGCGCGACGGAATGCAAGGCGAAGCTTCGGGGCAACGTCAACGTTCCCCGTACCGCCGGATTCGAGCGCTGCCGCCTGTGATGACACCCGGAATCAACCTCAATTGATCTGATTTATGAGCGCTTCGATCGCTTCGGTTGCAGTGGCTGGCAAAGCTTCCTCGGCTTCAGCGCGGACGATCATTTCTTCTGCCACTCCGGCTGCTTGTGCGGTCTCCGCAGTGGAAAGGTTCGCCCGTCGGCGAGCGGCATATAGCCGCTGCGCCAGCGTGGCGCCAGGGGCAGTCGCTGACAGCGTCATTAGTTTGTCGTGATGGCGACGAACCGCGCCGAGCGCCTTGATTAGTTCTGGAGTAATCCGACTGATGCGGGTTGCCTGGACGGCAATGCCCTCGAGCTGGCGCAAATCGGCGAGAATCGGCGCCGCTCGCTCGGTGAAATCGGGATCCTGGGGCGAGGGTAAGGCAGCGATGGCCAGGCTGCAGGTATCCACCGCCGCGGCGACGGCCTGAGCGATCAGCGACGCCGGACCGTCAGAAGTCGACGCTTCTGGATGCCCTGCGGGCGTTGGAGTTGCGGGCGGTTGATGGGCGGCGGGATCTCCCTCGCGGATGCGCGCGATAGTCCCGGCGGGCCACTGCAGCACTTCCTCCAGCTTCGCCCGGGTTCGTTCCCGGGGCCAGCTGCGGCCCTTTTCGAACGCAATGAGTGCGCCCGCGTTGATGATCCCGTCCGCTGCCAGGCTGCGCTGACTGATATCGAGTTCGCGACGGCGGGCCGCGGCGGCCGAGCCGGCGCGGACCAGGCCGGGATCGAGTTCCCCGGTCGGGGAGTTGGTTGCGTCGTCCAGCGAACCGTCCGCCGATGGTTGTTCAGTCCGGCGCTCCTGAGGCCGCTCTTGCCGGGACTTTGACGGCCTGACGACTTCGAAGGTCAACGCCTTGCCTCCAGTGGGATCGCCGAACCGGACGATTGTCTTGTCGCTGACGGTCACAGAGCTCTTGCGTCGTCCGTCGACGAACATACCGTTAGGACTGTTGTCGACGATCCGCCACTGTCCATCTTCGGACACCGCTCGCAGATATTCCTGGGAGATTCGAGGATCATCGATCTGGACGCCGGCCTGCGGCTCGCGGCTGATGGTCGCCCCCGGCTCGGCTTGGGGCTCGGCATGGGCCATCTGCGTAGATTCCTCGCTCGCAGGCACTAGGGCGGGCACTAGGGCGGTCGTTCCGCTTCCGATCATGCTAACCGTTGCACCCTTCCAATGCCATACCTTCGCTACGTTTTCTGATCCAGCACTGAGGCGAGTCGTGGATCGGCGAGCCCCGGGTGAAACCGAACTTGCGCTACGGTTAAGCGTACACCGAACTATCGCGCGCCGAAACAGTTTGTGCAAAGGAGTTCGGCCGACCCGCCCGTGCTGGCGGCGGACACACAGCGGATCTACAGGATATAACCCCTGGTAACCGGGAAATGTCGGAGTACGCTGGGTTTCCCAGGGCCCAAGCCGTAGCACCGCTCGACTAGCCATTACTCACGAACTGTTGCACCGCAACGGTTAATGCTGTACGGTTCTGCAGCAGGGATTGGGAAACCCTGCAACGCTTTCAGGAGGAACTAAAGATGATGACCGCAACGACTCTGTACGAGGTCCCGCTGGGCGTTTGCACGCAAGACCCTGACCGTTGGACAGAGACTCCTGACGACGAGGCCAAGACGTTGTGCCGGGCCTGCCCTCGCCGTTGGGCGTGTGCCAAAGAGGCCGTCGAGTCGCCGGGTGCCGAAGGCCTGTGGGCCGGCGTGGTCATCCCCGACTCGGGCCGGGCGCGGGCATTCGCGTTGGGTCAGCTGCGATCCCTGGCGGAGCGCAACGGCTACCCGGTGCGTGAGCGGGTGGTCGCCCAATCGGCGTGACACGCTGCCGCCTGAACCGCTGCGTCGAGGGGTCGGCGGTGGGGTAGCACTGCAGTGCCGAGCATGCACACAGCGCGAGAAATCGAAAGATTTCTCGCGCTGTTTTGCGTTGCCAGGTGTCCTATTACACCGTGATCGGTTCGAATCGGAAAACGGTGAGCCGTCCGGCGAGTGCCTCGAATTCGTCGGCGGTTCCATCGCGCACCATGCCCGAACGCTTCGCAAATCCAACTCCGACCGGAACCTGGGCCGGAAATGCGCGTAGTACCGGGCGGGCTTCCTCGGCGCTCAACTCGACGATCCTGACCCGCCGGGAACGGCGTCCGCGCGCCAGTGTTCCGGTGCCGGCGGCTCGGGCGTTTGCCGCCCAGTCCGCGCCGGGATATCCGGCCACCACGTAGAGGCCGCCGCGAAATTCGAAGGGTGTCATCGGAGTGCTGCGCGGGCGACCCGATTTGCGGCCGGGCACCGTCAATACCATGGCGGGGCCCGTCGGGATGCCAAGCTTCTGCACCGCCATCATCACCTTGTTCATCGGCTTGAGGTAGCGCGGCGGTTGTGGATCGGACATCGATGCCTCCTAGTTTGTGAATATTTCGCTGTGCCGGGACACCCAATGCGCGAACGTGAGCGCCGGGCGGTCGAGGATCTTCTCCACGTCGTGGGTGACCAAGGCCGGTTTGTCGAGCGAAGCGGCGAGCATGGCGAGATACGCGTCAGCGAATTCGGCGGAAAAGCCCAAGCCAATAAACCGTTGCCGCACCGCGTCCGGCGGTACCTCCTGATAATGCAGCGGGCGGTTCAGCACGCGGCCGATGACCTCGACCAGCTCAGCGTTGGTCAATGTCTGCGGACCGGTCAGCGGGATCTTCTGCCCGACAAGGTCGTCGGTGAGCAACGCCCGGGCTGCGACCGCGGAAATGTCGCTTTCCACGATCGGTGCCGTGGACGCCGCGGCATACGGTCCGGCCACTACGTCACCGGCGCGGATCTGCGCCGACCACATGCCGGCGAAGTTCGTCGCAAAAACGCTGGGCCGCAGGCTCACCCAGGCCAACCCGGAGTCGACGGCGAGCTGTTCGACCTCCTTGTTGCGGTCCCCGCGAAAGCGTGACGGCTGCCTGGCGAAATCGTCGTCGGCGTTGATTGCCGACAGCGCGACCAGCTTGGTGACCCCGGCCGCCGCCGATCGGGCCACCACGTCGGCCATGCCCGGACCCAAGCCGCGGGAATTGAGAAACACCGCCGACGCTCCTGGGATCGCATCGGCGACCGAACGCGCCACTTCGACCCCGTCGGGGAAGTCGGCAGTGTCGGGTGTGCGGGTGACCGCGCGCACGCGTGCGCCCGCGGCGGCAAGTTCGGCAACCAGTGGGCGACCCACATTGCCGGTCGCCCCGGTAACGACAATGGTCATCGGAGGGCTCCTTTGCATCTAAAGAACGTGCTCTCTTCTCAGGACGGGGGGCGAGGTGGGAAAGTTACAGCCGGCACCAGTAACTTTTTCCGCTCCCGAATCGTCGATGAGTCATGAACCAGTCGCCGTCGCCGAGTGACCAGGTGGTCGAGGCCTGGCGCCGGCACCGCCCGTATCTGGTCAATCTCGGATTCCAAATACTGGGAGACGTCGGCGACGCCGAAGATGTTGCGCAAGAAGCGTTTCTGCGGCTGTCACGTGCCGACCCGGACCGGATCGACGACGTCCGCGGCTGGCTTACGGTGGTGACCAGCCGGCTCTGTCTCGATCAGGTGCGTTCGGCACGAGCCCGATATGAGAACCCGGGTGACCCGAGTGACATCGAACAAGAGGGCCAGCACCCCGACCCCGCCGACCGCATCACTCTCGACGACGAGATCCGGGCTGCGCTCCTGGAAGTCCTGCGCAGGCTGAGTCCTGGGGAACGGGTGGCGTTCGTGTTGCACGACGTGTTCGCGGTCCCGTTTGACACGATTGCCGAAACCGTCGGCCGCCCGGTTGGTACCTGCCGTCAGCTGGCGCGCCGCGCGCGGGCCAAGTTCACTGCGGCACAACCGAAGTTGGAGGAGGTCGCCCCCGCCGAGCACCAGCTTGTCACCGAGAAATTCATCACCGCATGCGCCAACGGCGATATTGCCGCGTTGACCGCAGTCCTGGATCCGACGGTCTGGGGGGTGGGTACCGTTCTCGCGGAGCCGTCACCGCCACCACAGGTCAACCATGGGCCAGACCAGGTCGGCTCAAACCTGCTGCGCTATCTGGGGCCGGGAGTGACGCTGGTCAGCGGTCCCGCCGGACTGCCGGTGGTGCTGGCGTTCGCCGAACGGCGGCTCTTCGCTGTCATCGTGTTGACGATCCGCAGTGGCCTCGTCACCAAGATCGAAGCGACGGCCGATCCGTCGGCGCGAGTGCGATGATGCCAGTGTGCGATATGTACGTGAGGAGATCGTCAAGGCGCCCGCGGCGCGGGTGTGGGAGCTGCTCGTCGACGTGGCGGGCTGGCCGAACTGGACAGCGTCGATGCGAGAGATCAAACGCCTGGATGACGGCCCGTTCACCGTAGGTAGCCGCTCTCGGGTGACCCAGCCGAAGGGACGACCGACGGTGTGGACGGTCACCAACCTCGAGCCGATGCGCGAATTCACTTGGGTGGCAAAGCAGCCGGGACTATCGCTGGAGGCTGTACACCGCATCGACGAGGCTGAGGATGGCGTGCGAACGACGCTTGAGTTCGCTGCGAGCGGGCCGTTGGCGTGGTTGGCAAGCCTGCTGATGGGGTCGCTGATCCGTTCCTATGTCGACATGGAAAGCGCGGGCCTGAAGCGAGCCGCCGAGTCGGGCTGACGTCACAGCTGCCACCCGCGTCGCTGTTCCGGTGGATCCACAACTGCAGACGTCTCAGCCCTCTGACGCGAAGTAACCCGTGATCGTCGCCGTGATCTGCAAGAACTTCAGCCGCGTCGCGGGAGCCATTTCGTGGACCACATCGATGACACCGCCGGGCCGTAGGTGGGGATCGAAGGGCACCTCGACCACAGGTTGGCCGTGATCGACGAATTCGCGAGCCAATAACGACCGGGTGCGCTTGTCGGCATGTCCGTCGGAATCGTTGAGTACCACGATGCTGCGTTGCAACAAACCGGTGAGGCCCCGATCCGACAGCCACTCCATGGTCTTGGCGGCTGCCGAGGCCCCATCCGCCCACGGTGAGGACACCACGATCAGTGCGTCCAGGTCCCGCAGCACCTCTTGGGTTACTGCGGCATCCATCGTCGAGCCGCAGTCAATGACCGAGATCGCGAAATGGCGATCCAACCGCAGGGCGGCTTCCCGATAGATCGCCGGATCGAGCACCCGGTGCGGACCGGATGCCGGCTCACCACCAAGCACATACAGCCCGACGGAATTCCGGCCAACACGGGCGGTCATGTCGCTAAAAGACTGCAGGTTCTTGTCGGCGGTCAGTTCCCAGAACGAGCCCGTTATCCGCGGATCGATTCGACTGTTCAGCCGGCCGAAGGCGGTGTCGGCGTCGATCGCGACTATCCGGTCCTGCTGACGCAGTTCGGCGAGGATTGATCCGACGCTGGCTGCGACAGACGTTTTCCCGACGCCGCCCTTGCCGAGCACGCCGACCTTGTGGTTGCCGTGCAGGACGGTTCGGATTGCCTTCTCGAACTGCGCGGCGTCGCGCTGCGCGGCCGATGGGCCGGGGCTGATCAGGCCGAAGGTCACCACTCGGACCATGCGTCGCCAACCCCGGTCGGCGGGTCGTGTCCGCGGGCGTTGCCGCACCATAACCGCGTCGGACCAGGGGTCGGGCGGGGGAACCGGAGCGGCCGGTGGTGGCGGTGGTGGCGGTGGTGCCGGCGTCGGCCGGGGTACCGGCGGGGACGGCGGCAGGGACTGCGGTGGGTGCGGGGCTTTCGCAGGTGGTCTCGGCGGCGGCAGCGGACCTCGCGCTGGCGGAGGCGGAGCGACACGTGCTCGCCGCACGGCGGATGGAACGGGCGGCGCCGGCTGGGAATCTCCCGACCGCGCGGCAGGCGGGTGAGCGGCAGGGGCGTCGGGCTGGTCGGGCCGCACCCGGTCCCGCAGGAATTCATCGCGGTCTTTCATGGGCTCCTCGGGTGACGGGTAACTGGTCGTCGCGCCTGTGGCCGACCGCGGTGAGCTCCGGGCTGAAACCCCGCGGTTCACGAACCAGTATCCGGACCAGAAACCCGCACCGACCTTGCCCAGCCGGTTTTAGAGTCCTATTAGTATTGTGCAAACTCGGGCATGATGCGGCGCGACGCCATCGCTACGCCGCGAAGGTTGTCGACGGCGATTCAGGCCCGCAGGTGCTGCCATGCCTTATCGTGCGGCGTGTTGCCAGAGTGACGAGCGCTTGCGGCTCAGGCGATCGGGGATCGCAGGCCGGCAACCGTCGGCGTAGCAAACTTGGTTAAGCGGTTGGTGTGGCCGATGACACGTCTCGGTCAACGTCACCGCGGGCAGCTCGCAGGTAGCGGAGCGGCTCACCGCGATGCTGTCGATCAGCGGTTACAGCGAATTTACGTGGCCGCCAGCTGGCAGGTTACTATTGGGGAAGTTGGCATGTCAGGCGGGTTTTGTCATATCGTTTTACGACTTGTCGAGACCGGTTAAAACGGCCACCGTTCAACGCTGCACGGACGAATCAGTAACCGGACCATCTCCGCCTGTCGAACAGCCTATCGACAAGCCGAAGGGGTCCAGCCCGCAACCTTCGGGAGGGGCCTAGGGCGGAGCCGATGATGAGGCCGTGCAGAAGTCTGGTGAAGGGTTAGGTGGGAATGGCGCCCAAGCGCTCGGGCTCCCAAGGGCTGTACAACCCCGCATTTGAACACGATTCGTGCGGGGTCGCCATGGTCGTCGACATGCACGGTCGGCGTACCCGCGACATTGTGGATAAGGCGATCACCGCGCTGCTCAACCTTGAACATCGCGGCGCTCAGGGTGCCGAGCCGCGCAGCGGTGACGGCGCAGGCATCCTGATTCAAGTCCCGGATACGTTCCTTCGGCAGGTCGTGGACTTCGAGCTGCCCGCCCCGGGCAGCTACGCCACCGGTATCGCCTTCTTGCCGCAGTCGTCCAAGGACGCCGCGGCGGCCTGCGCCGCGGTCGAGAAGATCGCCGAAGCCGAGGGCCTGGAGGTGCTGGGTTGGCGGAACGTGCCCATCGACGACTCGTCGCTGGGCGCACTGTCTCGCGACGCGATGCCCACGTTCCGCCAGGTGTTCCTGGCAGGGGCGTCCGGCATCACGCTGGAACGGCGTGCCTACGTGGTTCGCAAGCGCGCGGAGCATGAGCTCGGCACCAAGGGCCCGGGACAGGACGGCCCCGGACGCGAAACCGTGTACTTCCCGAGCCTGTCCGGCCAGACGTTCGTCTACAAGGGCATGCTGACCACCCCGCAGCTCAAGGCGTTCTACCTCGACCTGCAGGACGAGCGGCTGACCAGCGCCCTAGGCATTGTGCATTCCCGGTTCTCCACGAACACGTTCCCGTCGTGGCCGCTCGCACACCCTTTCCGGCGCATTGCCCACAACGGTGAGATCAACACCGTCACCGGCAACGAGAACTGGATGCGGGCCCGTGAGGCGTTGATCAGGACCGACATCTTCGGGTCGGAAGCCGATGTCGAGAAGCTGTTCCCGATCTGCACCCCGGGCGCATCCGACACCGCGCGCTTCGACGAGGCGCTCGAGCTGCTGCACCTGGGCGGACGCAGCCTGGCCCACGCGGTGCTGATGATGATCCCGGAGGCCTGGGAACGTCATGAGTCGATGGACCCCGCGCGGCGGGCGTTTTACCAGTACCACGCATCCTTGATGGAGCCCTGGGACGGCCCGGCGTCGATGACGTTTACCGACGGCACCATCGTGGGCGCGGTGCTCGACCGCAACGGTCTGCGCCCGTCCCGCATCTGGGTCACCGTCGACGGGCTGGTCGTCATGGCCTCCGAGGCCGGCGTGCTGGACCTGGATCCGTCCACGGTGGTTCAGCGGATGCGGCTGCAGCCCGGCCGCATGTTCCTGGTGGACACGACCCAAGGCCGCATCGTCTCCGACGAGGAGATCAAGGCGGAGCTGGCCGCCGAGCACCCCTATCAGGAATGGCTCGACAAGGGCCTGGTGCCCATCGAGAAGCTGCCGGCGAACAAATACGTGCGCATGCCCCACCACCGACTCGTCATGCGACAGCAGGCATTCGGGTACACCTATGAGGAACTCAATCTGCTGGTGGCACCGATGGTCCGCACCGGCGCCGAACCGATCGGATCGATGGGCACCGATACCCCGATCGCGGTGCTGTCGCGGCGCCCCCGGATGCTGTACGACTACTTCCACCAGTTGTTCGCTCAGGTGACCAACCCGCCGCTGGACGCGATCCGTGAGGAGGTGGTGACCAGCCTGCAGGGCACCACCGGCGGCGAGCGTGACCTGCTCAACCCTGACGAGAACTCCTGCCACCAGATCCTGCTGCCCCAGCCGGTGCTGCGAAACTATGAGCTGGCCAAGCTGATCAACCTCAACCCCGACGACGAGGTCAACGGACGCCCGCATGGCATGCGGTCCAAGGTGATTCGCTGCCTGTACCCGGTCGCCGAAGGCGGCGCCGGCCTAGCCGCCGCGATGGACGAGGTGCGTGCGCAGGCGTCGGCGGCGATCGCTGACGGCGCCCGGATGATCATTTTGTCCGACCGCGGTTCCGACGAGCGGCTGGCTCCGATTCCGTCACTGCTGGCCGTCGCGGGGGTTCACCACCATTTGGTGCGCGATCGGACCCGCACCCATGTGGGCCTGGTGGTCGAATCCGGCGATGCCCGCGAGGTCCACCACATGGCGATGCTGGTCGGCTGTGGGGCCGCCGCGGTCAACCCTTACCTGGTGTTCGAGTCGATCGAAGACATGCTCGACCGGGGACTCATCGATGGTATTGATCGCAACACGGCGTTGCAGAACTACGTCAAGGCTGCAGGCAAGGGCGTGCTGAAAGTCATGTCCAAGATGGGCATTTCGACGCTGGCGTCCTACACCGGCGCGCAGCTGTTCCAGGCGGTCGGTGTCTCCGAGGACGTTCTCGACGAGTACTTCACCGGATTGGCTTGTCCCACCGGCGGAATCACGCTCGACGACATCGCCGCAGACGTCGCCGCCCGGCACGCGCTGGCTTACCTGGACCGGCCCGACGAACGCGCGCACCGTGAGCTCGAAGTGGGTGGGGAATACCAGTGGCGCCGCGAGGGCGAATACCACCTGTTCAACCCGGAGACCGTGTTCAAGCTCCAACACGCCACGCGCACGGGCCAATACCAGATCTTCAAGGACTACACCCGTCTGGTCGACGACCAGAGCGAGCGGATGGCGTCCCTGCGCGGGCTGCTGAAGTTCCGCGCGGGTGTGCGTCCGCCGGTCCCGCTGGATGAGGTCGAGCCCGCCAGCGAGATCGTCAAGCGGTTCTCGACGGGTGCGATGAGCTACGGCTCGATCTCCGCCGAAGCGCACGAGACGCTGGCGATTGCGATGAACCGGCTGGGCGGCCGGTCCAACTGCGGTGAAGGCGGCGAAGATGTCAAGCGATTTGACCGCGACCCCAATGGGGATTGGCGCCGTAGCGCGATCAAGCAGGTCGCCTCGGCGCGGTTCGGGGTCACCTCGCACTACCTGACCAACTGCACCGACATCCAGATCAAGATGGCCCAGGGAGCGAAACCCGGTGAGGGCGGCCAACTTCCGGGGCACAAGGTGTACCCGTGGGTCGCCGAAGTCCGGCACTCCACACCCGGCGTCGGCCTGATTTCGCCGCCGCCGCACCACGACATCTACTCGATTGAGGACCTGGCGCAGCTAATCCACGATCTCAAGAACGCCAACCCATCCGCGCGGGTGCACGTCAAGCTCGTCTCCGAGAACGGCGTGGGGACGGTTGCCGCGGGTGTTTCCAAGGCGCACGCCGATGTGGTCCTGATTTCGGGCCACGACGGTGGCACCGGCGCCACCCCGCTGACATCGATGAAGCATGCCGGCGCGCCATGGGAGCTGGGCCTGGCCGAAACGCAGCAGACGTTGCTGCTCAATGGGTTACGCGATCGGATCGTGGTTCAGGTGGACGGCCAGCTCAAGACCGGCCGCGACGTGATGATCGCGACGCTGCTCGGCGCCGAGGAGTTCGGCTTCGCCACCGCCCCGCTGGTGGTCGCCGGCTGCATCATGATGCGGGTTTGTCACCTGGACACCTGCCCGGTCGGTGTGGCCACCCAGAACCCGGTGCTGCGCGAACGATTCACCGGCAAGCCCGAGTTCGTGGAGAACTTTTTCATGTTCATTGCCGAAGAAGTGCGGGAGTACATGGCGCAGTTGGGCTTCCGGACACTCAACGAGGCCGTCGGCCAAGCCGGGGCGCTGGACACCACGCTGGCGCGGGCTCACTGGAAGGCGCACAAGCTGGATCTGACGCCGGTGCTGCATGAGCCGGAGTCGGCGTTCATGAACCAGGATCTGTATTGCAGCTCGCGCCAGGACCACGGCCTGGACAAGGCGCTCGATCAGCAGTTGATCGTGATGAGCAGAGAGGCATTGGATTCGCAGAAGCCAGTGCGTTTTTCCACGACTATCGGCAATGTCAACCGCACCGTGGGCACCATGCTGGGCCACGAGGTAACCAAAGCCTATGGCGGCCAAGGCCTGCCGGACGGCACCATCGATATCACGTTCGAAGGATCGGCGGGTAACAGCTTTGGCGCCTTTGTGCCGCGGGGGATTACGTTGCGTGTCTACGGTGATGCGAACGACTACGTTGGCAAGGGCCTGTCCGGTGGTCGGATTGTGGTGCGGCCGTCGGACAATGCGCCGCAGGACTATGTTGCCGAGGAAAACATCATCGGCGGCAACGTGATTCTGTTCGGCGCTACCAGTGGAGAGGTCTTCCTACGCGGTGTCGTGGGGGAGCGGTTCGCGGTCCGCAACTCCGGCGCACACGCGGTGGTCGAAGGCGTGGGCGATCACGGTTGTGAATACATGACCGGAGGCCGGGTGGTCATCCTGGGCCGCACCGGACGCAACTTCGCCGCCGGCATGTCGGGCGGTGTCGCCTACGTTTACGACCCGCACGGTGAACTTCCGGCCAACCTCAATACCGAGATGGTCGAGGTCGAGGCACTCGATGATGACGATGTGGAGTTCCTACACGGCTTCATCCAGGCACACGTCGATGCCACCGATTCCGCTGTGGGGCAGCGGATCCTGGCCGACTGGACCGGGCAGCAACGGCACTTTGTGAAGGTGATGCCCCGCGATTACAAGCGGGTGCTGCAGGCGATCGCGGAAGCCGAACGTGACGGCGTTGACGTTGACAAGGCGATCATGGCGGCGGCGCATGGCTGATCCAACCGGCTTCCTGAAATACAGCCGTCGCGAATTGCCGAAACGGCGCCCGGTGCCGTTGCGGCTGCGGGACTGGAACGAGGTCTACGAAGAGTTCAACGAGGCCACCTTGCGCCAACAGGCGACCCGCTGCATGGACTGCGGTATTCCGTTCTGCCACCACGGTTGTCCGCTAGGCAATCTGATCCCGGAGTGGAATGACCTGGTGCGCAGGGGCCGTTGGCGCGACGCGATCGAACGACTGCACGCCACCAACAACTTCCCCGACTTCACGGGCCGGCTGTGTCCGGCGCCGTGCGAGCCGGCGTGCGTGCTCGGCATCAACCAGGATCCGGTCACGATCAAACAGATCGAGCTGGAGATCATCGACAAGGCCTTCGACGAAGGCTGGGTGGAGCCGGTGCGGCCGCACTGCGAGACCGGAAAGACGGTCGCCGTTGTGGGTTCGGGCCCGGCGGGCCTGGCCGCCGCCCAGCAGCTCACTCGTGCCGGACACAAGGTCACCGTCTTTGAGCGCGATGACCGCATCGGCGGGCTGCTGCGCTACGGCATCCCCGAGTTCAAGATGGAAAAGCGCATCCTCGACCGACGGCTGGAGCAGATGCGCGGCGAGGGCACCGAATTCCGCACCGGCGTCAACGTCGGCGTCGACATCACCGTCGACCAACTGCTCGCGGAGTTCGACGCGGTGGTGTTGGCTGGCGGCGCCACCGCTTGGCGTGAGCTGCCGATACCGGGCCGCGAGCTGGACGGCATCCACCAGGCGATGGAGTACCTGCCGTGGGCTAACCGGGTACAGGAGGGCGATGACGTCCTTGGCGACGATGGCGAGCCGCCCATCACCGCCAAGGGCAAGAGGGTCGTGATTATCGGCGGTGGTGACACCGGGGCCGACTGCCTGGGTACCGCGCATCGCCAAGGCGCGGCGAACATCCACCAGTTCGAAATCATGCCGCGTCCACCGGATACGCGCGCGGAATCGACCCCATGGCCGACCTACCCGCTGATATATCGAGTGTCGGCGGCCCACGAAGAAGGCGGCGAGCGGGTCTTCTCGGTCAACACCGAGGAGTTCGTCGGCAAAGACGGGCGCGTGAGCGCGCTCAAGGTGCATGAAGTGACCATGGAGGACGGCAAGTTCGTCAAGGTTGAGGACTCTGACTTCGAGCTCGAAGCCGATCTGGTTTTGCTGGCGATGGGATTCGTCGGCCCGGAAAAGCCGGGGCTGCTCACCGACCTTGGGGTGGAGCTCACCGACCGCGGCAATGTAGCCCGCGACGACGACTTCGCCACCTCGGTCCCGGGTGTGTTCGTCGCCGGCGATATGGGCCGTGGCCAGTCATTGATCGTCTGGGCGATCGCCGAAGGCCGGGCCGCCGCGGCGGGGGTGGATCGGTATCTGATGGGCTCGAGCGCGCTGCCGGCCCCGATCAAGCCGACCGCGGTACCGCTGCGATAGTCACAGCTGTCACAACAGGAACATTTGATAAATTGCTCGGCGCGTCGTCGAGTGTTTGCCAGACGTCGGGTGTCTAATAGCTGTTGTGGGCTGGATCACATAGGAGTCACACAGAATCGCATGTGAGAGCCCGGATGAGTTGTCCGATCGCAGGAGTGCCACTGTGCGTAGCAACCCAGTACCCCGGTCGCGAATGGGGCGAATCGCCTGGTCATGGTTCCGTCACCCGGTGAAGAGCCACGAGTTTCCCGCTAAGCACGAGCGCCTGGTAACCGCTGAGGAACTGCTGCGATTCGCGGTGTAATCGCTCGGATCGCGAACAAACGGTTTCGCAAAAGTTTGCTCAGCTTTATCAAGTTGTTATCTGGCAGAGTCCCGATTTCTCGATGGTCCTGGCCAGCGGTTCTAGGACGGCGGGGTCGTGTGGCGGGGTGATGTAGACGATTCCCAGGTCTAATCCTTCGGCGGCCAGTCCCGCCGCATCTTCGACAAGCTTCGTGTAGTTGCGGTCCTCGCCGAGGCGCAGATGGGCCGACAGGGTGATCTGGTTCGGGTCGCGTCCGATGTCGGCACAATGCGCCGCCAGGACGTCGCGCTTGCGTGCGAACTCCTCGGGCGGACCGCCGGCGAAGTTCCAATGTTGCGCGTAGCGAGCTGTAATTCGTAGCGTGCGCTTCTCCCCGCTGCCGCCAATGCAGATCGGCGGGTGCGGGCGCTGCGGACCCTTCGGCTCGTTGCGAGCGCCCTTGAGCTGGTAGTACTTCCCGTCAAAGTCGGTGATCTGCTGGCTGAGCAGGCTGGTCAGTACCTGACAGGCTTCCTCGAACCGATCAAAGCGTTGCTTAAGGCTGCCCAGCTCGATTCCGTAGGCACCGGATTCTTCCTCGTTCCAGCCCGCGCCGATCCCGAGCTCGAGCCGGCCGTTGGAGACGATGTCGAGCGCGGCTGCCATGTTGGCCAACACCGCCGGATGGCGGTAATGAATCCCTGTGACGAGCGTGCCCAGCCGCAACCGGGTGGTGGCCTGGGCCAATGCCGTAAGAGTTGTCCAACCCTCCAGGCACGGCCCGGTGGAGTCGCTGAAGATCGGATAAAAGTGGTCGAACGTCCACCCGGACTCGAAGACCTCGATGTCGTCGGCCGCCTTCCAGACGGCCAGCATGTCGGCCCAAGTGGTGTGTTGCGGTGAGGTTTTGAACGCGAATCGCATTGGTCCGACGGTAGTCCTGCTCTCCGACGCACAACTAAGCTGGAGCGAACCATGAGCTGCGTGCCTGGAATCAACCGCATCGATACCAACATCACCCTGCTGGCGACCGGGTTGATCTTTCTTCTCGCGCTTGGTCTTGGAGTGTGGAAGTACCGCCAAATCATGGTCACCGACGACCACCGCGCGCACCCCTACGTCGACATCGCACACCGGGCGGCGCTGCTCTACGCGTTTGCGACGCTGCTGATCGCGGTCTTCGTCGAACTCAGCGCCTGGCCGGCGTGGGTCAACCTGTCCGCGGCGATGGTGGCGGTGTTCTTCTTTGTCGGCGCCATCGCGAGCTACATCTTCCACGGCGCGCGGCGGGACACCGAGAACCAATTCGACCCACCCGCACGCGGGGCCGGGACGGCGATGGCCTTGCTCATCCTCGGCGAGATAGGTGGATTCGCAGTGGTTTTCGCCGGGTTCATCGCGGGGCAGCTGTGGACCCGGTAATCGCGCTGCGACAGATCGCGTACTACAAGGATCGGAGCCGTCACGATCCCAGACGGGTCATGGCGTATCGCAACGCCGCCGACATCATCGAAAGACTCGACGACGCCGCGCGGGAGCGGCACGGTCAGGCCAACAGCTGGCAGTCGCTACCGGGCATCGGGCCCAGGACCGCAAAGGTCATCGATCAGGCCTGGTCCGGCCGCGAGCCCGACCTCCTGATCGAATTGCGTTCGGCTGCTCGGGATCTCGGAGGCGGCGACATCCGGGCCGCGCTGCGCGGGGACCTGCACCTGCATTCGAACTGGTCGGACGGGTCAGCGCCGATCGAGGAGATGATGGCCACCGCCGCGGCGCTGGGCCATGAGTACTGCGCGTTGACCGACCATTCGCCGCGGCTGACGATCGCCAACGGACTGTCTGCGGACCGGTTGCGCAAACAGCTCGACGAGATCGAGGGGCTGCGCGAAAAGTTCGCGCCAATGCGCATTCTCACCGGCATCGAGGTGGACATTCTCGACGACGGCAGCCTGGACCAGGAGCCCGAGTTGCTGGACCGCCTCGACATCGTGGTCGCCAGCGTGCACTCGAAGTTGTCGATGGAGTCCGCCGCGATGACCCGCCGGATGGTGCGCGCCGTTTCCAATGGCCAGGCCGATGTGCTGGGACACTGTACCGGCCGGTTGGTTTCCGGAAACCGCGGCATCCGGCCCGAATCGAAGTTCGACGCCGAGGCGGTGTTCACCGCTTGTCGTGACCATGGCACCGCGGTGGAGATCAACTCCCGTCCCGAGCGCCGCGATCCGCCGACCCGCCTGCTGAACCTCGCCCGCGACATCGGCTGCGTGTTCAGCATCGACACCGACGCGCACGCGCCCGGTCAGCTGGATTTCCTGGGCTATGGCGCGCAGCGCGCGCTGGACGCGAGTATTCCGGTCGAGCGCATCGTCAACACCTGGCCTGCCGATGAGGTGTTGGAGTGGGCTTCGGCCGGGTAGTGTCAAATATCTTGACAATTTGGCCGTTTTACCCGAGGCCCCCGGTAAATGGAACCGGCATTGATAACGGGAATTGATCAATATTTTCGGGTTTAATCTAGACATCCCGCTTACAGATGACTCATCGGCGCGGCAAAATGGTAATGCCTACCCGATCGCGCCCGGAGTGCGGACACCGAACCTGGAGTATCCAGATGAGTGACACCGACGCCCACGCTCCCGTCATCAGCCTTGGCGCGCCGTTGCGGCGCGCGCTCGTGACCGGTAGCTCCGGTCACCTGGGTGAGGCGCTTGTGCGCACCATGCGCGAACGCGGGGTCGACGTCGTTGGACTCGACATGCGACCGTCACAATGGACCGACTTTGTTGGTTGCGCCAATGACGCGGATTTGGTGCACGAAGCAATGGCCGGCGCAGACGCGGTATTCCACACGGCGACCTTGCACAAACCGCAGCTGGCTTTCGTGCCGCGCCAGTCGTTTGTCGATACCAACATCAGTGGCACCCATACCCTATTGCATGCGGCCGCTGCGGCGAATGTTCGCGCATTTGTGATGACTTCCTCCACAACGGTTTTCGGTGATGCGCTGGTGCCACCGGTTGGCGAGCCCGCGGCATGGATCGACGAATCCGTTCCGCCGGTTCCCAAGAACATCTATGGCGTCACCAAGGCTGCTGCCGAAGACCTCTGCCAGTTGGCGTATCGGAACGACGGCCTGGCCTGCGTTGTCCTGCGCGCCGCGCGGTTCTTCGCAGAGCTCGATGACATGCCAGATACTCACGGCGGGCGGAGTGACGACAACGTGAAGGGCAACGAATATGCGTATCGGCGCGTCGCGCTGGAAGACGCCGTCGACGCGCATCTGAAAGCGGCAGCCTGTGCGAGTGATCTTGGGTTTGGGCGCTACGTCATATCGGCAACCACACCGTTCGCCCCGGAGGACATGGCCGAATTGCGGACTGACGCGGCCGCGGTGTTCGCGCGCCGCGCGCCGCTGGCGGCGGCTGCGTGGGCCGAGAAAGGGTGGCGGTTCCCGGATCGGGTGGATCGCGTATACGTCAATGCCCGGGCGCGCTGTGAACTCCGATGGGAGCCGCGGTTCGACTTGGACGCCATCGCATCAAGAATTGCCAATGGCGAGCCGGTTCGAACGCCACTATCGCAACTAATAGGCGCAAAAGAATATCCCAGCAGTTTGTACCACGTTGGTGTGTTCCAGCCGACGGAGAAGCAGTCGAACGCCGCTCGGCCGAGGAGTGTTGCCGCTTCAGTCCGGTAGGTGTGGCATTTCGATGCCCGGGTCACGGCCGACCAGCACCGCCCGCGTCACCGCGGACTTGCCGTAGCGCTGGCGTATCTGGTCTACCGCCTCGTCAATGGACTGGGGCTGCTCGCCGCCAAACGGCAGCATGAGTTGTTGGGCACCGCTGCGGTCGATGCCCGATACCGCGAATCCGACCAGCGTCAAACCACGTTCTGCGATGGTTGGCGCGGCCGACGCAACCAGCCGGCGAGCGGCGGCGAGGATGGGCTGCGTCGATGACGTGGCCCACGGCAGCGTATGTGACCGAGTTGCGCGACCAAAATCGTCGAACCGTAGGCGCAGCACCACCGTGCGTCCGGTGCGCCCGGCCGCTCGCATGCGGCCGGTAATGCGATCGATTAGCGTGACCACTACCGCATCGATCTCTGCGGGCGACATGCTGCTACCGGCTCGGCCGAGCGCGCGCTGGGCGCCCACCGAGCGGCGTCGGACGCCGGTGGTCACCCGCCGACGGTCGATATTGCGGGACAGTGCATACAGTTGGCGGCCCATGGCGCCACCCAGCATCGAGGCCAGCGTCGACTCACTGAGCTCGGCGACCTCGGCGACCGTTGTGATGCCGTGCGCATGCAACTTCTCGGCGGTCACCGCACCCACGCCCCACAGCCGGCGCACTGGCAGCGGATGCAGAAATGCCAGCTCCTGGTCGGGTGGCACCAGCAGCAGTCCGTCGGGCTTGGCCTCCTGGCTGGCGACCTTCGCCAGGAATTTCGTCCGGGCCACTCCGACGGTGATGGGAAGGCCGACGCGGTTGCGAACCTCGGCGCGCAGCCGTGCTCCGATTTGGACTGGTGTGCCCGCGATCCGCCACAAGCCGCTCACATCGAGAAACGCCTCGTCCACCGAGAGCGGCTCCACGAGCGGCGTGCAGTTGCGAAACACCTCGAAGACCGCGTCGCTGGCTTGCATGTAGGCCGCCATTCGGGGCGGCACGACCACGGCGTGTGGACACAATCGTCGCGCCTGCGCACCGCCCATCGCGGTGCGCACGCCGTAGGCCTTGGCTTCGTAGCTGGCGGCCAGCACGACACCGCCGCCGACGATCACCGGACGGCCCCGCAACGCCGGGTCGTCGCGCTGTTCGACGGAGGCGTAGAACGAATCCAGGTCCGCGTGCAGGATGGACGCCTCGCACCGCACGAACATATGTTCGCATAGCGGCGTGACAGTTAGCGGGCCTCGCCGTAGATGCTGTTGACCCAGATGTGCACCAACGTGTCCAGCACGCGCGCTTCCGGGACGGAGGGCTGCTCGGCGACAAATGATGTGAACAGCGTCCGCTCATTCATCAGGTTGAGAGCGGTGGCGAGTTCCTCGGCGGGCAGGGTGTCGGGTGCGGCGCCGCGGTCGCGCTCGCCCTCGATCACTGAGGCGGTGTAGGCGATCCACTTCTGCATGAATGTCGACCACAGCTCCCGAACCTCGGCGCTGGTGCCGCTTGCGGCGTGGGCGGCGCGGCTCACTGCCTTGTGGGACCCGAACGTCTCGAAGAACACGTTGATCCCGTTGCGCCACATGTCTTCACGGTCGTCGTTGCCCTTCTCCGCGAGCTCCTGCAGCGCCGAGTCGGCCTCGTTGATCACCCGATCCAGCAGCGTCAGCAGCACCGCATCCTTGGACGGGAAGTAGAAGTAGAACGTTGGCCGGGAGATTCCGGCGCCTTTAGCCAAGTCGTCGACCGAGATGTCGCCTAGTGGCCGATCCTCGAGCAGGTGTTCGGCGGTGGCGAGGATCGCCAATTCGCGCTCGTCGCCGGACGGACGCGCGCTGCGCCGGCCGCGGTGCAGCGATGTCTGGCTGGCGGCGGAGGTGGTCACGACAGGCAGCTTACTCTATGTCGAATAATTCGACACTTCGTTGACGGATTCGACACACCGTTGATAGCGTGGGCTTCATGACTGAGCACCTTGACGTCGTCATCGTGGGCGCCGGCATTTCGGGGGTGAGTGCGGCCTGGCATTTGCAAGACCGCTGCGCTACTAGGAGCTACGCAATCCTGGACAAGCGCTCGTCCATGGGTGGCACCTGGGACCTGTTCCGCTACCCCGGAATTCGTTCCGACTCAGACATGTACACGCTGGGTTTCCGGTTCCGCCCGTGGACCGATCGCCAGGCCATTGCCGATGGCAAGCCGATCCTCGACTACGTCAAGAGCACGGCCGCGATGTATGGCATCGACAAGCACATCCGGCTCAACCAGAAGGTCGTCAGCGCTGATTGGTCGAACACCGAAAATCGCTGGACGGTTCAGATCGAGAGCAACGGCACGCAAAGCGCGCTCACCTGCTCGTTTCTCTTCTTATGCAGCGGCTACTACAACTATGAGGAGGGCTACTCGCCGAAGTTCGCTGGCTCCGAGGACTTCGCCGGCCCGATCATCCATCCGCAACACTGGCCCGAGGATCTGGACTACGCCGACAAGACGATCATCGTGATCGGCAGTGGCGCTACCTCGGTCACTCTCGTACCGGCCCTGGCAAATTCGGGTGCAAAGCACGTCACGATGCTGCAACGCTCACCCACATACATCGTCTCTCAACCAGAGCAGGACTCCATCGCCGAGCGGCTGAACCGGTGGCTGCCCGAAAGGATGGCCTACGCCGTCGTTCGGTGGAAGAACGTGTTGCGCCAGCAGGCCGTGTACGGGGCGTGCCAGAAGTGGCCGCGCCGCATGCGGAAAATGTTCATGGGCTTGGTGCAACGCCAGTTGCCCGAAGGTTACGACGTACGGAAGCACTTTGGGCCGCACTACAATCCGTGGGAGCAGCGGTTATGCCTGGTGCCCAACGGCGACCTGTTCCGCGCCATCCGGCACGGGAAGGTTGACGTGGTCACCGACACCATCGACCGGTTCACGCCGACAGGCATCCGGCTCAACTCGGGCCGCGAATTGTCGGCCGACATCATCATCACCGCAACGGGTTTGAACCTGCAGCTCTTTGGTGGTGCGACCGCCACCGTCGACGGGCAACCGGTGGATCTGACCAAGACGATGGCCTACAAGGGCATGATGCTGTCCGGCATCCCCAATATGGCCTACACGGTTGGTTACACGAATGCGTCGTGGACGCTGAAGGCCGACTTGGTGTCAGAGTTCGTCTGTCGTTTGCTTAATTACATGGACGCCAACGGGTTTGACACGGTGGTCGTCGAACACCCGGGCTCAGCGGTCGAGGAACGGCCGTTCATGGAGTTCACCCCGGGTTACGTCTTGCGCTCGCTCGACGAGTTACCTAAGCAGGGCTCGCGCACCCCGTGGCGCTTGAACCAAAACTACCTACGCGACATCCACCTGATCCGGCGTGGCAGGATCGATGACGAGGGTCTGAGATTCGCGAAAAAGCCTACTGCAGTAGCAGTTTAGGATCCCTACGGCTTGACGATGACAATGCCGTCATCGTCGCTGTAGGCGATATCGCCGGGCACGAACGTTACACCGCCCAAGGTGATTTCGACGCCGCGTTCGCCAGCACCGGTCTTGGTGCTCTTGCGGGGATTGGTGCCCAACGCCTTGATGCCGATGTCAATGCCGCGTAGGGCTGCCGCGTCGCGCACTGCGCCGTTAACGACCAGGCCGGCCCAGCCGTTGGAGCGGGCCAATTCCGCGATCACATCTCCGACCAAGGCGGTGTGCAGCGAGCCGGCACCGTCTATGACCAGCACTCCACCGCCGCTCGGTTGCGACAGCACCGATTTCAGCAGTGCGTTGTCCTGGAAACACCGGACGGTGCTGATTGGCCCGGCGAATTCCGTGCGGCCACCAAACTGCCGGAACTGGAGGTCACAACTGTGCACGTCGGGCCCGATGTCGTCGACGAGGTCGGCCGTTGGCCGGAATGACAAGGTCATCGCTGTTAATGGCGCCGCAGCTGTCGGATGAGCAGCAAGGCCAACAGGCTAAGGGTGATAGCAACCACCAGCGGTACCGGGGACTGAAGCGGCGATGAAGCAGATGTGTCTGGCGGAAGTGGGTTGTTGGCACGATCCACGGTCGACTTCGCTTGGGCTGCCGCATCTTTGGCGGCAGCGGCCTGTTGGCCATTAGTTTCGGCCCGAGGCTGCACGCCGGGTGCCTTCTTGGCCGGTGCCTTCTTGGCGGGTGCCTTCTTTGCCGGCACCTTTTTTGCGGGCGGTTTTTTCGCGGGCGCCTTCTTGGCGGGCGCCTTGGCAGCCTTCTTGGCGGCCGGGGGAGTTGCCTTCTTGGCCGGTGGTTTCGATGCGTCGTCGGATTCGCTGTCGGGTCGATCCTGCGGGTCTGCCATGCGGCCGCTCCTTTGCAGCTTTGTCGTCGCTCATTAAGTCGCCATGCATTCGGGTCCCATCATGCCAGGACGCGGTTTGGCTACGGCCTCCGCCGGATAGCCCATAACGCACCCGCGCCGACCGCGACTATTGCGCCCACCGCGAACGGCCAGGCCGGGATGTCGGCGCCTTCGTCGTTGGCAGCGGCCGCGGGTCCGGGCGTCCCGGTGCCGGGCGCGGTCAGCCCATACCACGCCGACCCGGAGGCCTGCCCGTCCGCAGAGGTCAGGCGATAATTCACGGTATCGCGCCCGGCCGGTCCAAGCGGTCGCAGGCCGACTGTGACGACCGCGCCCCGTACGGACGGTGCGGCGGCAGACCAAATGTTGGCATCCGGCCCGACGGCCGTCATGGCCGCGAACGTCGGGTGGAGGCGCTCCTTGAAGGTGGATCTCTGGAAGGTGACGATCGACATACCATCGTGTACTGGCTTGTCGCAGCTGGCATGACCATGTGCGCTGGCTGTGGGAATGCCCACGACCGAGCCAAGATACAGCGCGGCGGCTAGGGCGATCGCGATCACGCTGCGTGAAATCCAGTGGAATGAGATGTCAGGCGGGGTCACCTTGTCACCAATCAAGTCAGCCCGAGGCGCGCCATCAGGTCGGCCTCAATACCGTCTAGTTGCGACGAGATCGCGGAGTGGGCGGCTCGGCGCCGCGGTGCCGGCATGTGTTCGGCGGCCGTAATAGCCGCCGACAGATCCGAGAGCCGTTCGCTCACCGCCGACACGAATTGCTTGGTCTCGGCGTCCTTGGGCTTGTTTTCCTGGACCGTCCGCAGCGATTGCTCAGACCCGGCGATGCGGGCCGACAGCCGAGCGCCGTGCCCGGAAAACTGACCGACTTGGGCCAACGGAATCCCGAGCTGATCAGCGCGCCGTTGGTCGATGAGCCCGCGTGCGGCGATGGCCGCCCGGTATATCACCGGCGTCAGGATGGGCGCGAGCAGCCTGGAAACGGTGAGCACTCGACGGATCCGCGTGGGCGACAGTAGCTTTCCTTCGCGCGCAGCCTTGAGTTCGGTCTCGGCGACCTTCAGCGCCGCCCGGTCACTGTCGCGCTGGGCCTTCAGCTGCGCCTTGAGCGCCTTGTTGGCGGCCCGCTGGGTGGCCTTGAAGTGGCGTGCCTCGTTCTTGGCAGATAGCTTGGCTTCGAGCTTGGCGCGGGCCTTGATCGCTCGGGCTTCGGCGCGGCGGGTCGCGCGGCTCTTTCGCTTGCGGAACAGGGCCATTCCCGGCCGCCTCCCGGTATCTCGTGGACTATCGCGTATGCGTGCGCGCGAGCGCTGGGCCAACCCTAATCGGAGCAGGCCGCCGGCGATCCGTCAGGTCGGGGTGGACGGATTAACTGGAGCGCGGGCTCAGGCGTCGAGCCGCTCCGCGCGGCGCAGCTCGTCGATCCGGTCCAAGACCTCCTGCTGCGCTTGGGAGGACAGGTCGTGGGCCCGCAGCGCGATGCGGCGCACGCCGTCCTCGCGGCTGGCGGCTAGCCACTGCAATTCCTTGTCGAGCTTCTCGTAGTACTCGTCGTCGGTGAAGTAGGCGGGCTTGATTCGGAAGAAGTTGGCGAGGGCGGCCATGGTCGCCGTCGATGGGTTCGTCCGGTTGCCGGAACGTAGCTGCGAAAGGTAGGGAGCCGACATCGTGATGCCCTCCGCCTTGAGCGCCGCGATGACCTCCGCGGAGGTGTGCGGCCCCCGTCCGGGTGGATACACCGTGTCAAACAGGCGGTTCAGGCGGGCAGCGAATGTCGTGCTCATCGATATGACCTCCACTGGGCTGTAGCGCAAACCCTTATCTATGTGTATTTGCTGATCATGGTAGCGACAGTTGTGTCCACAACCAAGTGCAAACCTGAGCGGATTAGCCACAACCGGGCTGAGCGGTCGGCGACACCCCCCCGATGAGCATCCAAATGATTCGGTCGGGTGTCCATAAAATGAACGTATTTCACAGGTTATCCGCAGAATACGTCGCAAGAAGGTGCGCGCCGGTGTACCGACTTCGTGCTCGGCGAAGCGATCGAGCGGGCTGAGCAAAGCGCGCATCCGCGACTTCGGGCAACCGGCAGAAGGCCGAAAATCGCGAACAGACTCCTTTGCTGTCGTCTCTGCTCAGCCCATGTTTGGGTGACGCGCAGCGGGTCGCAAGCTCGCCGCGACAAGCCGCGGAGCGGCCGTCGGCTGGGGCGGCGATAGTTGGGTGCCGTCGGGCGGAACTCAGACGATGTCCGGTGCTGTTCCGGTGACTGTCACCGCCCGCTGCCGCCGCCGACGAGTTTGCGCCACCCACACTGACACGGCGCCGGCTGCCGCGGCCAGCGCCATCGCGGCGATCGCGAAGACGGCCCCCGAACGCCACCCCAGCGCGTTGTCGAGCAGCATCCACAACCCGAACAACAGGAACAGCAGGCTGGCCAGGCCGTGCAGCAGCTGGTCGGGGAGCCGCTGATGCAGTAGCAGTCCTGCGCCGATGGCCAGGCCGTCGGCCAGCACCATTCCCAGGGTCGTGCCGATCCACACGCCGGCCCAGTTGTGATCGCTGGCCAACGTCACGGTCGCGAGCGTCGTCTTATCGCTCAGCTCGGCCAGCACGAACGACGACACCACCGTAAGCAGCGCGAATCGGGGTGCCCGAGGAGCAGATCCGTTGTGGTCGCCGGACGCGCCTTCCCGCCAGGTCCATGCGGCAAAAATTAGGAAGGCGATCGCCGATGCAAAGGCCATCGGGCGCGCTGGCAGTGCAGCGCCGAGAAAATGGCCGATCGTCACTGAGACGCCGTGCACGGTGGTTGACGCGATCGCCACCCCGGTCAGCACCACCCACCAGCGGTAGCGCAGCGCATAGGTCATGGTGATGAGCTGAGACCGGTCGCCGAGTTCGGCAAGGAAAACCACCCCGAGACTTAACAGTGTGGCGGTGAGCATGGCAGGCGACCTTTCGACAGGTGGCCAGTGACCATACGGTCACTGGACATCGGTCGAAGGTCTCACCCACCGTCCGATCGGAGCGGTTCGCCGGCCGGGCTTTCACCAGTATGTCGACACGACGATTTGGGGCTACTCCCCTTCGCTAACGACCCAAGGTTAGCGGGCGAGTTTGATGTGCGCCAGGATCCCGGCGAAGTTCGGGTACCCGTATTTATTGGTTTGAATTTCCTTATGCCGCAAGCAGCATCGCAAGAATTGCGGTGTCGGGATGGCTGATCGGGTCGACACCGACGCGGCTCACCATCGACGTGATGGTGCCGTCAGCTTCTGCTTCGACCCAGGCTGCCCGGTGCTCCAATCCCAGATACGGGAGTCCCGGCAGCAGCACACAGCCTGAGGCTGCCCCCGTGCACTCCGGCAAGGACGGCGTCGTCTCCGACGGCGGATGCAGCATAAGCAACGCGGGAGGCTGGTGATCAGCGAAATACCCTGGCTGGATTGCTGATTCGCCGAAAACCGTGCCCTCGGCCAGTACCAGGCCGACGGTGCCCGGCTCGGGTTCGTCGGGCAACTCCTCGCGCGCACCGAACACGGTTGTGGTGGAAAGCAGTCCGGGCAACGACGCCACCCGAACCGCGACCATCAATAGCTGAGCCCACTCTTTCGTCGAATCCGGCCAACGCCCCGAAATCACAAACCCCTTAAGGGCACCACGAGAATGAAAAGGCGCGACCCCTATAGGCCGATTTGACCCAGCACCCATCTCGCCCTCCGCGACGCCTCCGTCCGAATAACCACGCTCGCAGCTGTAAATAAATCGTAGCTCGAATAATCAAGCATGCGCGGTGTTTTGGCGCCTTGCAACTTGGCGTGGCTATCTCATCGCGAGGTTCACAAAGACGAAATATTAAGCCCTGGCGAAAGACATGGGCGCCGCGCGATCCGCGCGACGCCCACGCCCTCAGGTAATGGACTCAGCCGAAAATCAGCCCCGGGGTTTTCGAGGTCGCGGCCTCGTAGCGGGATTGCACGTCCGGCCAGTTGACAACATTCCAGAACGCTTTTGCGAAATCGACCTTGACGTTCTTGTACTGCAGGTAGAAGGCGTGTTCCCACATGTCGAGCAGCAGCAGTGGAACGATGCCGAGCGGGAAGTTGGACTGGTGGTCGTACACCTGGAAGATCAGCAGCTTGTTGCTGAGTGTGTCCCATCCGAGTGCCGCCCAACCCGACCCCTGCACGGTGGTGGCGGCCGCGTGGAACTGCGCACGAAACTTGTCGAACGACCCGAACGCGTCGTCAATGGCCGCGGCGAGCTCACCCGTGGGCTTATCACCGCCACTAGGAGACAGGTTCTTCCACCAGATGGTGTGGTTGACATGGCCGCTGAGGTTGAAAGCGAGGTTCTTTTCGTTCAGCAAGATCGCGGAATGGTCGTCCTTGGCTCGTGCTTCTTCGAGTTTGGCGACCGCGTCATTGGCGCCCTTGACGTAGGTGGCGTGGTGCTTGCTGTGGTGAAGCTCGTTGATCTGACCCGAGATGTGCGGTTCCAGCGCTCCGTAGTCCCAGTCCAAGTCCGGCAATGTGTATTCGGCCACGGCATTCCTTTCTTCGATGAAGAGTGATCGTCTGACGCGTCTTTCGCGTGGGTCTCCCCATGCGACGGGCTGGCGTCTTCAACCCTGCTCCATGACCGCGCGCGCCGCAAGGACGGCCGCCATGGGTTACAGGCTGCGAATACCCCGTTTGGGGGTTCAAGACAAAGCGATAACGGCCAGAACTGCGAGCAAAGCCAAGGCCACCAGGCCGGCGCGCAACGCTGCAACGACATAGGCGTGGTTCCAGGCCGGCGAGCCGGAATACGAATCCGACGATGTCGTCGTACCCGGACCAAACGAATGTGTGGCCATCACACGCCTTTCACCTGCACATTCACCTCGTAGTGAGGTGGGTCACAACGGAGTCTCGCGTCGCAGATCATAACGCCTGGTGCATTGCTAGGGAAACTGGCCGAATCGGGTCAACTCAGCTTCGCTGCGACCGCGAACCGGCGCGCCGCGGTAGGTGCTTAGCGCGGCAATCCATTTCGCTCCGGCGCCCGCAAGGCCTGTCGATTGGATCTTCTCCGCAGCACCGCTTTATCCACAGTTCCCCGCCAACCGCGCCGATAGGCGGGGTGTCAACGATGTGTAGTCGACCCCGCTACTTGTGGATAAAGCTGTGGAAACTGTGGATAGTCGATTATTCGCTGTATCAGCGTCCCGGCGCGCGCGGTGGGGCCCACGGGGTGGGATTGGCCCGCTCCGATTTGGCTCGTAGAGCTCACCTCGGAGCGACAGAAATCTGGCCCCGCTCCTCAGACCGCCACGTGGCCGTGGCGCTCATCGTCGCGAGGCTCGGTTGGATGGCCCCCGCTCCTCAGACCGCCACGTGGCCGTGGCGCTCATCGTCGCGAGGCTCGGTTGGATGGCCCCGCTCCTCAGACCGCCACGTGGCCGTGGCGCTCATCGTCGCGAGGCTCGGTTGGATGGCCTCGCTCCTCAGACCGCCACGTGGCCGTGGCGCTCATCGTCGCGAGGCTAGGCTGGTGCGGTGATCCAGGTGTGCTCCCAGTGCGGCACTCGGTGGAACGTCCGCGACCGGCAGCGACAGTGGTGCCCTCGTTGTCGTGGCGCCCTGATGGCGCCCTTGGCGGACGCGCCATCGGCCGACCCGCGCTGGCCTACACCTGGCGCCCCGCAGCTGCCGATGGCTCCGGCCGTGCGGCCGACAGCACCGCGGCTCCCACCGGGTTTCCGCTGGATAGCGGTGCGTCCCGGCGCCGCACCCCCCCGGCGGCCCGGGCGACGGTTCCGCGGCCCCACACCCCGCTATGCGGTGATACCGCGGTGGGGGCTGGCCGACCGTGTCGACCAGGTTGTCCCCGCAGCGGTGCAGCCGCCGAAGGCGGGTCCAACGGCGGCAACGGTGCGGACCGCACTGTTCCTGACGCTTCTGGCGCTCTGCATCGCGGCGCTGGTGTTTGTGGTGCGCTATGTACTGCTGATCATCAACCGCAACACATTGCTGAACTCCCTGGTGGCCGCCGCGTCGGTCTGGCTGGGGTATCTGGTCAGTCTGGCGGTGATCGCGGCGGTGGGCACCACTGCTGTGCTCTTGATCTTGTGGCTGATCGCCCGGCGGGCCGCGGCGTTCGCGCATGCGGGCCTGCCTGAGCCGCGATCCGTCCGCGCGTTGTGGCTCGGCTGCCTGATCCCCCTGGTCAATCTGTTCTGGGCGCCGGTGTACGTGACCGAGCTGGCACGCATCGAGGATCACTACGCACGACTGCAAAGACCGATCGTCATTTGGTGGATCGTGTGGGTTTTCAGCAATGCGATATCCATCTTCGCCATCGCTACCAGCTGGGTCTCCGATGCCCAGGGCATTGCCAACAACACCGTCATGATGGTGGTTGCGTACCTATGCGCGGCAGCCACAGTGGCCGCTATGGCGCGGGTCTTCGAGGGCTTCGAACTCAAACCGGTCGAACGGCCTGCGCATCGCTGGCTCGTGGTACCTGACGGCCAGCGTCAAGCGTCCCGATCCACCGCGCCGGTTGAGTTGGATGGGCAGGAACCGGCAGCATAGTGAGCATGCCGTGGGCCGACGAGGTGCTCGCCGGGCACCCCTTCGTGGTTGCCCATCGCGGCGCGTCCGCCGCGCGGCCGGAACACACGCTGGCCGCTTACGACCTAGCCCTCAAAGAGGGCGCCGACGGTGTGGAATGTGACGTGCGGCTGACCCGTGACGGCCATCTGGTGTGTGTTCATGATCGCCGGCTCGACCGGACCTCGACCGGAGCCGGTTTGGTCAGCACGATGACGCTCGCCGAGCTGCGCGAATTGGAGTACGGCGCGTGGCACGACAGCTGGCGTCCCGACGGTACGCACGGTGACACCAGCCTGCTGACCCTGGACGCGCTAGTGGCGCTGGTCCTGGACTGGCACCGGCCGGTAAAGATCTTCATCGAGACCAAGCACCCCGTCCGGTACGGCTCGCTGGTGGAAAGCAAACTGCTGGCACTGCTGCACCGCTTCGGCATCGCCGCGCCCGCCTCCGCCGACCTATCCCGTGCGGTGGTGATGTCCTTTTCGGCGGCCGCGGTCTGGCGAATCCGGCGAGCAGCGCCGCTGCTGCCGACCGTGCTGCTGGGCAAGACCGCCCGCTACCTGGCCAGCAGCGCGGCCACCGCCGTCGGGGCCACCGCGGTGGGGCCATGGCTGCCGGCGTTGAAGGAATATCCGCAGCTCGTCGACCGCTCCGCCGCCCAGGGTCGGGCGGTGTACTGCTGGAACGTCGACGAGTACGAAGACATCGATTTTTGTCGCGACGTCGGCGTGGCATGGATTGCCACTCACCACCCCGGCCGCACCAAGGCCTGGTTGGAAAACGGACGCGAGAGCAGCGGTTAGTCCATTCGCCGGGGAGCTCAGAGGCGGCCACCGGCAGCGGGCGGGGCGCCCGATCCGGCCGGCGCCTTATCCACCTCGCGCGCAACGAAATTTTCGAGTTCGAACAGGTTGGCCCCTGCCCGATCCGCCACCCGCACCAGGGTGGACATCAGCGCCACCTCTTCGACCTGCTCCTGCAGGAACCACTGCATGAACTGCTCGCCAAGGAAGTCGCCCTCGTCGCGAGCCACGGCCGTCAGGCGGCTGACCTGGTCGGTGACTGCGCGTTCCTGATCCAGGGCCAGCGCGAGCGCCTCGCGTGGTCTGTCGAACTGGTTGTGCACCGCGTCCACTCGGGGGATCTCGACGCGAAGGTCGCGGTCGAGGAGATGCTGCACCAGCATCATCGCGTGATTTCGTTCCTCCACCGCCTGGCTGTAAAAGTGCTTGGCCAACCGTGGCAAGTCCTCGCTGTCGAAATAAACCGCGATTGCAACATATTGTTGGGCGGCGGTGAATTCGTTGAAAATCTGTTCCTGCATTAAGGCGTGAAATTTTGTCTTAGGGCCGTCGTATTCAGTCATGAAAATCAGGTTAGCGCAGGTAGAAGTGTATCAGCAACGAAGGTATTACTTAGTCAGGAAAGGATTTCCTAAGTACCTACACAACGAAAATAGCTTTATTGCTCAGGGCAGGATTGCCTTAGTAAAGTAAGGCTATGTTGTAATGCTGAACCGTTCGCAAGCGCTCAATTATCGGAGTTTATGGCTGGCCATCCAGCGCGGCCGCTGGTACCGATGCGTCGGAGTTCAGCGCGTCGAACAACTCGCCGGCGGCGTCGTGGTTCCAGAGCACCACCGCCCCGCCGTCGCCGTCGGTGAACTCACCGATCGGAACCGTCATCGGGACGGTACGTCCGTGCAGGGCCCAGCCGAGGCGGGCCAGATCCCACACATGATCGCCCTGATCAACGGTTAAGGCGCCGGCCGCCGCTCGCGGAACCTCATACCAGCGCCACGGATTGAGCCACACCCCCGGGCTAGTGGCGCGCCGCAGCAGCGCCGACATGACCTGCCGCTGATTGATCATCCGGTCCAGGTCGGCCCGCGGTGTGGCTCGAGTCCTGACGAAACCCAGTGCGGCCCCGGCCGTCCAGCTGCTGGCAGCCGGTCGGCAGATCAATGCCGGCCAGCGGATCGCTGATCGGGTTGGCCGGGCAGGCGGTGACCCCGCCAAGCGCGTCGACAAACCCGGCGAATCCACTGAAACCGACCTCGGCGTAATGGTCCAAACGCAGGCCGGTGGCCTGCTCGACGGTCTGTGCCAGCAATGGCGCACCGCCCATCGCGAACGCGGCGTTGATCTTGTCTCGGCCGTGGCCGGGGATCGGTACGTACGAATCGCGTGGTATCGACACCACCGTCGCTGGGGTGCTGGATCCGAAACTGGGCAGGTGCACCAGCAGGATCGTGTCGGTGCGCCCGGTGCCGACGTCGCCGCCGGTGGCCAGCTCCTGCTGTTGCTCAACGCTGAGCCCCTGGCGACTGTCCGAACCGACCAGCAGCCAGTTCATGCCGCGGCCCGAGCCGGGTCGATCGGGGTAGTCGGTGAGTATCGGCCGGCGTTGTAGCGCGGTGTCGAGCCAGAGCGCTTCGCCGAGGATGCCGGCGGTGGCCAACAGCACAACGATCAGCAGACCCAGCGCGATCACCTGGCCCCGGCGGGGCTTACGGCGTGTCTTCGGCGCGACCGGGCGTGGTGGGGGCACGGCCGGTCGACGCGGCGGCGGGGGCGCGGCGGGTCGAAGCGGCGGTATGTGCGACACACCAGCGGTTGCGCGGCGAATTACCTGTGAGGGTTCGGGTCGATCGCCGTTCACCTGGACAACGTACGTGTCCGACCCGTCTTGGTGCAGCCAGCCGAGATGGCGGGCCGTCAGTTACTGCCGGGCACGCAGTCCATTGACGAACGGGCAACCCATCAGTACCCGGATGGCCTGGCTGAGTCCATTCATGTCATCGACCGGCTTGTGGAATGGCAGCCGGATGTCGCGGTCGCCCTCGTTGCCTTCGACCCGAAACCGCACGCCGTATCGGTCTAGCCCAAGGGGGCGTACCTGTCCGCGTCGCAGCGGTGCCGGCAGCCTCGATACCAGTCGCGCTACTACGTCGTCATGCGCGGTTGCCAGGTGCCATAGCAGCGTCGATTCGATCTCGCAAAACGGGTCGGGCCGAGCGGCCAGCAGCTCGTGGACGCTGACGGGTTCGGCGCCGGTAGCGTCGGTGACCACCACGGATGCGATCTCAAGCCGCAGCAGCGTGTACCGGGCATCGTCCCCGTCGGACGGTCCGGATTCCGGTGTCTCGACTTGCAGCAGCGCCGGAGTCGGATTCTCGGTCGCGATCAGGTCGAGCAGCTTCGTCACGGCCCCAGGTGGCACTCGGTGGAGTCGGCCACGGACCCAAACCAGGGAACGGACCGGTTCACGCACCGGCAGCGGCGCGTAGTCGGTCAGCTCCAGCAATGCCTGAGATCCGCAAACCGCGCCGGTGCCGCGGGCGACCGGGACCGCCACGGCGAAGGATCCGTCGTAAAGCAAGTGGTGTATCGGTGTGGCCACCGGATCTTCGCCCTCGACCGCCAGGAGGGCGCCGCCGGCCCTTACGCAGGCGCTGCGGATCCGTTCGGCAGTCGTCGGCGTGGGCATGGTAGGCATGGTGACCGGTAGCACAGGTACCTCCTCCGCTCCTGAGATTAGGTAAGCCTAAGTTAACTTAGATGGCGGGGCGTCGCAAGGGTCGCCCGTCGGTGTCGCGCCGTTAGGGTTGAGGGCGTGGCCCGCATCGCTTACCTCGGTCCGGAAGGAACCTTCACAGAGGCAGCGCTGCTCGATATGACGGCCGCGGGACTCGTCCCCGACCATGATCCGTACACACTTGAGCGTCTACCGGTCGAGAGCACGCCCGCCGCGCTCGATGCTGTGCGTGACGGGGTCGCGGACTATGCGTGTGTGCCGATCGAGAATTCGATCGACGGGTCGCTGGCGCCCACTTTGGACAGTCTGGCCATGGGTGCGCCCCTGCAGGTCTTCGCCGAGACGACATTGGACGTGTCGTTCAACATTGTTGTCCGGCCGGGCCGCAGCGCCGCCGATGTACATACGCTGGCGGCGTTTCCAGTGGCGGCGGCGCAGGTGCGGCAGTGGCTGACGGACCATTTGCCCGGCGCCGAACTACAGCCGGCCTATTCCAACGCTGACGCCGCCCGTCAGGTGGCCGACCGCCAGGTCGACGCCGCGGTGACGTCACCGCTGGCCGCCGCACATTGGAAGCTGGCCACGTTGGCCGACGGTGTTGTCGACGAGGCCAATGCACGCACGCGCTTCGTCCTGATCGGCCCACCGGCGCCACCTCCGGCGCGCACCGGAGTAGACCGCACGTCGGCGATATTGCGGATCGACAACGTGCCAGGCGCGTTGTTGCAAGCGCTCACTGAATTCGGTATGCGCGGCATCGACCTCACCCGCATCGAATCCCGGCCTACCCGTACTGAATTGGGCACGTACATGTTCTTCGTGGACTGCCTCGGCCACATCGATGATCACGCCGTCGCCGAAGCGCTCAAGGCGCTGCATCGTCGTTGTGTCGATGTGCGATATCTGGGCTCCTGGCCAGCCGGGCTGGCTGACGGCCCAAGGGCGTCGGTGCCGCCGCCACCCGACGAGGCAGTCAGCTGGCTGGAGCGGCTGCGAGCAGGCAAACCCGAGCAAGCGCAGGAGTCAGGGACATGAGCGGTCGTTTGGTGCTGGTGCGGCACGGCCAGTCCTACGGCAACGTCGAGAGACGGCTGGACACGCTGCCGCCGGGAACCTCATTGACGCCGTTGGGCCGCGATCAGGCCCGGGCTTTCGCGCACGGCGGTGGCAGCCGGCCGGCCCTGCTGGCGCATTCGGTGGCGCTGCGGGCGTCGGAAACGGCCGCGGTCATTTCCGCGGAACTCGCTTTGCCGGCTTACGAGGTTGCCGGCATTCATGAGGTGCAGGTGGGCGAGCTGGAGAACCGCAACGACGACGAGGCGGTCGCCGAATTCAACGCCATCTACGAGCGATGGCATCGCGGCGAGCTGAACGTGCCACTGCCTGGCGGTGAGACCGCCAACGACGTTTTGGATCGCTATGTGCCAGTACTTACCGATCTACGGATGCGATACCTCGACGACGATCGCTGGACCGGCGACATTGTGGTCGTCAGCCATGGCGCCGCGATCCGGCTTGCGTCCGCGGTGCTGGCCGGAGTGGATGGCACCTTTGTCCTCGACAACCACCTGAACAACGCCGAGGCGGTGGTGCTCACCCCGATCACCGATGGGCGCTGGAGTTGTCTACGTTGGGGAACCCAGACGCCGCCCTTTTATCCCGAACCCGACGTTAGTCCGGTAACGGACACCGTCGCGTCAAGCACCGATCCGATGGGCTGATCCGTCGACCATTGGGACGATGTCAGCGCATCTGCAGCCAACGACGTCGCAGTCGATGACGAAACTGTGCGCCACTAACTCGGGGCTGGTGCACTCCGCTTCGGTGCATTCCGGCCTACCAACGGAGTGGCGAATGATGGTGCCGTGGCAGTGATCCAGGCCTGCCCGGCAGTCGCGGCAGCCTATGCTCATAGGCCGTTCATAGCATCAGCGGCTGACAAAATCCGGGATGCCGCGCCCAGCGCGAGCCACGAGATGATCAGGCCCAGCCCAGCTCGTCCAGCCTGTCGTCGTCGATGCCGAAGTGATGGGCGATTTCATGGACCACCGTGATCGCCACCTGATCGACGACCTCGTCGTCGGAATCGCAGACGTCCAGCAAGGCATCCCGAAAGATCGTGATGGCATCCGGCAACGACCCGGCATAGTCGGAGTCGCGCTCGGTCAACGCCACCCCTTCATACAGCCCAAGCAAATCCTTGTCCTGGGGGTGCCGGTCGGCGACGAGCACGACGACGTTGTCCATGGCGGCTGCCAGCTTGGGCGGAATCAGGTCGAGGGCGTCAGCGACAAGCTCATCGAACCGCCGCGGGTCCATCCGCACGGCCATCGGGTTAGCCCGCAGGCGCTGGCTCGGCGGGTGCGGGTGCCGGGGCTTCGGGCGGCGGGGCCGGCGGTGGCGGTCCGCCGTCCCCTGCGGGTGGCTGGTTCTCCGGCGGTGCCTGGGTGGCCGGCGGCGGCGCTTGGGTAGCCGGCGACGCCGGGGCCCGCGAGGGCGTTACCACCGGCTGCTGGTTGGGCAGATGCTGATTGCCTGGCGGTGTGGTCGGAACCTGCTGTGCCGGGACGGGCACAGAGGTCGGCAGTTGTAGCGGAATCGGCGGCAAGGTGAGCCGCTCCTCGGGAATGTCGGGCGGCGGTACCGGCGGCTGACCATTGATCAGCAGCGCACCCTTGGCGCTGCCCACCAGCGTGGCCCAGCCGCCGTTGCCCAACGTTGCTCCGATGCTGCAGGCAACCTCACGGCTACCCGCCGACCAGCTGGGCAGCGACACCGTGGGGTAAATCAGCGTCAGCGTGGTGGTGCGCAATTTGGTGGGCACGAGGTAAGCGTCGGTCATGCGGGTGCACGCGTCCTTGATGAAACCGTCCTGTTCGGGTTCGGCCGGCAGGGCATCGGGGAACTTTTCGCCCAGGTTGACCGTGCCGGTGACCTCCATCGCGTGCGGTGCGGCGCAGTCGACGGGAACGTCGACAGGCTGGTTGGTGGTCGAATCGATGCCCAAGCAGGTCCCGGCGGGCCAGACCTTGGATTGGTCGATGTCAGCGACCTTGCCCTTGAAGGCGATCTGCTGGTTGTTCGGACCGGGTAACTGCAGACCACATAGCATGCGGCGCTCGCCTGCCTGCCGCCACGCGCGGTCCCCGGACCACAACATGCTGATGGTGAACTTGCTGTTGGGATCGAACTTGGGGCCGAGGTAGCGGCGCACGGCGGGCTCGCACTGCTCCTGGCTCATCTGCTGAATGCGGGCGGGTGACGGCGGATCGGCGTTGGGCCCGTACTCCGTCCCGGGGAACGTCCGCATATCGATGGACTCGGCGACTTCGAACCGGTGCTCGTCGGCGCAGCTGACAATGCTCGCAGACTCTAGCGTGCCATCCGGCCACATCAGGCAGCTACCACTGCTGGCCCGGTTGAACGCGGCGTTGCTCTTGGCGCCGGTGCTGGGCACCGGATTGCTGTCGATGTAACCGGCCAGCCGCCCCGCCCCGGTGCCGACGGTGGGAATCGCGGTGACCAGCCCCGCGATCAGCAGGCCGCCCAGGGCGGTGAGCAACAGCCCTCGCCTGGTGGCTGATGCCTGGAGGGCGCGTGGCCACCGGAGCTTGCCCACCGGCGGCTCCGCAGCGCCGTCTTGGGCGGCGGTCGGCGGATCGGCCGTGGGAACTTCCTGCTCGAGCGCATCCAACATCGGCTCCATTCTGACAGGCGGCCTCCAGCGGCGTTACAAAAGTTGCAGATGTGAGACCCGGTGCGGGTGCTGTGCTATGACGGCGCCGTCAAAAGTAGTCTTGCGGCCGTGATCGACCTGAAGCTGCTCCGGGAAGACCCCGACGTCGTACGCCGGTCCCAACTCAGCCGCGGCGAAGACCCAGCGCTGGTGGACGCGCTGCTGGCGGCCGACGGCGCCCGAAGGGCCGCGATATCGTCCGCCGATTCGCTGCGCGCTGAACAAAAAGCCGCCAGCAAGAGTGTGGGTGCGGCGTCGGCCGCGGAGCGCCCGGCGCTGCTGCGGCGCGCCAAGGAACTCGCCGAGCAGGTCAAAGCCGCCGAAGCGGGCCAGGCCGACGCCGAGACGACGTTCACCGCGGCGCATATGGCGATCTCCAACGTCATTCTCGACGGCGTCCCGGCCGGCGGTGAGGACGACTACCGCGTCCTCGATATCGTCGGCGAACCCGCTGCGCTGGCGGACCCCAAAGACCACCTCGAGCTTGGCGAATCGTTGGGGCTCATCGACATGCAGCGCGGCGCCAAGGTGTCGGGCTCGCGCTTCTATTTCCTGACCGGCCGGGGCGCGCTGCTACAGCTCGGACTGTTGCAGCTGGCCCTGCGGGCGGCCGTCGACAACGGCTTCACCCCGATGATCCCGCCGGTGTTGGTGCGCCCGGAGGTGATGGCGGGCACGGGATTTCTGGGCGCCCATGCCGACGAGGTGTACCGCGTCGAGGCCGACGACCTCTACCTGGTGGGTACCTCCGAGGTGCCGTTGGCCGGCTATCACTGGAACGAGATCTTGGACCTGTCCGACGGGCCGTTGCGCTACGTGGGCTGGTCTTCGTGTTTTCGTCGCGAGGCCGGCAGCTACGGTAAGGACACCCGCGGCATCATTCGGGTGCACCAGTTCGACAAGGTGGAGGGCTTCGTCTATTGCGAGCCCGCCCAGGCCGCGGCCGAACACGAACGGTTGCTGGGCTGGCAACGCGAGATGTTGGCGCGCATCGAGGTGCCGTATCGGGTTATCGACGTGGCCGCGGGGGACCTCGGCTCGTCGGCCGCCCGCAAGTTCGATTGCGAGGCCTGGGTTCCGACGCAGGGCGCCTACCGAGAGCTGACGTCGACGTCGAACTGCACGACCTTTCAGGCGCGCCGGCTGGCGACGCGTTACCGGGACGCCAGCGGCAAGCCGCAGATCGCGGCCACGCTCAACGGAACGCTGGGTACCACCCGGTGGCTGGTTGCGATCCTGGAGAACCACCAACAGCCCGACGGCAGCGTCAGGGTCCCGAAGGCGCTGGTTCCGTTCGTTGGCGTCGAGGTGCTTGAGCCGACCGGTTGAGCGCGCTGCGACCCGGGGTGTGTCCGAAGGCGCGCCGGTAGGTGTCGATGAACGCGCTTGGGGTAGCCCAACCGCATTCCAGCGCCACGGAGGTGACGTCGCTCTGGCCGGCGAGCAGCACGAGCGCATGTTGCAGGCGCAGTTGGGTGCGCCATCGCGGGAAAGTCATGCCCAGCTCCGCGCTGAAGAGTCTGCTGAGGGTGCGCTGGCTGACGCCGGTCTGGTCGCTGATCTGCCGCAACGTCAACGGCTCGCGCAGGTTGTCGGCGATCAACGCGCAGGCTCGCCGCAACCGGCCATCGACTGGAGTGGGAATCCACAGTGGCTCCCGGATGCTCGTTGCTTGCAGTTGATCGTGCAGCACGGCCAGCATCCGGTGGTGCTCGTCGGTGTCGGTCTCGGTCGACTGCGAGCACGCGATGATGAGTTCGCGCATCAGTGGAGTGACCGCAAGGACGGCCGGCGCCGCCGGCCCTGCCCGGTAGCGCTGCGGATCCAGTGCCACACCGTGAAATTGAGTGTGACCGTGGAACTTGTGTTCGTGCCAATAGCCCGCCGGTATCCAGATCGCGCGGTTGGCCGGCGTGATCCAGGTTCCCGCGGGGGTGGTTACCGAGACCGCACCGGCGGAGGGGTAGACGATCTGGTGCAGCGGGTGGCGGTGCCGTTCGATCCGCGCGCCCGGCGTCAACGTCAGCGACGTCGTGGCGAGCCTCGGGTGGCTGATTTCCGACATATCACGGCAGAATATCGGAAGCCTGCCGCGGCGGTGGTGGCTTAGGTTTTGCGTATGGCTATGAATCTTCTCCACCGACGCCGTTGCAGCTCGGCAGGCTGGGCCACGATGGTGGCCGACCAGCTGCTGCCGTGGGCGTTGCAGCACGTCGAATTGGGTTCTCGGACATTGGAAATCGGCCCTGGCTACGGTGCGACGCTGCGGGCGCTGCTGGACCGGACCGCGTCGCTCACCGCCGTTGAGGTCGACAGCACGATGGCCGAGCGCTTGAATCGCCGCTACGGTGAACGAGCACACATTATCCACGGTGACGGCACCAACACCGGGCTGCCCGATGGCCACTTCACGTCAGTGGTGTGCTTCACGATGCTGCACCATGTGCCCAGCGGCCAGCTGCAAGACCAGCTGTTCGCCGAGGCCTTCAGAGTGCTGCAACCCGGGGGCACCTTCGCCGGCAGCGACGGCGTACCGTCACTGCCGTTTCGCCTGATACACATCGCCGACACCTACAACCCGATCGCCCCCGAGGATCTGCCCTGCCGGCTTCGAACCGTGGGATTCACCGACATCCAGATCGACGTCGCACGCGGTCGACAGCGCTGGCGGGCCACCAAACCGGTTGCTGCTTAAGCGTTTACCGGTATCGTCCAACTGTGGCAACGAAGGCCGAATGCCAGGCTGCAAGGAAGGCCGTGGCCGGCTATCACGACAGCCGGACTGAACCCCGGGCCGCCGCCCGCGCCGATTACGTTGATATTCGGTCAGGCTGCGGTGTGGTTGCCGCGGTCGAGCTTTTCGGCGATCCAGATCTTGATGAGTGACTGACGGGTGACTCCGAGCCGGGTGGCTTCGCGGTCGAGTTCGACGACCATCCAAGCCGGGAAGTCGACGTTTACGCGCCGATGTTCCTCGCCGGGGCGCCGCGCCCGTGCCGTATCCAGAGCGGTGGCCATGTCCTCGCCGGCATCGAACCGCTCATCGAACTCTTTAGCCTTCATAAAGCGCCACCTCGCCTTCACGTGAGCGACGTACCGAGATGATCCGCACGTGTTCGTCGCGGTAGGTTACTATTGCCGACCAACATCGGCCGTCAAGCTGACCTATCACCATCCACCTCGACTCGTCCGTTGTGCGTGCCGGAACTTCAATGCGGTGCGTATCCCGCCAAATGGACTGCGCCGCAATGAAGTCGATGCCGTGCTTGACCAAGTTTGCCGCGCTCTTGACGGGATCAAACTCAAACTCAAGCATGTATAGAAATCATACCTTAATTACTCACTCATTGACGGGCCGGCACGAGCCAGGCACTATCGCCTCGACGCCGCTGCGGCAGGTGACAGTGACGGCGCTGAGCGGCTGTGCCCTGTGCCCACGTGGTGCTGGTGGTGCCCGCCACGCGTGCTGGGACCGTCAATCAGACCTGCAGCTCTGATCGCCAGAGCCTGGGCCTACGCGTGCACTGTCGTGTGGGATCGTTCGTGTCGGCGCTGCCGTTCGATGGTGGCGAAGTAGAACGCAAACGCAAAGGCGAAGCTGGTGAAGAGGCTGGACACGAAGTACAGCCAGGGGCGGCGGAGACCACGCCGGTAGCCGTCGACGATGGAAAACAGCGGCAGCAGAATGACATTCGCGATCGTGTAGTCCTGGCTCGCGGAACCGGCGGCCGGGTTGGTGAACATCAGCCGGATGTAGTCGGCCCAGCTGCCTGGCCCCCAGATCGGGTTGGTCGACCCATGCGAGTACTCCTGGACGAAGCGAATATTGAAATACCAGCCGAGCGCGATCGATGCAATGCCGACGGCGTAGTAAACGCATTCCAGCGGTGAGAACCAGGCACCGCCGGCCGGCCGGGCATAGACCCCGGGGTTCGAGGCGATGATCCAGCCGACGACGGCGAGCCCAAGTATTGCGTGGACAAGAAGCGAGACCATGGCCGCAGTCTCATCGTGACGCCATGTTTTGTCAATGTTGACAAAAGATGCTGCTACTTTACTGTCATGGTCAGGCCAGCGCAGACGGCACGCAGTGAGCGCACCCGGGAGGCGTTGCGGCAGGCCGCGCTGGTGCGGTTCCTGGGCCAAGGTGTTGAGGAGACGTCCGCCGAGCAGATCGCTGCCGACGCCGGGGTATCGTTGCGCACGTTCTATCGCCACTTCCGATCCAAGCACGACTTGTTGTTTGCCGACTACACCGGACTGCACTGGTTTCGCGCGGCGCTCGACGCCAGGCCCGTCGACGAATCGATGATCGATTCCGTGCAGTCGGCAATCTTTGCCTTTCCCTATGACGTTGAGGCCGTGACCAAAATCGCCGCGCTACGGGGTGGCGAGCTCGACCCGAGCCGTATCGTCCGCCACATGCAGGAAGTGCAAGCCGACTTCGCCGACGCCATCGCCGCGCAGCTGCAACGCCGTAGCTGCGCGGCAAGTCAGGGCGTGGATGCCCGGGTGCGTATCGCGGTGACCGCCCGCTGCATCTCGGCCGCGGTTTTCGGGGCGATGGAGCTGTGGATGCTCGGCGAGGACCGGTCGCTCGGTGAGCTGGCGAGGATGTGCCGGCTGGCGCTCGAGTCGCTGCGGGCCGGCATCTAGGAAAGCTGGGCCGCGTGGCCCACGCCCATCGCGTTTCGTCATAATTGACAAAACTTGGGGCCCGTGTCAGCCTGCCTTTCGGGAGGTCATGGAGCATGTCTGATTACGACGCGATAGTCATTGGCGCAGGACATAACGGGTTGACCGCGGCGGTGCTGCTGCAACGGGCCGGACTACGGACCGCCTGCCTGGACGCCAAGCTCTACGCCGGCGGGATGGCTTCCACCGTGGAGCTGTTCGACGGGTACCGGTTCGAGATCGCCGGATCGGTGCAATTCCCGACGTCATCGGTGGTCATTAACGAACTGGGCTTGGATTCCCTGCCGACCGTCGATCTGGAGGTGATGGCGGTAGCGCTGCGTGGTATCGGTGATGACCCACTGGTCCAGTACACCGACCCGATGAAGATGTTCGCCCATCTCAACGAGGTGCACGGAGCCGACGCCGTCACCGGAATGGCGGGCCTACTGGCGTGGAGCCAGGCGCCGACGCGGGCGCTGGGCAGGTTCGAGGCCGGCACGTTGCCCAAGACCTTCGACGAGATGTATGCCTGTGCCACCAACGAATTCGAACGCTCCGCCATTGACGACATGTTGTTCGGTTCGGTCACCGACGTGTTGGATCGCTACTTTCCCGACCGCGAGAAACACGGCGCGCTGCGCGGCTCGATGACCGTGCTGGCGGTCAATACCCTCTACCGCGGGCCGGCCACACCCGGCAGCGCCGCCGCGCTCGCCTTCGGATTGGGCATGCCCGAGGGCGACTTCGTGCAAATGAAGAAGCTGCGCGGTGGTATCGGCGCGCTCACCGCGCATCTGCAGCGGCTGCTAGAGGACGGCGGCGGCGAAGTTCGGTTGCGTGCCAAGGTGACCGAAATCCTCGTCGTTGACGGCAAGGTAACCGGAGTGCGCACCGAGGCGGGCGACACCTTAGGCGCCCCAATCGTCGTCTCCGCGATCGCGCCTGACGTCACGCTCAACGAGCTCGTCGACCCCGCGGCGCTGCCGCCGGAAGTCCGGCAGCGCTATTCACGCATTGACCACCGCGGCAGCTACTTACAGATGCACTTCGCCTTGGACGAGCCGCCCGTCTTCGCCGCACCCTACGAGGCACTCAACGATCCGAGCATGCAGGCGTCGCTGGGCATCTTCTGCACACCCGAGGAGGTCCAGCAGCAGTGGGAGGATTGCCGTCGTGGGATTGTGCCGGCCGATCCGACGGTCGTCTTGCAGATTCCGTCGGTGCACGATCCGGACTTGGCCCCGCCGGGCAAGCACGCGGCATCGGCGTTCGCGCTCTGGTTCCCGATCGAAGGTAACCCCGACTACGGCGCGGCAAAGGTCGAAATGGGACAACGCGTGATCGACAAGATCACCGGCTTGGCGCCGAACTTCGAGACCAGCATCACCCGGCATACCACCTTCACGCCCAAACACATGGGTGTGATGTTCGGAGCGCCCGGCGGCGACTACTGCCACGGCCTGTTGAATCCAGACCAGATCGGTCAGAACCGCCCGGGCCCGAAAGGCTTTATCGGCCAGCCGATCCCGATTGACGGGCTATACCTGGGTAGCGCGGGATGCCACGGCGGACCGGGGATCACGTTCATCCCGGGCTTTAACGCCGGGCGAGCGGCGTTGGAAGAGCTCTAGATATCGCGGCGGCTGAGTAGATCGTCCAGCAATGCCATGAAGTCGTGCGGGCGTGCGGGCGTGCACGCGGGTTTCGGGCGCTCGCCGGGTACGTCGAAGGTGATCAGCGTCGACTTGAGCGGCCGATACGTATCCAGCGGCAGCCAGCGGCGCAAATCCGGAGTGCCCCAAATGTTGAACCGAGCCATGAACAGCCCCAGTGACTGGGCCTGATAACCACGAATGTCCTTCAGCGCGATCACCTTCGAAGTGCCGGACGGAAAGTGATACCGCCGCAGGGTGAGCGCGGCGCGGTCCAGTTGGATCAGCCCGTCGTCGTAAAACTGCATCATGCGCGGGAGCTCCGTAGCTCGTGACCCCGAGTAGTGAGGCAGCGGCCGTCGTCCAAGCGCCACTGCCACCCGTGCAAGTTGCAGGTCAGTGTGTTGCCCTCTACCACACCGAATTTCGAGAGGTCGGCTTTGAGGTGCGGGCAGCGACGCTGAACCTCCCAGCCGTCCAGCACGATCGACGCCGAGTCGTCGTGGGTCTCGGCGAACCAGCCGTCGGCGTAGGCAATCCGTTCGTCGGTCAGGCATTTGAAGAACGTGTACAGGTACTCGTTGTAACCACCGACCCGCCACGCCTTGAACCGGGTGGACAAGAAGATGGTGTTGACCCAGTCCGGCTCCCGATCGCGGAGCACGGTGCGCACCAGCTGGGGTTCGATCGCGAACCCGTAGCGGACCTTCTCGTCGGGAATCCGTTCCCGCACCACGCGTTTCGGAAAGTCCAGTACTACGGATTCGGGCCCCATGACCAGTTCGACGGGATATCCGATTCCGTCACAGATCTCGTTGCTTTGCAGCATGATCGGCTCGAACAGTGCGCGCAGCGGCTCCAGCAGTGGCTCGCCCGCCGAAGCCCAGCCGCCCTTCTCCGCGGCCAGCACGGGCGCCATTCGATCGGCGTAGTCGGCGATATACGCAGCCTTGCCGGTGGTGAAGATGGCCTCGACTTGGTCAAGCGGCAGCAGATGGCTCAGCGAGTTCAGTTCGGTGCCAGTGAAATCCGCGACCGACCCGGGAATCATCAGCAGACCCCGGTCGTGGCCGTGGGCACGCATCTGCTCCAAGAACACCATCTGGTCGGGGAAGATGTTAGCCGGATCGCTGCGGTCGTCGTTGAGGTGACGCAGTTCGCCATCCAAAAAACACGGCGGCCCGGCAGACGGCACCACCCAGGTGGCGCCCACCTGGGCGATGTATTGGCGAGCGCGGTCCATCTGGCGCTGCCGCTTCTGGGTGCCAAACGCGCTTTTGGCCCGTTCGGGCATGTCGTAGACCATGGGGTACCAGATGGCCCCGGAATACTGCAGCATGTGCACGTCGATATGACCGAACTCCACGGCCAGCACGTCCAGATCGACGGGCCGGGCGTCGTTCATGTTGAAAACCGTGGTCACGCCGTCGGAAACGACCAGCGCCGAGTCGCCGATGGGGCCGTCGGCCGGGGCGCGCAGGGCGATGATCATGATGTCCAGATCGCCCTTGGGGCCGCGCACGCGATGCTTGGTCGAGTCGGTGGTGTCGAAGAACCGGTGAAACCCTAACTTCTCCAACTCATTTCGCAGATCGGGCACCGGGTAGTCGGGCAGCAGCACCACGGCGTCTTTGCTGACGTGTGCGTCGAGGAGTCGCGCGTCGAAGTGGTCCTTATGCAGGTGCGACACGTACAGGTAATCGCAGTCACCCAAGGCGTCCCAGTCCAGTGCGCTGTTGTCCGGGAACGGGAACCAGGACGCGAAGTACGCCGGATTAACCCAGGGGTCGCACAAAATGCTGCCTGCCTGGGTCTGGATCAGAAAGCCGGCGTGGCCGACGCTTGTGACCTGCACAAATGCCTTTCGTGTAACGCGCTTTGAGCGCAGAGCGCCGGTTCGAGCTTAGCTTGAGTCGTCATCTTCGGCCTGCCACAGCCGCCGGTAGTAGTCGATCCGCAGCGGATCCGGATCGACGCCGTAAGCGGTGAACAACTCCGCCTCCCAGTTCCGGTCGGGATCGTCGGGATAGTTCCAGTGCAGCGACAACGTCGCCACCGCGAGGTCGGCCCATCGATCGGCGACGCCGAGTTGGTCGAAGTCGACGTGCCCGCAATAGCGGCCGTCGTCGTCGATCAACGTGTTGGGTGAGCACGCGTCGCCATGACAAACCACCAACCGGTCAATCGGCGGTGCCTCGTCCAGCCCGGCTCGTTGTGCCGGTGTCAACAGCGCGAGCCGGCTGGTCGCCGACCAGTCAAACGGACATGACATCACCGGCAACCTGTCGTGCAGTGTGCGCAACCCCACACCGATCGCCCGTACCGCAACGCCCGGTGCCGCCAGCCAACGCGGGTGTACCGCCGACCGGCCAGGCAGGCCGCGGGTGCGCAGCCACGTCCAGTCCCCGTCGGCGCCGACCTCCAGAACCTGCGGCGCCGCAATGTAGCGCGCCGCCCAGCGGAGGCGGCGCGCCTCATTGGCGAAGTCGACCGAACCGGCACCGGACACCTTGATGAATTCGGCACCGGAATCCACCCGGAAGGTGATGCCGCCCAGCTCGTTGGCCCACACCGCGTGCACGGGCCGGCAGCCGGCAAGTCGGCGCACCACCGCGGGTACCGGGGGCGACGACGATGGAAAAGACATAAGGTCACCTTTCTAGTTCGCGGGAGCACTAGGCTGAACTGCTGTGGAACCGGTATATGGGACGGTCATTCAGCTTGCCCGTTTGACGTGGCGCATCCAGGGTCTACGGATCACGGTGACCGGCGTGGAAAACATACCTACCAGCGGTGGCGGCGTGGTCGCGATCAACCACACCGGCTACCTAGACTTCACTTTCGCGGGTTTGCCGGCCTACAAGCAGGGCCTCGGGCGCAAGGTGCGGTTCATGGCAAAGCAAGAGGTGTTCGACCACAAGATCACCGGTCCGATCATGCGTGCCCTGCGGCACATCCCGGTGGACCGGGGTGACGGAGCCGCGTCGTACGCCGCCGCGGTGGAGATGCTGCAAGCCGGTGAGCTGGTCGGCGTCTACCCCGAGGCCACGATTAGCCGCAGTTTCGAGATCAAGGAGTTCAAGACGGGGGCCGCCCGGATGGCAGTCGAGGCCGGGGTGCCGATCATTCCGCACATTGTGTGGGGCGCGCAGCGGATCTGGACCAAGGGCCATCCCAAGAAAATCGTTCGCCCGAAGGTGCCCATCACGGTGGTCGTGGGCGAACCGATCGAACCGACGCTGCCCACGGCAGAACTCAACGGCCTGCTGCACTCGCGGATGCAGCATTTACTGGAACGCGCGCAGGAGCAGTACGGACCGCATCCGGCCGGCGAGTTCTGGGTGCCGCACCGGCTGGGCGGCGGCGCTCCCTCGTTAGCCGAGGCGGCCCGCATGGATGCTGAGGACGCCGCAATGAAAGCGGCGCGCCGCGCACGACGTGCTTACCCCGCCGGGGCGCCGGAGCAGTGACCGATGGCAGAGCCGACCTACCGCGTCTGCGAGATCCTCGCCCAACTCTTGGTCCGGACCACCGGGACTCGGATCACCTACATCGGGGACGAAAACATCCCGGAACAGGGTGGCGCCGTGATCGCCATCAACCACACCAGCTATGTCGACTGGCTACCGGCCGCGTTGGCCATGCGCCGGCGCCGTCGTCGGCTGAGATTCATGATCAAAGCCGAGATGCAGCAGGTGAAGCTGGTCAACTTCTTGATCAAGCAAAACGGGGCCATTCCGGTCGACCGCAACGCCGGTGCCGGCGCCTATGCCGTCGCCGTGCAGCGGTTGCGCGAGGGGGAAGTGGTCGCGGTCTACCCGGAGGCCACGATCAGCCGCAGCTTCGAGCTGAAAGAGTTCAAGACGGGCGCCGCCCGAATGGCCCTGGAAGCAGATGTGCCGATCGTGCCGGTCATTGTTTGGGGTTCACAGCGGATCTGGACCAAGGGCCATCCAAGGCGATTGGGCCGCAACAAGATCCCGATCACGGTGGCGGTGGGCCCGCCGTTGCACGCGGCCCGGGACGTCTCCGTGACCGACCAAGTACTCCGGGAGGCGATGACCGTACTGCTGGATCGGGTCCAGCAGTACTATCCTCATCCGACCGGCGAGTACTGGGTGCCGCGCCGACTCGGCGGCAGCGCGCCGACCATGGACGAGGCCAGACAAATGGACGCTGACGACGCTGTCGCAAAAGCCGCGGGCCGAATACCGCGCCAGGCGCGGTAGGAGCGGAAGGAGAAGACGACCAATGGCAGAGCCGTTCTTCCGGATGATGGAAGTTCTCGTTCCATCGATCGTCGCGCTGAACGGGAACAAGATCACATACGAGGGACTTGAGAACATTCCGTCGAGCGGCGGCGCCTTGGTCACCCTTAACCACACCAGCTACGTGGACTGGATTCCCGCGTCGATCGCCGCGAAAGAACGGCGACGCCGGCTGCGATTCATGATCAAGGCCGAGATGCAAGACGTGAAGGCAGTCAACTACGTGATCAAGCATGCCCAGCTGATCCCGGTCGACCGCACCGTGGGTGCCGAAGCCTTCGCGGTGGCTGTGCAGCGGCTGCGGGAAGGCGAACTCGTCGGCTTGCACCCCGAGGCGACTATCAGCCGCAGTTACGAACTGAAGGAATTCAAGACAGGGGCGGCGCGCATGGCGATGGAAGCGCACGTACCGATAGTTCCTATGATCGTCTGGGGTGCGCACCGCATTTGGCCAAAGGATCATCCAAAGAACTTGTGGCGCAACAAGATTCCGATCGCGGTGGCGATTGGTGAGCCGATGTGGCCGGAGGGTGACGCCGAGCAGTTCAATGGCGCGCTGCGGCAAGTCATGAACAAGATGCTCTACCGGGTGCAAGAGGAGTATCCGCATCCGGTTGGGGAGTTCTGGGTGCCCCGCCGGCTGGGTGGCGGCGCGCCGACTCCGGACGAATCCAGGCAATTCCGAATTGCTGAGTTGGCCGAGCGCATGCAAAAGCGCGGTTACGACGGCGTGACGACGGCCAGGCGCGACGTAGGCGGGCGACGCTGACTAAACCGGCAGTTGCAAAAACGGACCGTCTTGGTGCCGTCTCGGTGGCCGAGTCGACTTTCAAGTCGACCCGCCCGGCGCTTATCGCGTGCGACGTCGACGGCACCCTGTTCGACGACAACGAATCGCTCACCCCGCGCACCCGGGACGCGGTGCGCGCCGCCGTCGCCGGTGGTGCCCATTTCATCCTGGCGACCGGCCGTCCGCCGCGCTGGGTGCGGCCCGTCGTCGAGGCACTCGGCTTCACGCCGATGGCGGTGTGCGCCAATGGCGCCGTCATTTACGATCCCGCGACCGATCGGGTGGTGTCGGTGCGCACCCTGCCCGTCGATACCTTGGCAGCGCTGGCCGAGCTGGCGGCGCGCGTCATCCCGGGTTCCGGGCTGGCGGTTGAGCGGATCGGAGAGCGCGCGCACGACACCGTTACCCCGCAGTTCGTCAGCTCGCCCGGCTACGAGCACGCGTGGCTCAACCCGGACAACACCGAGGTGTCCATCGAAGACCTGCTCAGCACGCCGGCGATCAAACTGCTGATCCGCAAGGCCGGCGCCGCCAGTGCGGACATGGCCGCCGAACTTTCCAAACACATCGATAGCGAGGGGGACCTCACGTACTCCACCAACAACGGTTTGGTGGAGATCGTCCCACGGGGCATCAACAAGGCGACCGGCATCGCAGAGGTCGCCCGGCCGCTGGGCATTGCCGATGCGGACGTGCTGGCATTCGGCGATATGCCCAACGACGTGCCGATGCTGCTAAAGGCCGGCCTTGGCGTGGCGATGGGTAACGCACATCCCGATGCGCTTGCCGTCGCTAACGAGGTCACCGCTTCCAACGCAGACGACGGCGTGGCGCGGGTCCTGGAGCGCTGGTGGTCCTGACCTTCAACGCGGCGGCAATGTGGAAGACTGCCCGCGTGTCTGCGTTTGGCCGACCGGAGGACAGCTAGTGGGGTCGGAAGAAGAGCCACCGGTAACCGGCGCGCCCGGGGACGGCGAGCCGGATAACCAACCCGAGGATGCGGCGGAGCGGCCGGCTTCCGAAGAGCCGGCGTCGGAGCGCGACGAGACCACCAAGAAGCGACCCAGCGGCAGCATCCAGTTTCAGGATGCGGAAACGACGAAGCCGCGGCCCCCGACGCCCGCCGAGTTACGGGCGCGCCGGAAGTTCGCCGACAAACAGCGCGAGATCGAGGAGGCACGGCTCGCCGCGGAGGCCAAGCGGCGCCGCCGGAAGGGCCAGCTGATCGGTGCCGCCGCCGCCGTCGGCGTGGTGGGTGTGGTGGCAGGCATGGGCTATTGGCTGTTGTCGCCGGATCACGTCACCGCCCAATGTGTTCGCGACGACCCAAGCGGGCAGCCGGTGATCGTTCCGGACAGCTACTGCACGGGTCACACCGCGGGCCTCAACGGCTTCTTCTATTACGGCGGGCATCAGTATCGGTACTACTACGGCAGCTCGGGGACGGTCGGTCAACGGCCGGCCGGTGGAACGACGGTGGCGCCCAAGGGCGCAACGATCACCACCAAGTCGGGCACCACGATTCAGCGCGGCGGCATTGGCGGCAGCGGCGGCAAGGGTGGCGGCGGGAGCAGCGGTTCGTGAAGCGCACCAGGATAGCGGCCAGGCCGAACTGGCGGTCGATCGTCGAATCTCAAGGACTTGTTTATGGGACGCCGGCACGTGACGCGACCGGCGCCGACCGGCCGTACTGGGACGAGTCGGTCTACTACGAATTCGAGATGGACGAGATCCTGGCGCTAGAGGCCGACGTCGAGCTGCTGCATTCGATGTGCCTGAACGCCGTCGAGCAGGTCGTCTTGATGGAACGGTACGCGGATTTTGGTCTGCCGGAATGGAGTTGGTCAGCCATTGCCGAGTCATGGCGTCGCTCCGACCCACATGTCTACGGCCGCTTCGACTTACGTTACGACGGGCGACGGCCGGCGGTCTTACTGGAATACAACGCCGATACGCCTACGACACTGCTCGAAGCCGCGATCCTGCAGTGGTATTGGCTAAAAGACACGTTTCCAGGCGATGACCAGTGGAACTCGCTGCACGAACAGCTGGTCGACCGCTGGAAGCTCGTTGGCGATCTGCTGCCCAGCAACGAATTGCACTTTGCCTGGTCCGGTGTGGAAGCCACTGGCGAGGACCAGATTACGACGACGTATATGCAGGAAACCGCGGCGGAGGCGGGCTTTCAGACCGTCGGCTTGATGATCGAGGATGTCGGCTGGGACTCCGCGCTGGAACGGTTCGTCGATCTGGAGGAGTCGCAGATCCACGCGATCTTCAAACTGCACCCGTGGGAGTGGGTGCTCGACGACGAGTTCGGTAGACACGTGGTGTCGAGCCTGCCGCAGACGATGTGGATCGAGCCGCTGTGGAAGACGTTGTTGTCGAACAAGGCGATCCTGGCGGTGCTGTGGGAGATGTATCCGGGGCACCCGAATCTGCTGCCCGCTTACCTCGACGACCCGCACGAGCTCACCGAATACGTTCGCAAGCCCAAGCTCGGCCGGGAGGGGGCGAACGTCACCGTCGTGGGCGCCGGCATGGAGACGGCGACCGGTGGTGTCTACGGCGAAGAAGGCTTCGTCTACCAATTGCTGGACCCGTTGCCACAATTCGACGACATGCGACCCGCGCTGGGCGCGTGGATCGTCGGCGATTCGTCGGCCGGGCTCGGCATCCGGGAGACCGCCGGGCTGATAACCGACGACGGCGCAGCCTTTGTCCCACACCGCATTCCCTTGAAATGAACCGCGTAATGAACGGAGATGCTCGATGACGACATCGTCGACAACTATTGTGGCGCTGCATTCGGATTACTGGAGCTGGTTGGGTCGCGGGGTCAGTGCCGTCGTGTTGTACGCGATCGTCGGGCTGGCGCTGATGATGGTCGGGTTCTACGCCATCGACCTCACCACCCCGGGTCGATTGCGCAAGATGGTCCACGCCGGAAAGCCGAACGCCATCGTCGTGGCCGCGGCGGGGATGGTCAGCATGGCGCTCATTGTGGTGCTGGCGATCTACTCGTCGTCTGGAAAGTTGGCGGAGGGGCTGCTGGCGTCGGCGACGTTCGGGCTCGTGGGCATCGCCGCGCAAGTGGTCATGATGAGGATTGCGACGCTGGCGATCGGCATTGACATGCACGGGACGTTCGAATCGGAGGAATTCTGCTACGAGTCGCTCATGGTTGCCGCCGCGCAAGTCGCGCTGGGCATCGTGGTGGCAGTAGCGATTCTCTAGAAGTTTCGGGGCATGCCTAGCTTACCCCGTAGGTGTGATTGCCTTGGCGAGCTGTTGGGGTATGTAGTTGACCAGCAAGGGAACCAGTCCGGAGAAGGGCGTGCCGCGGATGGTCAGGTCAACGGGGTCAGCGCCGATGGGACGCAGGTCTACCGTTGCCGTAACGGGGTGGGGCGCAACGAGAATGCCGTCGAAGGGCAAGTGCAGAACGATCGCTATGGTCTGGGTAAATGGCGGGGGAAGAGGCATCGGTATCCGCTGATCCATGATGTAGTGGCCATTGAGGAAGCCGTCGACCGCGACGGCAGGGACATCGCCGAGCGCACCGATCGCTGCCATGCCGTTCCCGCTCGCTAGGGCCTGCTGGATCGATGTCGCGCTGGTCGCGAGCGCGTTCAGTGTCGCGACCGGCGGACCCGCCACCGCGTAGGTGAGCACCAGCGGCAACCCGAAGAAAGCGTTGAATTCCACGCCGAGCGGTGACAAATTCAGCGCAACATCCCCCGTGATGCTCGGAACCGCAAGCGTATTGAGCACGTTGGTGAAATTCTGCGCCATATGCCTGGGGATGGATCCGGGAGGCATCAGGTTGGTGAGGTACTGCGCCTCTTGTCCAGGGACATCGTCGATCGTGAATAGGTGTCCTAGCGGGCCCAGCAGTTTGGGCTTGGCCGTGATATGGAACGACGTGCCCACCACGGAATAGGTGATGTCGCTGTTGTCGACTCCGGTGACGAGGAGATTTGCGTGGGCCTTTGCGAACTCGGCCAGCGCGTCGCTGTACTTGCCCGCCGCGAGATTGCTCAAGGCCAGCTGAAGCCCGGCCGAATAATTGGGCAGCCCGGCCACGATTTCGCTGCCTAGGTCGTAGAGGTGGGTGCCGATCGTCTGGGCGAAGCCGAGCTGGGTGGCGATGAACTGCTGGGTGTAAAAGGCCACGGGGAAGGCCAAAAGTTGCTCGATACCGGCCTGGATGGCCGCCGGCAAATTCGCTAAGTCGGCGGGGAAGTTCTGGATGGTCCTGGCGAATGCCATCGCTATCTGCTGCCAGTAGCCCTGCTGGTTGGCGATCAACTGGCTCAGGAACGGGAATGGGTGTGCAGCCCAAGCGCTCTCGAGGGCTTGCAGGTTGGCGGCCGTGTTGGCGAACAGTTGCTGGTATGCACCGCCCGGAACGGTTGCCGCCGCGCCGGGCGTCCACAGCGCCGGTAGCGTCTCGATCCGCTCGGACAGCCCCAGCAGCGCCTGGGTTGGGGTATTCATCGCGTTCCCCAGATTCTGCTCAACGTTGGCGATCTCGGTGTTCAGATATGCGGCCGCGCCACCGGTCAACAAGCGCACGAACTGATCCTGGAAGGTCGCGGCTTGGGCGCTGACGGCTTGAAACTCCTGGGCGTACGTACCGAACAACTGTGAGATTGCGATCGACACCTCGTCAGCGGCAGCGGCTGCGACCTCGGTCGTGGGTCCCGCCGCGGACGCGGTTGCCTTCGCTAGCGTGGTGCCGATACCCGCTAGATTCTCGGCTGCGGCCGCTACTATCTCGGGCGTCGTGACCACAAATGACACGGTATTTCCTCTCGACTGTCTTGCTGGCAATCCTGTGATCGGTAGGCAAAGCGAGCGTAGTGTGACGCCGTCTGAATCCGCACGGGATTTGGCGCACTAGTTACCAACTCCTGAGCCGGGATTTGTTGGGCGACAGCCATTTTTGTGCAATGTGCACATGCTGGCTGGGTATGAGAGTGCACTGAGCACAGATCACGCGGTGGCTGATACGGCGGGCGGCGTCGGCAAGGCGGAGTAGGCGATGCCGGCGGCCAGTCGTGGACGGTCCAGGCTCTTTGAACCGAAGGCCAACATCCTCAGATCTGTTGGTGCTGTCGACGCGCGAATGCGATTGACTCCTAGCGCAATTCGCGACTCGAGGTACGCACTACAGGGCACCAGCGTCGACCACCGCGATGCCGATGTCGCCGGCGCGGGCAGCCAGCTTGTCGTCAAACGTGGCGATCGCCGCGTCATGGTGCTCAGCGGTGTAGAGAACACAACAGTCGGGCATCTTCAGGTTGGTCGCCGCGCGGAGCTCGCCCAAACGCAGCGCCGCGCCCGCGGGAAGGTCCAACTCCTCAATGCATAGTTGCTCGAGAAGCTCTTTGAGGCGATGCGCTTGCCCGGACCGAGCAGCGCCGGCATAGACCTCGGCCAGGGTGATCACGCTTGCTGCGAACGAGTCCATCAGATGAGCATTCAGCACTGCGGTCGCTTGGGCGTGGTGCGAGTCGGCCGGTTCGAAGTGCCCGATCAAGATGCTGGCATCCAAGAGGATCACTCTGGCCAATCCTCTCGCAGATCAGCCAGATAGCTGGGCGCGAACACTCCAGCCAACGCACCGCTGGTTGCGTCAATCGCTTGGCGACGGGCCTTCTCTGTGGCGGCGAAATCGTGAACCAGACTGTTACGGCCGGTCAGAATCAGCCGACGCAGCAGCGCACCGGGCTTCTCGGCAAGGTCTGGCCACACCCTGCGTGCCACCGCAAGCGCGGCGCTGATCTCATCGGTTTCGGTGATGGCATAGCGCCGGTGCGTCGTCGGCATACTCCAAAGTGTAACACTAGTCACACACGGTGCGACACCTACGTCGGTGGCAGCTGTCGGCGGCCGATAGCCAGCAGTCGTCTGTTGCGACCTGCATCCGCTAGCCCCGCAGCGACTTTGGTGGGACCGTGGACGCGATCAGCGAGTCGGTGTCGATGGTGCGGGGTTGGTAGGTCAGCGTCGGCAGTCGAGCCGACATCACGGCGACGGGGTCCGCGCAGCCGGCCCCCGACAGGCCCGATAGGAACGCCCATTCGTGCTCGTCGCTGCCGAAATACACGACGGTGTCGAAGGTCTCATGAAAGCGCTGCCACGACAACTGCAGCGACTTGTTGCGCCACTGCGTCGGGCAGCCGGCCTGACTGACGACGACACGCGCTATGTCGCGACATCTTTGGACAAAATAGGCGCCGTAGAGGCGGTTGTGCTGTGCGAGGTCGGCTCGCTCGTCGGGAAGGTCGATGACCACTAGGTCATATGACATGGTGGCTTGGTCCACAAAGTCCCAGCCGTCGCGATAGTGCACGCTGACCGGACCGAGTCCTTGTTCCGCCCTGCGCAATTCGTTCATCGTGTAGCCGTAGGGCAGGTGCTGCGCGCACAGCCGAACCGCTTGGCGATCGATGTCGACGTGATCGACATGGGTTGCCCCGGCGGCTACCGCCAGCTGGCTCACCACCCCCTCGCCGGAGCCGATGACGAGGACCCGCTCGACCTGGTCCGCCAAGAGCAGCGCCGGTACCAGCAGCGCCTCGTGATAGATGAGCTGGCTGAACTCGGTGCTCTGACGTTCGCCGTCGCTGAACAATGCCACGCCCTGTTCGGTGCGTCCGATGACCAGCTCCTGGAAGGGGGTACGCACGTCACAGCTCACGTCGAAGACGCGCCAACTTCGGGTGAGCCCCGGCGCCAGCGGCTCGACGATTTCGGTCCGCACACTGTTGATACCGCCCTCGAAATAGGTTGGCAGCGGCGGGAATCCATTGAATGCCACCGAACCGTAGCTCGCGGTGTAAGCGCCGGCGTCGTCAATCACCAGACCATCGCCGGGACGCAGTGTGACGGGCAGCGGATAGCTCTGGTAGAGCACGTCATCCCCGTCGCACGTCGGCCCCGCGATGACGGCATCGTCGACCCGTTCGCCGTCGCGGTCGGTCCGCAGCCGGTACCGGATGTATTCATTCTCGGTTTCTGCAAGTCCGCTGTAGCGACCCATGTCGAGATACACCCAGCGCCGCCCGTCGGTCCCGGTCCGTATGGACACCACCTCACAGCGGATCGTCCCCGCAGCACCCACGATCACCCGACCGGGTTCCACCACTAGTTGTGGTGGGTTGTCACCAAAATGACGCGTCAACGCCGACATGATCGCGTCGGCGACGGCCTCGAGCTCGGGTGCGCCGGCCGCGTACGGGATGGGGAATCCGCCCCCGACGTTGATGGTGGTGAGGTCGGCTAGCGCATCGAAAATTGGCACAGCGCACCGTATTCCGAGCTCCCATGCCGTCGGGTCGAGCTGTTGGGAGCCGACGTGGAAGCAGACCCCTTCCGCTCGCAACCCAAGTTGGCGGGCTCGGCTCAGCAGTCCGACGGCCTCGGCGGGATCGCAGCCGAACTTGTGGCCGAACGGCGTCGCCGACGACGGAAACGCCGGCGCGATGCGACATTCCACACCCGCCCCGGGGGCGTGCGCGGCAATCGAGCCCGCATCGTGGTCGGTGTCGAACGTAAACCGCTGCACCCCGCGTGCGTACGCCGCAGCCACCGCCGACGGCTTTTTGATGGGATTGCCGAACGTCAGCAGTCGTCCTGCGATACCGGCGGAGCCACACGCGTCGATCTCGCCAACGGAGGCCACGTCGAATGCCGCCCCTTCGGCGGCAAGTAGACGCAGAATCGGTTCGGCTGGATTCGCCTTGACCGCGTAGCGGATCCGCGCATCGGGCAGGCAGGCGCGCAGGTTCTGGAAGTTATCACGGACCCGACCGAGATCGATCGTCAGATACGGCGTCTCGGGCACAGGACGCAGACTATCGCCGACCTCAGTTGGCCGGATGCGTTGGGAGCGAGAAGTGCTCGGGCGGCACCGTCGGGCCACTGGGGGCCTGCGTCGACAGCGGCGTGGTGATCCCGTCAACGACCTCGGTCACATTGCCGGTGAGCCGCTCGAAGTTCAAGGTTCCGTGCGCGAAGTTCTGCGCGATATACAGCGGCTCGTGGATCTCGGCACTGGTGGGCAGCCCGAGCGGGCCACGCTCATAGCTCAGCGAGGCCCAGGCATCGTAGATCGCCCCCGTGACCGGCTGGGCGCCCGTCTCCGGCGCCCAGTACATCGCTCCCTTGGCAAACGTTGCGTACCGCGCCGCGTCGGCTGCTTCCATCTCTGGCGATGTTGGCGCACCCAGCACGCTGTTCGTCCCGCCCAGCGCCTGCCAACGTTCGTAGATGGCGCCACCCTCTAGCGCCTTGATCAGTTCCTCGGGCGGATCGTTGAAATGTGATGCAATGTCTCGAATTTCGTCCATCAGGGCGTAGGCGGCGTTGCCGGGGCAGTCGGTGTTGCCGACGTCGCGGTGGGTAAAGATGGCGGGCAACTTGGCTACGGCACCGGCCGGAAAGGTGGTGTAGGAACCGCCCACCGACTCCAGTTCCACCGTGCCCTTGGGATCGACGTCCGCCATGCCCAGCCGCCAGCCGAGCAGTCTGCCGACGGTACGCAGCTGAATCGGCGTGGGCGCCATGTCATCGAAATTGCCGATCATCGCCACACCCCAGGTGTCGCGGTTGAAGCCGCCAGTGTGAAAGCCTTCGACCGCCTTGGTGAGCCCGCCGGCGCTGCCCTCGAACACCTGGCCGTACTTGTCGACCAGCGCGTTGTAGGCGATGTCGCACCAGCCCAGGGTTTTGCTGTGGTAGGTGTAGATGGCTTTGACGATCCCCGCCGACTCCAGGGGTGAATAGTCGTTGCTGCCGGCGGTGTGGTGCACCACCGCGGCGCGAACACCGTTGTCGTATTGCGGCGTACCGCAACGCAACGACTCGTCGGCACCCCATTCCGCGCGGCTGATGATGGCCGGCGCCTGCCCCGGCATGGTGACCCCGGTCGGCGGGTTCCAGTGTGTTTCGGCCGGTGCCTGGGGCGGTGAGATGAGGATCGCGGAGATGTTCTGACCGAAGGGCTGTTCTTTCGTCGCGGGACGGTAGCCGAGGCCGCGCTCGTCGGGCTCACCGCCGGGCGGCGGCTGGGTCACCGGCGCGTCGATCGGGCGGGTCACCGCGATCTGCACGGTCGTGGTGGTGCCGACGAACACCGGATCGGTGCTCCGTGGGCCCCGGGAAGTCCCCTCCGGGCCCGGGTCCGGCGCTGCGGTTTCATATTCGGTCTGGTACCAGGGCCCCCACGACCCGTCGGGGCGCTTGGCTCGCACGCGGGTTGAGGTGCCGGCCAGATCGCCGGTCAGCGCGACCAGTGCAAACGGTGTGTCCTGATTGAGCTCGCGCACCGTCACACCACCACCGAGCCCGATCAGCGGCCGCTCGGCGAGATGGGTGTCGCGACGCGGTGGTGTCTCGTGGGTGCCCTGCGGAGGACGGTTCAGCACGCACGAGACAATGACCACCGTCGCCGCGATAGCGGTAAGCAACATCGTCGGTGCACGGCTGCGGGGCACCAGCCGATGTTACGTGTGTGTCTAATGTTTCTTATGAGGCGACACGGGATAAACGTTCAAAACATGTCGACGACACCGCAGAGGATTGTTGCTGGGTGGGTTTGCCGGGACCCGGGCCCAGTGCGACTCTGCGGTGTCGTCAGGTGACAGGTTGGAGGGCTTTTGTCTGGACGGGGATCTAGGTCACTGGCACCAGTTCTGGGGTCGCCGGGGCGGCCGCCGGCGCGGCCGGGGCTGGGATTGCACCCGCCGCCGGGGCGGCCGGGGCCGGTATTGCACCCGCCACCGGGGCGGCCGGGGCCGGTATTGCACCCGCCACCGGAGCGGCCGGCGCCGGCACTGCACCCGCCGCCGCGGGTACCGCACCGGCCGGCAACGCGGGCGCGCCTGGCGCGGCACCGGCTGCGCCGGCGCCGCCGTTCTGAACGCCCTGCATGATTGCCGGCATCACCAGGCCCTTGAGCAGGTCGATGGCCTGAGACGCACCCAACTGGTTGGCCGCTTGCATCAGGTCATTGACGAGCCCGCCGCCGCCGGATCCGGTGCTGGCCGGGCTGACTGGCGCCAGACCAGTGCCGCTACCGACACCACCCAGGCCCGATGTGTCGCCCAGGATGGGGTATGTGCCGTCGGCGCCGGGATCCAATCCGACCGGAGAGGTGATGGGAATCTCGCCGGTACCCGCGGCAGGGCTTAGCCCCGTCGGGCTGGTCAGGCCCGGCGCAAGCCCGGTCGGGCTAGTCAGCGCGGGGTTGGTGAGTGCGGGGTTGACTCCAGCACCGGGCGTCGGCGGTGGCGTCACTGTGGTACCTGGCAGGGCCAGGGATCCAGGTGTCGACGGCGTCAGACCGGGGCTGGTCAGATCCGGGCTGGTAAGGCCCGGGCTGGTCAGGCCCGGACTTGTCAAACCGGGACTGGGCCCCAAGCCGGGGCTACCCAGGCCGGTGCTGGCGGTACTGGTGCCGCCGAGGGCGGGGACCGGAGGCACGTTGATTCCGAACTGCGACAACCCCTGCGAGAGTGCGCCGATCAACTCGCCCGGCAGGTCAGCGATGTTGGCCGCTTGCTTGAACTCGTGGTGCTCGGGCTGCTTGGGGCCGCTAGTTGCTTCGTAGACAAGAAAGTATGCACATGGACTCGCGACTGCCAGGGCGGCGACCGCGCTCATGGCTGTCGAAAGCTTGCGTCGGCGTCGGTTCGGCACGGAAGTCTCCTCAATCTGGTTAGGCGTTGCGTGGCATGCACGGCATGAAACCCACACGACCGATGGTACGAGTGGGATTGATGTGACTAGAGTGGTGATATCGAATCGTGAGGCAATCGCGACGTGAGTGCTTCTCGTGTGTGACGTTCGACCGATGTGAACCACCGGAAAACCACCGGAACGTCGCAGTACCTGGGAGAATCCGGACCCACCGCGCACCGTCAAGTCGGGTTTTGGCAGCAAGGTCAGATACCCTAGGCAACCGATGATCTCGCGTTTCGACCTCCCCGCTCGTTTCGACCTCTTCGTCGTCGGCTCCGGATTTTTCGGCCTGACGATTGCCGAGCGCGTGGCTACCCAACTCGACAAGCGTGTCCTTGTCGTCGACCGGCGGCCGCATATCGGCGGCAACGCATACTCCGAACCCGAGCCGCAAACCGGCATCGAAGTCCACAAGTACGGTGCGCACCTGTTTCATACCTCCAATAAGAAGGTGTGGGAATACGTGCGCCAGTTCACCGACTTCACCGGGTACCAGCACCGGGTGTATGCGATGCACAACGGGCAGGCCTACCAGTTTCCGATGGGTCTGGGTCTGGTCTCGCAGTTCTTCGGCAAGTACTTCACTCCCGACGAAGCGCGCCAGCTCATCGCCGAACAGTCCGCCGAGATCGAGACCGCAGACGCGCAGAACCTAGAGGAGAAGGCCATCTCGTTGATCGGCCGGCCGCTCTACGAGGCGTTTGTCAAGGGTTACACCGCCAAGCAGTGGCAGACCGACCCCGCCACGCTTCCGGCTGCCGTCATTAATCGGCTGCCGGTGCGCTACAACTTCGACAACCGCTACTTCAGCGACACCTATGAGGGACTGCCCGTCGACGGCTACACGGCGTGGTTACAGAACATGGCCGCCGACGACCGCATCGAGGTCAGGCTGAACACCGACTGGTTCGATGTCCGCGAGCAGCTGCGCGAAGGCAATCCCGACGCGCCAGTTGTATACACCGGCCCCTTGGACCGCTACTTCGACTACGCCGAAGGCCGGCTGGGTTGGCGCACGCTGGATTTCGAGGTCGAAGTGCTACCGACCGGTGACTTTCAAGGCACCCCGGTAATGAACTACAACGACGCCGACGTCCCCTACACCCGCATCCACGAGTTCCGCCACTTTCACCCCGAGCGCGACTACCCGACCGACAGGACCGTGATCATGCGGGAATACTCCCGGTTCGCCGGAGACGACGACGAGCCCTACTATCCGATCAATACCGAGGCCGACCGCGTCCTGTTGGCCGCCTATCGAGCCAGGGCGAAGTCCGAGACCGCGTCGGCGAAGGTACTTTTCGGCGGACGCTTGGGCACCTACCAATATCTGGATATGCATATGGCCATTGCCAGCGCTTTGAACATGTTCGACAACGTCCTCGCGCCGCATCTGCGTGATGGCAAGTCCCTGGCGGAACAGGCAGCGGAAGAAGGTGCGCGCAATTGACTGCCGTAAGCCTGCTTTCCCGAATCATCCTGCCCCGCCCGGGTGAACCCCTCGACGTGCGCAAGCTGTACCTGGTGGAATCGACCACGAATTCGCGGCGCGCGCACGCGACAAGCCGCACCTCCTTGCAGATCGGCGCCGAGTCCGAGGTGTCGTTCGCTACCTACTTCAATGCGTTTCCGGCCAGCTACTGGCGCCGCTGGACCATCTGCAAGTCAGTGGTGTTGCGTGTCGAGCTGACCGGTGCCGGACGTCTCGACGTCTACCGAACCAAGGCGACCGGGGCGCGCATCTTCGTCGAAGGCCGCGAGTTTGCCAGTGCTGACGAGCAGCCCCAGGCGCTCGAGATCGAGGTGGGACTGCAGCCTTTTGAGGACGGCGGCTGGATCTGGTTCGACATCACCACCGACACCAAGGTCACATTGCTCAGCGGCGGCTGGTACGCCACCATTGCGGCTCCGGGCGCGGCCAACGTCGCTGTGGGCATTCCGACATTCAACCGTCCCGCCGACTGCGCGAATGCGCTGCGCGAGCTGACCGCCGACCCATTGGTGGACGCGGTGATCGGCGCGGTGATCGTGCCGGACCAGGGAACCCGCAAGGTGCGCGACCATCCCGACTTTCCTGCCGCGGCCGAGCGCTTGGGCAATCGGCTCTCCATCCACGACCAGCCCAATCTGGGCGGTTCCGGCGGCTACAGCCGGGTGATGTACGAGGCGCTGAAAAACACCGATTGCCAACAGATCCTGTTCATGGATGACGACATCCGCATCGAACCGGACTCGATTCTGCGGGTGCTGGCGATGCACCGCTTCGCCAAGTCGCCGATGCTGGTGGGCGGCCAGATGCTGAACCTGCAGGAGCCGTCGCACCTGCACATCATGGGCGAAGTCGTCAACCGCTCGAACTTCATGTGGACCGCCGCGCCGCACGCGGAGTACGACCACGACTTCGCCGAATATCCGTTGAACGACCAGGAAGACAAGAGCAGGCTGCTGCACCGGCGCATCGACGTTGACTACAACGGCTGGTGGACGTGCATGATCCCGCGGCAGGTTGCCGAGGAGTTGGGACAGCCGCTACCGCTGTTCATCAAGTGGGACGACGCCGACTACGGTCTGCGGGCCGCCGAGCGCGGCTACCCGACGGTCACGCTGCCCGGCGCCGCGATCTGGCACATGGCTTGGAGCGACAAGGACGACGCCATTGACTGGCAGGCGTACTTCCACCTGAGAAACCGGCTGGTCGTCGCCGCAATGCACTGGAACGGTGACGTCACCGGGCTAGTCCGCAGCCACCTCAAGGCGACGCTGAAACACCTTGCCTGCCTTGAATATTCAACGGTAGAGATCCAGAACAAGGCCATCGACGATTTCCTTGCAGGGCCCGAGCACATCTTTTCGATCCTGGAGTCGGCGCTGCCGGAGGTGCACCGTATCCGCAAGGCCTATCCAGACGCGGTCGTGCTGCCGGCGGCAAGCGAGCTGCCGCCGCCGTTGCACAAGAACAAAGTGATGAAGCCGCCGGTGAACCCTGTGGTCATCGGATACCGGCTGGCCCGCGGGATCTTGCACAATCTCAAGGTCGCAGATCCGGCCCACCATGTGCGCCCGGAATTCAACGTGCCCACCCAGGATGCGCGGTGGTTCCGGTTGTGCACGGTCGACGGCGTCACCGTCACGACGGCCGACGGGTGCGGGGTGGTCTACCGGCAGCGCGATCGCGCCAAGATGTTCTCGCTGCTATTCGGTTCGCTGCGTCGGCAACGCCGGCTGGTGCGCCGGTTCGACGAGATGCGCAGGGCGTATCGCGACGCATTGCCGGTGCTGTCCAGCAAACAAAAGTGGGAGACGGCTCTGCTGTCTCACAACGAGCCTGAGCATGCCTGAACCCGCGCCGCCGCGCGGCGAAGTCGCCGCCATGGTGGCCGTTCAGTCCGCACTCGCTGACCGACCGTGGACGCTCGCCGCGGCGCGCGGGCTATCTTTCTTCGGCGAGCACAGCATCGGCTGGCTGGTGGTATCGCTGCTGGGTGCGGTCGTGGCGCCGCGCCGGCGCCGGGAGTGGTTGGTCGCCGGGACCGGCAGCTTCGCCGCCCACGCCGCCGCCGTTCTCATCAAGCGGGTGGTGCGGCGTAAGCGCCCGCACCACCCGGCCGTCGCGGTCAATGTGGGCGTACCGAGTCAACTGAGCTTCCCTTCAGCGCACGCCACCTCGACCACTGCCGCCGCTATCCTGATTGGCCGGGCTGTAGGTCTGCCCAAAGGCATGGCTCCGGCGGTGCTGATACCGCCGATGGCGCTGTCGCGAATACTGGCTGGCGTGCACTACCCCAGCGATGTGGCCGCCGGCGTTGCTCTCGGCGCCGCCGTCGCGGCCATCGCGGTCCGAGTCGACGGAGGTGTGACTGAATGAGCGATGACCTGGCTTCTGTGACCGGCCCTCCGGCAAACCTGGTCGTCGGCGTCGTCAAGGCGATCCGCCCGCGGCAGTGGGTGAAGAACGTCTTGGTATTGGCCGCGCCGCTGGCCGCATTGGGCGGCGGAGTCCGCTACGACTACACCGAGGTCCTGACCAAGGTGTCCGTGGCGTTCGTGGTGTTCAGCCTGGCTGCCTCGTCGGTGTACTTGGTCAACGACGTGCGCGATGTCGAGGCGGACCGGGAGCACCCCACCAAGAGGTTCCGGCCCATCGCGGCCGGTGTGGTACCAGAGTGGCTGGCCTACGCCCTGGCGGCCACGCTGGGTGTGGCGTCGCTGGCCATCGCCTGGCTGCTGACGCCGAACCTCGTGCTTGTCATGATCGTCTACATCGGCATTCAGCTGGGATACTGCTTCGGGCTCAAGCACCAAGCGGTGATCGACATCTGCATCGTGTCGTCGGCGTACTTGATCCGCGCCATCGCCGGTGGTGTGGCCGCCGACATCCCGCTGTCCAAGTGGTTCTTGCTCACGATGGCATTCGGGTCGCTGTTCATGGTGGCCGGAAAGCGCTACGCCGAGCTGCAATTGGCCGAACGCACCGGCGCGGCGATCCGCAAGTCGCTGGAAAGCTATACCAGCACCTATCTGCGCTTCGTCTGGACGCTGTCGGCCACCGCGGTGGTGTTGACGTACGGGCTGTGGGCCTTCGAACGCGACGGCTACAGCGGATCCTGGTTCGCGGTGTCGATGATTCCGTTCACCATTGCGATCCTGCGCTACGCCGTGGACGTCGACGGCGGCCTGGCCGGGGAGCCCGAAGACATAGCGCTGCGTGACCGCGTGTTGCAGTTGCTGGCGCTCGCGTGGATCGGAACTGTTGGTGCCGCAGTTGCTTTCGGCTAGCGAAAAGCTCAAGGCCCTCCAAGTAGCCGCGCTGTCGCGCCGCCCTGCCGCGCGACGCGGCAGCCGGCCGGTGTTCCCCTACGACCCCGTCGTCCGGATCAGTCTGTGGGTCAGCGTGGCGGTGGTAGCCGTGCTGTTCGGTTGGGGCGCTTGGCAACGGCGCTGGATCGCCGACGATGGCTTGATCGTGCTGCGCACGGTGCGAAATCTGCTGGCCGGCAACGGACCGGTGTTCAACCAGGGCGAGCGAGTTGAGGCGAACACGTCGACGGTGTGGACCTACTTGCTGTACGTGGCCGGCTGGGTGGGTGGGCCGATGCGCCTGGAATATGTGGCGCTGGCTGTGGCCCTGACGCTCTCGGTGCTGGGTGTGGTGTTGCTCATGCTGGGGACGGGCCGGTTGTACGCACCCAGCCTGCGCGGCCGCCGGGCCATCATGCTGCCCGCCGGGGCGCTGGTCTACATCGCGGTGCCGCCGGCACGAGACTTCGCCACCTCGGGCCTGGAGAGCGGGTTGGTGCTGACCTATCTGGGGCTGTTGTGGTGGCTGATGGTCTGTTGGTCGCAGCCGTTGCGGGTCCGCGCGGAGAACCCGGTATTCATCGGCGCATTGGCCGTTGTCGCCGGATGTAGCGTGCTGGTCCGGCCCGAGTTCGCGCTCATCGGCGGGCTCGCGCTGATCATGATGCTCATCGCCGCCCGCACCTGGCAACGCCGTGTCCTGCTCGTGGTGGCCGGGGGCTTCCTGCCGGTTGCCTACCAGATATTCCGGATGGGCTACTACGGGCTGCTGGTGCCGGGCACCGCCCTGGCAAAGGACGCGGCCGGCGACAAGTGGTCGCAAGGCATGATCTATCTGTCGAATTTCAACCGGCCGTACGCGCTTTGGGTGCCGGTCGTGCTGCTGGTGCCGCTCGGGCTGCTGCTCATGTCGATGCGCCGCCGGCCCTCATTCCTGCGTCCGGTGCTGGCACCCAACTACGGCCGGGTGGCTCGGGCCGTGCAAAGCCCACCGGCCGTGGTGGCATTCATCGTGGTCAGCGGGCTGCTGCAGGGGCTGTATTGGATCCGGCAAGGTGGCGACTTCATGCACGGCCGAGTGTTGCTGGCGCCGCTGTTTTGTTTGCTGGCTCCGGTGGCGGTCATTCCCGTGCTGGTGCCCGACGGCAAGGACTTCTCGCGAGAGACCGGTTATTGGCTAGCCGGTGCTGTCAGCGCGCTCTGGTTGGCGGTGGCGGGTTGGTCGCTGTGGGCGGCAAACTCGCCGGGAATGGGCGACGACGCCACCCACGTCACCTATTCGGGGATCGTCGACGAGCGTCGGTTCTATGCGCAGGCGACCGGGCGCGCGCATCCGCTGACCGCCGCCGACTACCTCGATTACCCGAGGATGGCCGCCGTCCTGGTGGCACTCAGCAACACCCCCGATGGGGCGTTGTTGCTGCCGTCTGGCAATTACACTCAGTGGGATCTCGTGCCCATGATCCAGCCACCGCCACCGGCGCCAGCGGGCCAAAGGCCATACGAAAAGTCGCATCATGCAGTGTTTTTCACGAACCTTGGCATGCTGGGCATGAACGTTGGACTTGACGTCAGGGTCATCGATCAAATCGGATTGGCAAACCCGCTGGCGCAACACACGGAGCGGCTGAAGCACGGCCGGATCGGCCACGACAAGAACCTGTTCCCGGACTGGGTGATCGCCGACGGCCCATGGGTGAAGTGGTATCCGGGAGTTCCCGGATACCTCGATCAGGCGTGGGTTGCGCAGGCCGAGGCGGCCTTGCAGTGCCCCGCCACCCAAGCGGTGCTGAACTCGGTGCGGGCGCCGATGACTTTGCACCGGTTCATCTCGAACGTGGTGCACTCCTTTGAATTCACCCGATATCGGATCGACCGCGTGCCGCTCTACGAGCTCGTCAGGTGTGGGCTCGAGGTGCCCCAGACTCCCCCCGCCCCGCCTCGTGAGTGACGGGCGGTAGGTGAATTTGCCCCCGAATGTTCATCGATTGCGCGCCCCACCCGGCACGCCGGGTGACTCAATACTGACAGCAACATCACATTTGACCCGCTACCAGCGGGCGTCGAACCGCGGGCACATGCGGAAATGCCATTTCCGGACGCCGCTTCGGAACGGAAAAATACGCCAAATCGCCGTCAGATAACGGTTTGGGCGCCGCTCTCGAGGAGAGTGCAAGCCCAAAGTTGTGGTTGACTACACGGGCACTGCAGGCGCTCAGCGCAATGCAGTCCGACCTAGTTCAGGGATGCGCCCACTACACCGGATGCGCCTAAACGATGAGGATGAGGAAGCAAGGATGAAGCTTGTTGACAGGTTTCGTGGCGCCGTGACAGGTATGCCGCGCCGACTCGTGGTGGGAGCCGTTGGCGCGGCCCTGCTGTCGGGTCTGGTCGGTGTCATCGGCGGCTCGGCGACCGCGGGAGCATTCTCGCGGCCGGGCCTGCCGGTGGAGTACCTGCAGGTGCCTTCCGCGGCGATGGGCCGCGACATCAAGGTCCAGTTCCAGAGCGGCGGGGCCAACTCGCCCGCGGTGTACCTGCTCGACGGCCTGCGCGCGCAGGACGACTTCAACGGCTGGGACATCAATACCCCGGCGTTCGAGTGGTACTACCAGTCGGGCCTGTCGATCGTCATGCCGGTTGGTGGGCAGTCCAGCTTCTACACCGACTGGTACCAGCCCGCCTGCGGCAAGGCCGGCTGCCAGACCTACAAGTGGGAAACGTTCCTGACTAGCGAGCTGCCGCAGTACCTGTCGGCCAACAAGAGCGTCAAGCCCACGGGCAGCGCCGCGGTCGGTCTGTCGATGGCTGCCGCGTCCGCACTGAACCTGGCGACCTACCACCCGCACCAGTTCATCTACGCCGGTGCGATGTCGGGTCTGCTCGACCCGTCCCAGGCGATGGGTCCTTCGCTGATCGGCCTCGCGATGGGTGACGCCGGCGGCTACAAGGCCTCCGACATGTGGGGCCCGAAGGATGACCCGGCGTGGGCGCGCAACGACCCGCTGTTGAATGTCGGCACGCTGATTGCCAACAACACCCGCCTGTGGGTGTACTGCGGTAACGGCAAGCCGTCGGACCTGGGTGGCAACAATCTGCCCGCCAAGTTCCTGGAGGGCTTCGTGCGGACCAGCAACATCAAGTTCCAGGACGCCTACAACGCCGGTGGCGGCCACAACGCGGTGTTCAACTTCCCGGACAGTGGTACCCACAGCTGGGAGTACTGGGGCGCGCAGCTCAACGCCATGAAGCCTGACCTGCAGCGCGTGCTGGGGGCCACCCCCAACACCGGTACCAACGGCACCGGTACCACCCAGGGCACCTAGTCCTCTCTAGGTCCTACGGCAACGACTAATGGCGGCGACCCCACGGGTCGCCGCCATTAGTTATTCGCCCGTTATCTCCCCTTTATCCCGTCGTGCGCGGTGTGGTTAGCTACCTTGCGGGTCGGGTCTTGCCGCAAGACGGACGCTGTGTGCACACAGCGCTACATATGGAAGTGCGCTACACATGGAGGTGGGTACATGAGGGGTCTGTCGGTGTCGCTGCGGCTGTTCTGCGTTGCCGTGCTATCGATCGCGTTGGGCGGTGTCACGGTGGCGGCGGGATCCACCGCCAAGGCCGCCCCGTACGAGACCCTGATGGTGCCCTCGGCGGCGATGGGCCGCGATATCCCGGTGGCATTCTTGGCCGGCGGCCCGCATGCGGTGTATCTGCTGGACGCCTTCGACGCCGCCCCGGATGTCAGCAATTGGGTCACCGCGGGAAACGCGATGAACACGCTGGCCGGCAAGGGGATCTCGGTGGCCGCGCCTGCCGGTGGTGCCTACAGCATGTACACCAACTGGGAGCAGGACGGCAGCAAGCAGTGGGAGACCTTCCTGTCCAGCGAGCTCCCCGATTGGCTGGCCGCAAACCGGGGCCTGGCACCCGGTGGCCATGCCGCCGTTGGTGCATCTCAGGGCGGCTATGGTGCGATGGCGCTGGCCGCCTTCCACCCCGACCGCTTCGGCTTCGCCGGTTCGTTGTCCGGGTTCCTGTACCCGTCGAGCACCACGACCAACGGTGCGATTCTGGCCGGCTTGCAGCAATTCGGCGGCGTGGACGGCAACGGCATGTGGGGTGCCCCACAGCTGGGCCGGTGGAAGTGGCACGACCCGTGGGTGCACGCCGGGTTGCTGGCGCAGAACAACACCCGAGTCTGGGTGTGGAGCCCGACCAACCCGGGGGCCAGCAATCCCGCCGCGATGATCGGCCAAGCCGGCGCGGCAATGGGCGACAGCAGGTCGTTCTACCAGCAGTATCGCAACGTCGGCGGCCACAACGGCCACTTTGACTTCCCAGGCGGCGGCGATAACGGCTGGGGCTCGTGGTCGGCACAGTTGGGCGCCATGTCCGGCGATATCGTCGGCGCGATCCGGTGAGCTGAGCCGCGCTGCATAGGTTCCTGCGCGGTCATCGGGACCGGTCGGGGCCGCGCAGCGAGCCGGTACCGTGTAGTGGAGTGCAGCAGAGGGCGGTGCAGCCACGCTGGCACCTAACTGACTCTGTTAGCAGGAGAACATGGCCAAGAACTCCCGGCGTCGACGACGCCACCGCATCCTCGCCTGGACCGCGGCTGGGTCAATGGCATGTGTCGTGGCGCTGGTCATTGTGGCGGTGGTGGTCATACTGCGCCGCCACGAGACCCCGCCCAGCGCGGTGCCGCCCGGGGTCTTGACGCCGGGGCCGACCACGTCCCACCCACGCAAGCCCCGACCCGCCTTCCAGGACGCCTCCTGCCCCGACGTGCAGCTGGTTTCGGTTCCCGGAACCTGGGAATCGTCGCCGACGGACGACCCGCTCAAACCGGTGCAATTCCCGAAGGCGTTGCTGCTCACTGTGACGGGCCCGATCGCCCAGCAGTTCCCCGGCTCGCGGGTGCAGACCTACACCGTTCCCTACACGGCGCAGTTCCACAATCCGCTGACCTCCGACAACCAAATGTCCTACAACGACAGCCGGGCGGAAGGCACCCGCGCGATGGTCCAGGCGATGACGGACATGAACAACAAATGCCCGTTGACCAGCTACGTCCTGATCGGCTTCTCGCAGGGCGCGGTGATCGCCGGCGATGTCGCCAGCGATATCGGCAACGGCCGTGGGCCCGTCGACGAGGACCTGGTCCTCGGCGTGACGTTGATCGCGGACGGGCGTCGCCAGCAGGGGGTGGGTAACGACATCCCACCCAATCCGCCGGGCGAAGGTGCTGAGGTGACCCTCCACGAAGTTCCGGTGCTGTCCGGGCTCGGCTTGACCATGACCGGCGCGCGGCCGGGCGGTTTCGGTGCGCTCGACAGCCGAACGAATGAGATTTGTGCGGAGGGTGACCTGATCTGCGCCGCCCCGCAAGAAGCGTTCAGTCCGGCGAACCTGCCGACCACGCTGAACACGCTGGCCGGCGGTGCCGGGCAGCCGGTTCATGCGATGTATGGCACGCCCGATTTCTGGAATTCCGACGGGCAGCCGGCGACCGAGTGGACATTGAACTGGGCGCGCGGGCTTGTTGAGAAGGCGCCGCATCCCAAACACGGGTGAAACATGGGTCCGACATGGGATGTGCTGGCGCTGTAGTGGGCGCTATCAGCGGTACCTTGTGATTTGGTCTGCCGCGCGCCGCCCCTTAACATTAAGAGATATTTAAGAGCATGTGGTGACCCGATCGGGTTGAAGCTGGCTCGAAGTGACCATTGAAGGGGCGCACGCCGCGAGCGTGCGCCTTTCAGGGCCGGTTTCGGGGCTGGTCGGCGTGCAGGTAGAACAGTCGGCGGAGCCGACACCGAGATGTGACCGGCGGCGAAGCCGACCGATGTGTTGTGACAGGAGAGGGCGGCATGGCGTACCACAACCCGTTCATCGTGAACGGAAAGATCAGGTTCCCGGAGAACACCAACCTGGTTCGTCACGTCGAAAAGTGGGCCAAGGTTCGCGGCGACAAGCTCGCCTACCGGTTCCTGGACTTCTCCACCGAGCGCGACGGTGTCGAGCGCGACATCTTGTGGTCGGAATTCAGTGCCCGCAACCGCGCCGTGGGGGCCCGTCTGCAGCAGGTCACCCAGCCGGGCGACCGCATCGCCATCCTCTGCCCGCAGAACCTGGACTACCTCGTCTCGTTCTTCGGCGCGCTGTACTCCGGCAGGATCGCGGTGCCGTTGTTCGACCCCGCCGAGCCCGGCCACGTCGGCCGGCTGCACGCGGTGCTCGACGACTGCGCACCGTCGACCATCCTGACCACCACCGACTCCGCCGAAGGTGTCCGCAAGTTCATTCGCAACCGTTCGGCCAAGGAACGGCCGCGCGTCATCGCGGTCGACGCGGTGCCCACCGAGGTGGCCGCCACGTGGCAGGAGCCGGAAGCCAACGAGTCCACCACCGCCTACTTGCAGTACACGTCCGGCTCGACCCGCATTCCGTCGGGCGTCCAGATCACCCACCTGAACCTGCCCACCAACGTGCTGCAGGTGCTGAATGCCCTGGAAGGTCAGGAAGGTGACCGCGGGTGCAGCTGGTTACCGTTCTTCCACGACATGGGCCTGATCACGACGTTGTTGTCGACGGTGCTCGGCCATAGCTTCACGTTTATGACGCCCGCCGCGTTCGTGCGCCGGCCGGGCCGCTGGATCCGTGAGCTCGCGCGGAAGCCCGGGGAGACCGGTGGCGTCTTCTCGGCCGCGCCGAACTTCGCGTTCGAGCACGCCGCGATGCGTGGCCTGCCCCGCGACGACGAGCCGCCTCTGGACCTGAGCAACGTCAAGGGGATCCTCAACGGCAGCGAGCCGGTGTCGCCGGCGTCGATGCGCAAGTTCTTCAAAGCCTTCGAACCGTACGGCCTGCGCCCGACCGCGGTGAAGCCGTCCTATGGTCTGGCGGAGGCGACACTGTTCGTCTCCACCACCCCGATGGACGAGGAACCGACGGTGATCCACGTCGACCGGGACGAGCTGAACAAGCAGCGCTTCGTCGAGGTCGCCGCCGACGCACCGAACGCGGTCGCGCAGGTCTCGGCGGGCAAGATCGGCGTCGACGAGTGGGCGGTCATCGTCGATGTCGACACGGCCAGCGAGCTCCCGGATGGACAGATCGGCGAGATCTGGCTGCACGGCAACAACCTCGGTGTCGGCTACTGGGGTAAACCGGACGAGACCTCCGAAACCTTTAAAAACATCCTCAAGTCGCGAATCCCTGAGTCACACGCCGAGGGAGCCTCCGACGACGGGCTGTGGGTACGCACCGGCGACTACGGCACGTACTTCAAGGGGCACCTCTATATAGCGGGCCGGATCAAGGACCTGGTCATCATCGACGGCCGTAACCACTACCCGCAGGACCTGGAGTACACCGCGCAGGAAGCGACGAAGGCGTTGCGCGTTGGCTACGTGGCCGCCTTTTCGGTGCCGGCCAACCAGTTGCCGCAGAATGTCTTCGACGACCCGCACGCCGGGCTGAAGTTCGACGCCGAGGACACCTCCGAGCAGCTGGTGATCGTGGGCGAGCGGGCCGCGGGCGCGCACAAGCTGGACTACCAGCCCATCGCGGACGACATCCGGGCGGCGATCGCCGTCGGGCACGGAGTGACCGTCCGCGACGTGCTACTGGTGCAGGCCGGCACGATTCCTCGCACGTCCAGCGGCAAGATCGGCCGGCGTGCCTGCCGTGCGGCCTACCTCGACGGCACGCTGCGCAGCGGCGTCGGTTCTCCGACGGTTTTTGCGACGGAATCCTGAGTAGGGGCCTATGTCTGACGTATCGGAATCCCAGGAGAACCTGCCCGCCAACAAGCCTGATATGACCATCGCCGAGATGCGGCAGTGGCTGCGCAACTGGGTGGGTAAGGCGGTGGGCAAGTCCCCGGACGACATCGACGAGTCGGTGCCGATGGTGGAGCTGGGCCTGGCGTCGCGGGATGCCGTGGCGATGGCCGCCGATATCGAAGACCTGACCGGCGTCACCCTTTCGGTCGCGGTGGCCTTCCAGCATCCGACCATCGAATCGCTTGCCACCCGGATCGTTGAGGGCGAGCCCGAGGTTGAGGCCGACGATTCCGGCAATGTCGATTGGACACGCAGCGGCCCCGCCGAACGTGTCGACATCGCGATCGTGGGCCTGTCGACCCGGCTGCCCGGCGACATGAATAGCCCCGAGGAGACCTGGCAGGCGCTACTGGAGGGCCGCGACGGCATCACCGACCTGCCCGAGGGCCGCTGGTCGGAATTCCTTGAAGAGCCTCGCATCGCCCAGCGGGTCGCATCGGCGCGCACCCGCGGCGGCTACCTGAAGGACATCAAGGGCTTCGACTCGGAGTTCTTCGCGGTGGCCAAGACCGAGGCAGACAACATCGACCCGCAGCAGCGGATGGCGCTGGAGCTGACCTGGGAGGCGCTTGAGCACGCCCGGATCCCACCGTCAAGCCTGCGCGGCGAAGCCGTCGGCGTGTTCGTCGGCAGCACCACCAATGACTACCAATTCCTGGCCGTCTCCGACCCGACGGTCGCGCATCCCTATGCCATCACCGGCACCAGCACCTCGATCATTGCCAACCGGGTCTCGTACTTCTACGACTTCCGGGGACCGTCGGTCACCATCGATACCGCGTGCTCGAGTTCGCTCGTCGCCATCCATCAGGGCGTGCAAGCGCTGCGTAACGGCGAGGCCGACGTCGTCGTCGCCGGCGGGGTGAACGCGTTGATCACTCCCATGGTGACCATCGGTTTCGACGAGATCGGCGCGGTGCTGGCGCCCGACGGCCGCATCAAGTCGTTCTCGGCGGACGCAGACGGCTACACCCGGTCCGAGGGTGCCGGCATGGTGGTGCTCAAGCGGGTCGACGACGCCCGCCGAGACGGCGACCAGATCCTCGCGGTCATCGCCGGTAGCGCGGTCAACCACGATGGCCGGTCCAACGGCCTGATCGCACCCAACCAGGACGCGCAGGCCGACGTGTTGCGCCGGGCCTACAAGGACGCCGGCATCGATCCGCGCAATGTCGACTACATCGAGGCGCACGGCACCGGCACCATCCTCGGTGACCCGATCGAGGCCGAGGCGCTGGGCCGGGTGGTCGGCAGGGGACGTCCGGCCGATCGGCCGGCGCTGCTGGGTGCGGTGAAAACCAACATTGGCCACCTGGAGGCGGCGGCCGGTGTGGCCAGCATGGCCAAGGTGGTGTTAGCCCTGCAGCACGACAAGCTGCCGCCGTCGATCAACTTCGCCGGCCCCAGCCCATACATCGACTTCGACGCGATGCGGCTGAAGGTCATCGACACGGTGGCCGACTGGCCGCGCTATGGCGGCTACGCGCTGGCTGGGGTGTCCAGCTTCGGCTTCGGCGGCGCCAACGCGCACGTGGTGGTGCGCGAGGTCCTACCACGTGACGTCATCGAACGGGAGCCGGAACCCGAAGCTGCGCTACCGGTAGCAGCGGCCCCGGCCGAGGCGGGCCCGCTCGAAAGCCACGCGCTGCGGTTCGACGAGTACGGCGAAATCATTACCGACGGCGCTGCGGCCGCAGACGAAGAGCCCGAGCTGCCCGGCGTGACCGAAGAAGCGCTGGCGCTTAAGGCGGCTGCGTTGGAAGAGCTTGCGGCACAAGAGGTTACGGCCCCTTTGATCCCGCTTGCGGTGTCGGCGTTCCTGACGTCTCGGAAAAAGGCCGCCGCCGCCGAATTGGCGGACTGGATGGAAAGCCCCGAGGGCCAGGCGGCGTCGCTGGAGTCGATCGGCCGATCGCTGTCGCGCCGCAACCACGGCCGCTCTCGCGCGGTGGTGCTGGCGCATGACCACGACGAGGCCATCAAGGGATTGCGGGCCATCGCCGAAGGCAAGCAGCGGCCGAACGTGTTCAGCGTCGACGGGCCGGTGACCAGCGGCCCGGTGTGGGTGCTCGCCGGGTTCGGTGCCCAGCACCGCAAGATGGGCAAGAGCCTGTACCTGCGCGACCAGGTCTTCGCCGAGTGGATCGAGAAGGTCGATGCGCTGGTCCAAGACGAGCTGGGCTACTCGGTGCTCGAGCTGATCCTGGACGATTCGCAGGACTACGGCATCGAGACCACCCAGGTCACCATCTTTGCGATCCAGATCGCGCTGGGCGAGCTGCTCAAGCATCATGGCGCCAAGCCCGCCGCGGTGGTCGGCCAGTCGCTGGGCGAAGCCGCGTGCGCCTACTTCGCCGGTGGCCTGTCGCTGCGCGACGCCACCCGGGCGATCTGCTCGCGTTCGCACCTGATGGGCGAGGGCGAGGCCATGCTGTTCGGCGAATACATCCGGCTGATGGCGCTGGTGGAATACTCCGCCGACGAGATCAAGACGGTGTTCTCCGACTTCCCGGACCTGGAGGTGTGCGTCTACGCCGCCCCCACCCAGACCGTCATCGGCGGCCCGCCCGACCAGGTGGACGCGATCATCGCCCGCGCCGAGGCCGAGGGCAAGTTCGCCCGCAAGTTCCAGACCAAGGGCGCCAGCCACACCCAACAGATGGACCCACTGCTCGGCGAACTCGCCGCCGAGCTACAGGGCATCAAGCCGATGAGCCCGACGGCCGGGATCTACTCCACGGTGCACGAGGGCAGCTACATCAAGCCCGGCAGCGACCCCATCCACGACGTCGACTACTGGAAGAAGGGGCTGCGGCATTCCGTCTACTTCACCCACGGGATCCGCAACGCCGTCGACAGCGGGCACACCACGTTCCTGGAGTTGGCGCCCAACCCGGTGGCGCTGATGCAGGTGGGTCTGACCACGGCGTCGGCGGGCCTGCATGACGCCCAACTGATCCCGACCCTGGCCCGCAAGCAGGACGAGGTCGAGTCGATGATCACGACCATGGCGCAGCTCTATGTATACGGCCACGACCTGGACATGCGCACATTGTTCAGCCGCGCGTCTGGCCCGGAGGACTACGCGAATATCCCGCCGACGCGGTTCAAGCGCAAGGAGCACTGGCTGCCCGCGCACTTCTCCGGTGACGGCTCGGTTATCGTGCCGGGCACTCATGTCGCGCTGCCGGACGGCCGCCACGTCTGGGAATACGCGCCGCGGGACGCCGACACGGATCTGGCCGCGTTGGTGAAAGCCGCTGCGACGCAAATACTTCCGGACGCACAGTTGAGCGCCGCGGAGCAGCGTGCGATGCCCGGTGCGGGTGCCCGGCTGGTGACGACGATGACCCGCCACCCCGGCGGCGCGTCGGTTCAGGTGCATGCGCGCATCGAGGAATCGTTCACGCTGGTGTACGACGCCCTGGTGGCCCGGGCCGGTTCCGAAGCGGTGCTGCCGACCGCGGTGGGCGCGGGCACGGCGATTGCGGCCCCGGCGGCGGTGGCCGCAGCGGCTCCGCCAACAGAGACAGTGGAACCCGAAGCCGAAACTCTGACGGACAGCCTGACCACCCGCTACATATCCGACATGGGCAGATGGTCACCCGATTCGGGCGAGACGATCGCCGATCGACTGGGCGCCATCGTGGGGGCGGCCATGGGCTACGAGCCCGAGGACCTGCCGTGGGAGGTGCCGCTGATCGAGCTTGGCCTGGACTCGCTGATGGCGGTGCGGATCAAGAACCGCGTCGAATACGACTTCGACCTGCCGCCAATTCAATTGACTGCGGTGCGTGACGCCAATCTCTACAACGTCGAGAAGCTGATCGAGTACGCGGTCGAGCACCGCGACGAGGTCCAGCAGCTGCATGAGCACCAGAAGACCCAGACGGCCGAGGAGATCGCCCGGGCGCAGGCCGAGTTGCTGCATGGCAAGACTGCCGAACCCGAGTCTCAGCCCGCGCCGGCGTCGGAAGTCCCGATCCCGCCTCCGCCGACGGACCCGTCAGGCCCGTCGGGCCCGTCCAGTTCCACCGGCAACGGACAGCCGAACCTGGCTGCCGCCGCGGAGGCGCTCAACCAGAAGGCCGTCGCCGAGGCACTGAATTCCGACGTGCCGCCGCGTGATGCCGCCGAGCGGGTTACGTTCGCGACCTGGGCGATCGTCACGGGCAAGTCGGCGGGCGGCATCTTCAACCCCCTGCCCAAGCTGGACGACGCGACGGCCGCCAAGATGGCGCAGCGGCTCTCCGAGCGTGCCGAAGGGCCGATCACCGCCGAAGACGTGCTGACCTCGTCGAACATCGAGGAGCTGGCCGACAAGGTACGTGGCTATCTGGAGGCCGGCGTGATCGATGGATTTGTCCGCACCCTGCGGGCGCGTCCCGAGAGCAGCTCCAAGGCCCCGGTGTTTGTGTTCCATCCGGCCGGCGGGTCGACGGTGGTGTACGAGCCGCTGCTCAACCGGTTGCCGGCGGACACTCCGATGTACGGCTTCGAACGAGTCGAGGGGTCGATCGAAGAACGTGCAGCGGCGTATGTGCCGAAGCTGATCGAGATGCAGGGCGACGGGCCCTACATTCTGGCTGGCTGGTCACTGGGTGGCGTGCTGGCTTACGCGTGCGCGATCGGGCTCAAGCAACAGGGCAAGGACGTCGCATGGGTCGGGCTGATCGACGCGGTGCGAGCCGGTGAGGAGATCCCGCAGACCAAGGAGGAGATCCGCAAGCGCTGGGATCGTTACGCCCGGTTCGCCGAGAAGACGTTCAACGTCACCATCCCGGAGATCCCGTACGAGCAGCTCGAGGAGCTCGACGACGAAGGCCAGGTCCGGTTTGTGCTCGAGGCCGTCAGCCAAAGCGGGGTGCAGATCCCGGCCGGGATCGTCGAGCACCAGCGCACGTCGTATCTGGACAACCGGGCGATCGACACCGCCGAGATCCAGCCGTATGACGGGCATGTCACCCTCTACATGGCCGATCGTTACCATGACGACGCGATCATGTTCGAGCCGCGGTATGCCACCCGCAAGCCGGATGGCGGCTGGGGCGAGTACGTCTCCGACCTCGAGGTGGTGCCGATCGGTGGCGAGCACATTCAGGCCATCGACGAACCGATCATCGCCAAGGTGGGCGAACACATGAGCCGCGCGTTGGAGGACATCGAGGCTGAACAGAGGGCCCGCAATTGAGCACTAAGACCACCGCCGAGCTGCTGGCTGAACTGCACGAAAAGCTGGAGTTGGCCAAGGAGCCTGGCGGTGAGAAGGCCGTCGCTAAACGGGCCAAGAAAGACATCCCCAGCGCGCGAGAACGTATTCACGCACTGGTGGATCCGGGCACCTTCCTGGAGATCGGCGCGCTGTGCAAGACCCCGGGTGACCCGAACGCGCTGTACGGCGACGGGGTGGTCACCGGGCACGGCCGGATCAACGGCCGTCCGGTGGCGGTGTTCTCCCACGACCAGACTGTGTTCCAGGGCTCGGTGGGGGAGATGTTCGGTCGCAAGGTGGCCAAGCTGATGGAGTGGTGCGCGATGACCGGCTGCCCGATCGTCGGCATCAACGACTCGGCGGGCGCCCGTATCCAGGACGCGGTCACCTCGCTGGCCTGGTATGCCGAGCTGGCCCGCCGCCACGAGATGTTGCGTGGCTTGGTTCCGGAGATCTCCATCATTCTGGGCAAATGTGCTGGGGGAGCGGTGTATTCACCGATCCAGACCGATCTGGTGGTGGCGGTGCGCGACCAGGGCTACATGTTCATCACCGGCCCCGACGTGATCAAGGACGTCACCGGCGAGGACGTCAGCCTCGACGAGTTGGGCGGCGCGGACAACCAGGCCCGGTACGGCAATATCCACCAGGTGGTGGAGTCCGAGGCCGGCGCGTTCCAGTACGTCCGCGACTACCTGTCGTTCCTGCCGTCCAACTGCTTTGATGATCCGCCGATCGTAAACCCCGGGCTGGAGCCGGAGATCACCCCGACTGATTTAGAACTCGACTCGATCGTGCCGGACGCCGACAACACCGCCTACGACATGCACGAGATTCTGCTGCGCATCTTCGACGACGGCGACGTCTTCGACGTGGCAGCACAGCGTGGTCTAGCGATGATCACTGCGTTCGCCCGGGTGAACGGCCGGCCGGTCGGGGTGATCGCCAACCAGCCGATGCACATGTCCGGGGCGGTCGACACCGAGGCCTCCGACAAAGCGGCCGGCTTCATCCGCTTCTGCGACTCTTACAACCTGCCTTTGGTTTTCGTCGTCGACACCCCAGGCGCCATGCCCGGGGTGCAGGAAGAGAAGAACGGGATCATCAAGCGCGGCGGCCGGTTCTTCAACGCCCTCGTCGAAGCCGACGTACCGAAGGTGACGATCATCATCCGCAAGGCCTATGGCGGCGGCTACGCGGTAATGGGCTGCAAGCAGCTGGGCGCCGACTTGAACTTCGCGTGGCCGACCGCGCGCATCGCGGTGATCGGCGCCGACGGCGCCGCGCAGCTGCTGATGAAGCGTTTCCCGGATCCGACCACGCCGGAGGCGCAGCAGGTCAAGCGCGACTTCATCGAGGGCTACAACCTCAACCTGGCGATCCCGTGGACCGCAGCCGAGCGCGGCTACATCGACGGGGTGATCCAGCCGCACGAAACCCGGCTGCTGCTGCGCAAATCGATGCACCTGCTGAGGGACAGGCAACAGTGGTGGCGCGTCGGCCGCAAGCACGGCCTGACCCCGATCTAGCCCGTCGCGATGCCGCCCCTACACACCGGCACCGGTGACATCCGGGGCGACAAATATCTCAGCGCCATGACGGGCGCCCTGCGCTGGGGCCGATTGCCATGTGCCGGCGAAACCCCGGTCGTGACGCTAAACAGCGGCCAGACCATCACCGTCGACACGGTCAGCCACGAAGGACTGCTGGACGACCAGGGCGCCGATCCCGTCACGTTCTTCGGCGAATACGGCATCGCGCACAACGAAATCCTCGATGACGTGCGCGAACTCGCCGGTGCATCGTTGGTACGCAACGGCGACGACGGGCCACACGTGGTCCTCGGGCCGATTAGCATCGCCGGCGCTCGCCCTGGAGACGTGTTGTGCGTGGAGCAACTCGGGCTCACCCGTCGCGTCGACTACGGCATCATCAGCAACCGCCACGGCCTGGGTGTGCTGGCTGGCGAAATGCCCGAATCCTCGGATTTGGTTTGCGTCCTGGGTCGTGTCGGCACCGACGAGCGCGCCCACATCGCGCTGGCGACCGGGCGTCAGCTGCGGTTCGACCTGAGACTGCAACTGGGCCTGGTGGGGGTCACGCCCGGTGACGGATGCGCGCGGTCGTCGACCCCACCCGGGGACTACGGGGGCAACCTCGATATCCGCTACCTGGGCGTGGGCAGTGCGCTGTTGCTGCCTGTGCAGGTGCCGGACGCCGGGTTGTATCTGGGTGACCCGCACTTCGCGCAGGGCAACGGGGAGGTCGCCCTCACCGCGTTGGAAGCGCCGCTGCGGGCGGACCTTCGGGTGACGGTGCTGTCCGATCGTGATGCGCGTCGGCTCGCGCAGGTGTTGGCCTCGCCGTGGGCGCAGACGTCGACGCACACCATCCTGGTGGGTCTGGGCGGGACCCTCGACGAAGCCATGCGGGATGGTGTGCGGCGCGCGCTGGCGTACGTGTGTGAGGTGACCGGTGCAGACCGCGCGTCGGCGTTGGCGTTCTTGTCGGCGGCCGCCGACTTCGAGGTGTCGCAGGCGGTCAATGGCGTTGTCGGGGTGCATTGCCTGCTGCGGACGTCAGATCTGCGCTAGCTTTCTCCGGCGAGCAGACGCAAAAGCGCCCTGGAACGGGCGTTCCAGGGCGCTTTTGCGTCTGCTCGCGAGGGGGGAGGTGCCCCCTGCTCGCGCTACAAACTGAACGCCCCGGCCACGAGTTCGTCGAAACGGTCCAGCGCGTCATCGGAGTCGGCGTCGATGCCGCGCAGCGGCCCGCACTCGGTGAGATAACGCCGCGCATAGAGCCGGGCGACGAGGGCCTTGCGGTCGGTGCCGCGGGTCTCGCGCTCCCACGCGGCCTGCTCGGTGAGCAAAGCACCGGCATATACGTCGCCCATGAATTGGGCGAGCGGGAATAGCCGCGCCTCGGCGACTTCTCGGTCGAGTTTGGTCCACGCGGTGATCGCCGCGTGGAGGTCCTCGATGCGCTCGGCCACCAGCCGTGTGATGTCGTCATCGCCGGAGACCGATACCGCGTCGCGCAACCGCGCGAGCAGCGTCTCGTGAGCGCGAGTCTGCTCGATGCCTCGGCGTACGTCGAGGCACAGGATGTTGTCCGGCCCCTCCCAGATCGTGTTGACCTGCGCATCGCGCAAAAGCCTTGCCACTGGCCAGGTTTCGATGTAGCCGTTACCGCCGTGGATCTCGATCGCATCGGAGGCCATGGTGATCCCGAGCCGGCAGACCTTGAGCTTGGTGACCGGCACCGCGATGCGCTGCCGCATGCCGCGGGGTTGACGGTGGTTGGTGGCTCCGGTGCCGTCGAACACCAGCGCAAGTGCGGCTTCGACGTCGACGATCATCTCGGCCAGCTTGCGGCGCATCAGCGGCTTGTCGATCAGCGCGCCGCCGAACGCCCGGCGCGCCCGGGCGTAGCACAGCGACTCCACCAGGGCGCGGCGCGCGTTTCCCAGCGCGAACAAGGCGATGCCCAACCGCGCCGCGTTGGTCAGCTCCATCATGCGGGCCAAACCCTTGCCGTCGGACGGGCCCGTGTCGCCGCTAGGTTCACCGGACAGCAGAAATGCCTCGGCGTCGACGAATTCGATCTCGCCCGAGGCAACCGAGCGGGTACCGAGCTTGTCCTTGAGGCGACGGATCCGCACCCCGTTGCGAGAGCCGTCCCGGCGGGTGCGCAGCACCAGAAAGGTCGCAACGCCACGCGTCGAGTCGGGAGCGCCCTCGGGTTTGGCCAGCACGACGAATGCCTCTCCGGCACAGTTGGACGCAAACCACTTGAAGCCGTTCAACTGCCACGCGTCCCCGCTGTGTCGAGCCGTTGTCTCCAGCGCACCCAAGTCCGAGCCGCCGGTCCGCTCGGTGAGCAGCTGTGCCGTTTCGCCCGCCCACTCCCCGGATTCAAACTTGGCCAGGACGTGGTCTCGCACGTCGGCCGGCGCGTAGGCGGCCACCAGCGACTGCACCATGCCGCCACCGGTGCCCAACGCGCAGCCCATCCCAATATCGGCCTGGTCAAGCAGGTAGTTGGAGGCGAACATCGCCAGTGACGAACTCACGGAGGCAGCCCGCGCCTCGTCGCGCAACGCCTTCTGGGCATCTAGGACCGCGCGTTTGGACTGGGCGAACGAGGGCGGCATGACGACCGCGCTGACGTCGTGTCCCCACCGGTCGTATCGCTCGAGGCGCGGTGGGTTGCGGTCAGTCTCTTCCGCCCAGCGCGCCACCGGGCCGCCCATCAGCTCACCGATGCGGATCAGATGGGGCTCCACGACCGACAGCTCGTCAGGCCTCAGGTAATACGCCAGGGTGGACTGCAACGTGGGATCGGTGAGGTACCAATTGAGACCCACTGCACCGCAATAATTTTCGGTGCGGTAGCGATCGGCTTTCTCGGGAGTCGAGAAGGGTAGCCGGTCCACGGCCTCTGAGTCGTAGTCACTCATTCCGCGACCGTATTACAAATGCCGCTATACCGGGACCACAAATTCGGAGGTGTAGACCTCGGCCGGATCTTGGGAATGCTCATTCGGGCGCTGGATTATCACCCACACGCCCGTCGTGCCCTGCCGAATACCGTCTTGAATGGTCACGGTTCCCCGGCCAGCCTCGTCCAGGTCCAGGCCCGTATACGTGGTTCTCGGAGCCCCCGGACCGCAGGTAGCCGACGACGGCCGTGGCGCCTGGATCAGGCCGACGTCATAGTGCATGCCCGGCTCCGCGGTGTTCACCAGATTCACCTCCGCGACCACGCTGGAGCCGGCTGTGCGTATGACGACCGAGCCGACGGCTTCGGAAACATGAGGCACCTTGGGTGCGAAGTTGGTGCGGCTGAAATCGCAGTGCCGCTGAGTCGCCTGTAATGCAACCCTGGTGCCGCCGTTCGAGCCGGGTGCGGCCGTTGCGGTATTCGCCCCAAAAGCCGCCGCCGAGGAAGTCGCCACAATGATTGCCGCCGCGGAAAACCCGATACTTATCAGCGTGCGCATTGCCCCACCGTCTTAGATTCGGTTTGCCCGACCCGAATTAGATGATTGCCGCCAATTCGCGAATCTAAACCGGGCATTTCCAACCCGGATGAGACACGCTCAGCCGCGCGAGCCGGGCCGGGTAACGTGCTCGGCGAGCGCGCTGCCCACAGCAGCAGCGCCAAAAGCGGTGGGGTGCAAGGGAACCGCGGGAGCCTTCGTTACAAACCCCTCGGTATACCGCTCGGCCGGCGGCGCGCACATGTCGTGGCCGACCGACAGCGGTCTGGTGTCGAAGTAGTCGATCCCCTTTGCGGCGGCAAGCTGTCGTTGCCGGTTGTCGAGCTCGTTGAGCTTGGCCTGCAAGTAGTCGGAGTCATGCGGCAGCACCGGCTGGCCGGGAAAGCAGCCACCAGACCGGATGACGATCCCGTAACCCACCAAGATGATTCGCGCGTGCGGCGCCTTGACGCGGATCTGGTCGATCATCATCGCCCACACCGGGACTTGCGCGGCAATCTGGGTAGAGATCCGGTCGACATCACCAACCACGAACTTGGCGGTGCACGACTTGGGGTTGGGCAATTTGACCTCGCACGCCTGCGCGTCGGAAGCCAACCCGACGTCGTTGGCGCCGATGGTGATCGTGATCAGACCTGTCGTCGCGGCGACCGCGTCGAGTTGGCGGTCAATCAGGCCGCTTTGGGTCTGTTGTTGGCGACTGATGAGGTCCAGGGTGTTCGCGCCGCTGCAGGTGACGTCGACGAACCGGGTCGGCTTGATCCGTCGTGCCAGCACCGACGGGTAGTTATTGGTCGACTTGTTGCATCCGCGCGGTGCGGCCTGGTCCGGCACGCCGGGAGCGGCGGCGACGGAGTCGCCCATGGCGACGTAGTCCAGCGGCTTGGCCGGGCCCGGGCTGGCCGCCGGGAGAGCGGCGCAGCCGACCGCCACCACACCAACTAGCGACGCCACGGCAAGCCGCGTCCAGCCCATGCGTCATAGTGTGACAACCTAGCCGGGTGGCAAGCCAATTCGGGTTATCGCGGCGTCGGTTCGGTATCGCAGCGGGTGCTTTCCTGACAGCCGGGACAGCGGGCGGCCTGGCCGGGTGTAGTTCACGCGACAACAAGTCAGCGACACAGACGTCGGCAGCTTCCGGTGCAGCGCCGGCTACCGAGGTGTCGGCGCAGTCGCTGGGCTACACCGTCAACGTGAACAAGCCCGGTGCGCCCGGGTACATCTTCTTCGTCTCCGGAATGACGGCCGCCAATCCCGGCACCGCCAGCCGCCCCGCCATCCTCGTGATTGCCGACAGGACCGGAAAAGTGGTGTGGCAACGCCAAACGCCGGCCGGCCAGAGCGCCGGTAACCTGCGGGTCCAGAGCTATCAAGGCAAACCGGTGCTCACCTGGTGGCAGGGCCTCAAGCAAGGAAGCCACGGGCTTGGCGCCAGCTACATCGCCGATGCGCACTACAACGTGATCAGCGCGTTGACACCCGGTGGAGATCTGGCGTCGGATGTCCACGAGTTCCGGCTCATCCCGGATGGGCGCGCCCTGATCACCTCCTACCAGGAGGTGACGACCGACCTGACGGCCATCGGTGGGCCCCGCGACGGCAAGATCTACAACTGCATCGCATCGGTGGTGGATGTGGCGTCCAAAAAGACGCTGTTCCAGTGGGACGCGCTGAGCCACGTGCCGGTCGCCGACTCGCCGGAAAAGTACACCGCCGGCAGTGTGCTGGATCCCTACCATATGAACGCGATCGCGCTGGATCCCGCGGGCAATCTGGTGATCAGCATGCGTGCGCTGTCCACTGTGTTCAATGTCGATCCCCGCACCGGTGCCATCAATTGGCAACTCGGGGGGAAACATTCGACGTTCGAGCTCGGTGACGGGGTCGACTTCGCCTATCAACATGACGCCGAGATGCCAGATGCGAACACGGTGACGTTGTTCGACAACCACTTTGAAGGCGACGCGGGGCAAACGAGCGGCGGATCGGTGCCGACCAGCCTGAAATGGATCCACCTGGATTTTGCCGCCCGTCGGGCCACGCTCATCCGGGCGCAAACCCACCCCGACAAGCTCAGCACCGGCGCCATGGGCAATCTGCAACAGCTACCGGACGGCAACACCTTCTCGAGTTGGGGTACCGCCCTCCACATCGCCGAGTTCACTGGAACGGGCGAGATGGTTTACGACGCCACCCTCACCGGAGGCACCTACCGCGCGTTTCTCAACGATTGGGCCGGCGATCCCGTCGACCCACCGCAACTGACTTTCACCGACGACACCGCACACGCGGTCTGGAACGGGGCCACCGCGGTGCGGCAGTGGCGGCTGCTGCACGGGCCCGAAAGTAATGCCATGACAATGCTTTCCACCGTGGACTGGGCGGGATACGACACCCCGATACCGCTGAGCGGAAGCAAGGACGGCTACTACCAACTGCAGGGCCTGAACGCCGGCGGTGCCGTTATCGCCCAGACGGTGCCCATTACGCGCTAGCCCGTGCGCCGAGCCTGCGGCCAGCGCGCCCCGGATCGGGCTGTTGCGAAATAGGTAGTTAGTACGGCTATTGGGTTTGGTCCTGTGTTGTAGGCATGTCTTGCCTGGGGTGGGGTTGATGGTCGACGAAGATTGGTTGGTGGCCAAGGGTTATCGACCGGTGGATCGCGATCAGCAGTTCTTGTTGCCGGAGAATATGCGGGATTGGTTGCCCGAGTCGGATCCGGTGTGGCTGGTGATCAAGGTGGTGGCGGGGCTGGATACCTCGGGTGTGCATGCCCAGCGGCGTGTCGGTGGGACGGGCCGGGCTGGTTATGACCCGGATATGTTGTTGACGTTGCTGATTTGGGCGTGGGCCCAGGGGGTGCGGTCGTCGCGGGTGATCGAGCGGTTGTGTCAGCGTGATGTGGCTTTTCGGGTCATTTGCGCTGGTGATGGGCCAGATCATGTGACGATTGCACGGTTTCGGGCCCGGGCTGCTGGGGCCTGTGAGGATTTGTTCGCCCAGGTGTTGGCGTTGTGCGCGCGGGTGGGGATGGGCCAGTTGGGGGTGGTGGCCATCGATTCGGTCAAGATCGCCTCGGATGCCTCGATAGCGGCCAACCGCACCGAAGACGGGCTGGTCAAGGCGGCGGCCCAGCAGGCCGCGGTCGATATGGACAAGGCCCGTAAGCTCGCCGCGGCCGCCGCAGCCGAGCACGCTGCTGCTGATGCGGCCGAGGATGCCTTGTACGGGCCGGATCGTCGTGGTGATGAGCTGCCTGCCGATCTGGCCGATCCCCGCACCCGGGCCGCCCGTATCGCTGAGGCGCTCGCAGAACTCAAGGCCGGCACCGGTGCCGGTGGAGGCGACCGCCAGGGCGTGCAGGAGCGTCGCCGCCAACGCGACGCCGATCGCGCTGCCAAGCGCCAGGCCTTCCTGGCCGACTACCAGGACCGGCGCGCCCGCGGAATCCGGTGCGGCCCACCGCCGGCTGAGATCCGCGTGGAGGTTCTGACCCAGAGCCTGGCCAGGGAGAAAGCCCGGGTGCAGGCCCGCAATGATGCCTGGGCGGCCCGACCGTTCCGGGGTGGGCACACCCCTGGACCGGTCGAGGAGGATGTTTTCGTCAAACGCAAGCAAGCCGCCCTGGACCGGGCGATCGCGGAGCGCGCCGCCGCCGAGCAGGCTGCCGCCGAGCGCGCCGCCGCGCAGCGCGCCGCCGCCGAGCAAGGCAGTGCACCGGCCGGTGGGGGCCCTAAACGCAATATCACTGATCCGCAGTCACGGATGATGCCGCTGCGGGGCGGGGGCTGGGTGCAGGGCTACAACTGCCAGGCCGCCACTAGCAGCGACGGGCTGATCATCGCGACCAGCGTGGGCAGCAATCCCAGCGATGCCACCGCCTTTGACACGATCATGAACAAATCCGTGGACGCCGCTGCACTCATCGACGCCCACCGCCCTGACAGCGCCGAGGCCCAAGACACCCAGGGCGGGATCGGTACCGTTCTCGCCGATGCCGGCTACCTGAGCACCGACAACCTCACCATGGCCGGACCGGACCGGCTCATCGCAGTCGGTAAGACCCGTGACCTGGCGCTGGCCGCCCGCCAGGACCCCGCTAGCGGGCCACCCCCGCCGGATGCCACCCCGATCGATGCGATGGCGCACCGGCTGCGCACCCCCGAGGGACACGCCATTTATAAGCAGCGCAGTCATATCGCCGAAACCCCGTTCGCCCACGCCAAGCACAACCTTGGGTTCCGCCGCTTCACCAGCCGCGGAATCGACAGAGCCGCAGCCGAATTCAGCTTCCACGCCCTGGTGCACAACCTGATGAAAGCCATCACCGCCGGCGCCCTGACCCACGCCTTCAGCTAAGCGGCAACCCCCCAGAGTCAGCAATCACCAACCTCGACCAAGTCAAGGCCCCACACGCCACACCCGTCGCAGCCGATTCCGCAACAGCCCGGGATTGGCCGCACTGAGCGCAGGCTCGATGAGTCCGTGACGTCTAGGGTCCGATCCGGATCTTGCCGGGCGACCACAGCCCGCTGCGGGTCGCGGTGCCCAACTCCAGCTGCGCGGGAGGCGCATCGACCAGGGTGTCGAACTTGCGCAGCGACCCCCAGTCACGTGCCCAGTCACGCGACAGGTAGGTGGCCATCACGTGAGCCCGCAACAGCAGGTCGGTGATGCCGAGCAGACCGCCGTTGGTGCCGTCCTCCCACGTGTCGGTGTCCAGCTTCTTGGCCGAATAGTCGGGCGTGATACGGAATTTCGGGATCTCGGTGACGCCGTTGACGTGCAACATCGGCTGCTGGCACGGGAACGCCAGCCCTACGGCCCAGTCCAGCAGCACGGGCTGCGTCGAGCCGACGTATTCCTGCACCGAGCGCAGGTCTGGCACCCGCGGCGGGGTTATCGCGATCCAGTCTTCCGGCGTCAGCGACAAGTCCTCTGCCACCACCCGGACCGCGACGGCATCAGACGGCATCTTGTCGCGGGCAAAGCGCAGGTTGCGCCACGCCTTGGGCTGTTCCCCATACAGGTCATCAGGCACCATCCGCCCGGCCGGCACGATATCGCCGTTGGCCCCGGGCTTTCCGTATTCCAGCACCACGGTCTGGCCGGGGGTGTAGTGGTGCAGCACGCTGTTGCCGGCGATCTTGCCCGCCGCGGTGATCACCACGAGTGGATGCCCGTCGTCGGGCTTGGGCAATTGATACCACGCCGATAGGAGCCTGCTCTGCTGTTGCGCGCCGGTGGTGTAGGTGCCGGCCAACGGAACCCGTGCGGGATCAAGCTGGTACGGCAACGGCACCGTGGATCCATTGATGCCTGGAGTCGTGAGCTTGGTAGGCGCGTCCCAGTCATAGTCGGTGCCGGGCTGGTTGGGTTTCATCACAATCGCCTCGGCGACGGTGTGTTCCGGCACGCCGTTGGGTGTGAAGCCCACCGGGTTAACACCACCCAGCGGTCCCAGCGGGCCGTAATCGCCGGGAAGCGGCGTCATGAAACCCGAGTTGGGGTCTGGTTCGACGAGCACGTCGTCGGCCAGCCCGCAGCCGCCGGTAAACGCCCGCAGGTTGGACCAGCCGTTGGAGTAGGTCGGGTATTGTCGCACGATCCCGATCCCCATTGAGGCGACGAACACCAGCGCCATGAAGCCGGCCGCGAAGGGTATGGGCGCCTGAGTCAGGGTTCGGGTCAGCCGTCCCTCCCCGGCGCCACGGGGCGCGAAATGCAACCACGCCGCATAGATCGCGGCGATCGCGAACAGAACGAAAAAGATTGCGCTGACCTTCATTCCAGCGATCTTCGGCATGGTGCTGTTGAACGGCACGCCGTAGCTCGAGACGTACCACCAGCCGTTGGTGGTGGCAAAGCACAACGCCAGCATGAAGAACAGCGCCGCCAGGAACGCCATCCGGTTGCGCGACCAGCGCAACACCTTTGGTGATACCAATACCGTTGTAAGCGCGGCCATCGCGGCCCCCACCGCGGCGAACAGCCCGAAGTGGTGGACCCACTTGGTGGGGGTGAACATCAGGAAGAACATGGTGGCGAAGATGACGCCCATCAGCCGCCACGCCGGGCCGCGGGCCACACCGGGAATTCGCTTGCGCCGCAACATGATAAACATCGCCGTAAACAGGCACAGCGCGGTGATCAGGAAGCCGAACCGGCGCGACAGCGACCCGTCGACGGTAGGCAGGATGAGGTAGTAGTAGCGCAGGTTCTCGGTGTACCACGCCTGGCTGGGCCCGATCTTGGTGCGAATCCTGGTGGCTTCCAACACCGTTGACAGAGTCTGGTCGGCGAACACCACGGTGAGGATTACGGTGCCGGCGGCCAGCATCGGCGACACCAACGGCAACGTGCCGACCAGACGATGACGGCGCACCAAGATCCGCAGCATCGGACGGCCACCGGCCACCAACGCGGCCACGGCGATCAGGCCGGTGGGCTGGACACCGAGCGTGAACGCGGCGGTCACGACCGCCAGCGCCGCCGGCGTCAACCGGCTGTACCGCATCGACCGTTCGATCAGCACGTAAGTGACCAGCGAGCCGAGCGCGATGATGCCCTCCGGACGAAGGCCGTTGTTGAACGGCATCCACGCGGTCAGCAGGACCATGCCCGCCGCCCAATTCGCGGCCTTGCTCGCGGACACGGCCGGCCCGAGCCGCGGCAGCACCTCACGCGACAGCAACAGCCAGCACACCAGCCCGGCGACGAGGTCCGGCAACCGCATCCACAGGCTGTTATCGCTGACATGGGTCATCAGCGCCAGCAGGTTGTAGTACCAGCCGAAGGGGTCCTCCGGGCTGCCGAACCAACGGAAGTAGTTGGACATGTAGCCGGCGTGGTCGGCGACCCGCGCCATGCCCAGGATGTAGCCGTCGTCTGAAGAGTTCGCGCCGATGATGTGCCAGAGCAGGAACGCGGATATCACCACGGCGTCGGCCAGGGTGAACGTGCGCCAGTTCGCTGGAATCCAGCGGCGCATTCGGTGGCCGTCCAGCTGGTCGAGGTGCCAGAGCGCGATCAGTGCGACGACGGTGGCCACGATGGCACCGATCATCGCCGCGAGTTTCAGCGTCGTTGGGGCGGTGGAAAACCGAGTGTCGATGGTCGCCGACAGACGCAGCCCCGGCGGCGCGGGACCGGTCAGGTCCGTGAACACCCCGACGATCTGCGGGCGCAGGTTCGGGTCGGGGAAGCCGCTGCGCAGCGGTGCGCCGCTGGGGTCTTTGAGCCCGACGAAGGTCGCGAAGGTTCCGGCGTGGGTCGAGGTGATCTCGATGTTTGAACATCCCGGCGCATTTGCGCCGCCGACCACCTGGTCGCGTGGCACGGACAGGATCACCACGTTGCGGTCGGTGACATCGACCCGCTGAGCGCTGACGACCACGAACAGCGCCTGCAGGTTGGCGTCCTTGCCCTGCTTGGGTGCGGTGCCGAGGATCACGCCGCCCGCCGGGGGCATCGTGCGCACGATGCTGCATGGCACGGTGGCCGTAAAGTCGACCGGCGTCAGCGAAATCAGCGGCGACGTCACACTGCTGAACTGGCCGTTTTGCGGCCAGTTCAGCATCGCGGTGGTCTGCACGACGGGCAGCAGTGGCGTCGCCACCGACAACACGAACCCGATCAGCCCGGCGATCGTCGCCACCCAGCGTGTCACCCGCACGTCGCGGGCCACGTTCGTCCCGCGAGCTGGGGGCACGTTCCCCCCGCGAGCAGACGCAAAAGCACCCGAAATCGCCCGATTTGGGGTGCTTTTGCGTCTGCTCGCGCTTTGTGTCATGGGAGGGCCCTAATCGGTCCTTGCCGGCTCCAGCCGGGGACGACGGTCACGCCCTGTTGAACGACGGCCTCGGGCGCCTGATCGGCCGGCACCAGGCGGTAGTACTGCTCGACCGATCCCCAGTCGCGATACCAGTCACCGCTCAGATATGTCGAGATCGTCGAGGTCCGCAGCAGCGCCTGGGTGAACAGGAACGGCCCGCCGGTCGAAGCGGACTGCCATAGGTTCGACGACACCGCGGTCTGCTTGTGGTCGGGCAGGATGCGGTATTGCGGCAGCTCGGCAATGCCAAGGTGCTCGGAGAACGGCCGCTGGCACGGGAAGTTCGCCGCGGTCGCGATGTCCATCAACACCGGGGTCTGCGATCCGATCAGTTGTTGCAGTGACTCCAGTTGCGGCACCCGTGGGGGAGTGAACGCAAACCATTGCTCTGAGCTCAGGTTCGGGTCGTAAGCCACAACGCGCGCCACGTTGGCCTCCGGCGGGGCCCAGGCCAGCGGGAACCGCAGGTTGCGCCATGCCGGTTGCGGTCCAAGGTCGATCGGGAACACCTCACCGAGTGGCTGGATGCTGCCGTCGGGACGGGCGAGGCCCCACTGCAGCTTCAGCGACTGACCGTAGACGAAGTCGCCGTCCTCTTTATAGGACCAAATCTCGCCGGCGGCCGCGATCGCGACGATCGGCTGGGCCGCGATGTGCGCCTTCCAATTCGCGGGCAACTGGTACCAGGCCGAAGTGGCCCGCGCCGCCAAGGTGTTCTCCCCGTAGCTGCCCATCACCGGGGTGCGTGCGGGATCCAGCCCGAACGGCAACGCCGCGTGCGATCCGTTCACTCCGACCGGGCCCTTGCCGCCGGCGGTGCCGGCCGAGTCACTGATCGCGGCGTTGGGCTTGTTGGGTGACGCGTCGGAATTGACCACTCCTGGCTTGCTCACCACCGGGTCGGACTGCAGGTCATCGCCTACCCCCTCGGGTTTGAAGCCGATGGGATTGATGCCGCCCAGCGGGCCAGCGGGTCCGAATTCCTGGCCCGGAACCGGTTGCAGCATGCCGGCATTGGGGTCGGGTTCGGCCAACACGTCGTCGGCCATGGCGCAGCTGCTTGGTGAGAGCTCGGTCCGCAGCGCGGCCAGGTTGGCCTTGGCGGTGGTGTACAGCGGATAGCGGAACACCGCGCCCTTGGTCATCGAACCGACCTCGCCCAGGACCATGATCACCGCGACCACCAGCAGCGGCGTGGAGGCGAGAATCCGGTTGCGTCGGTTGTCCTTGACCTCGGTGTGCCCGGCGTAGTCCATGCGGAAGTGGTACCAAGCGGCCAGCAAGCCGGTGAAGACCGACAGCGCCAGGAACATCGATGTCACCGGACGGCTGGCGATCACGGGCTTGATGTCGTACCACGGCACCCCGTAGTTGCCGACGTAGAACCAGCCGTTGATGCCCGACGTTGCCCACGCCAGCACGAACAGCAGCGCCGTGACATACAGCGCCAGGTTGCGGCGGCTGTGCAGGCCGATCCGGGCGACGGTGAAGGCGGTGACCGCACCCAGGGCGCCCGCGAGTCCGGCGAACGCGCCGAATTGGATGGCCCACTTTGTGGGGGTGAACGTCAGCAGCAGCAGGCCGATTGCGGTGGTGCCGATCAGCCGCCAGGTCGGACCGCTGGCCAAACCCGGTACGTGGCCGCGCCGTAGCAGCACGGCCAGCATTCCGAACATGCAGAGCAACAGCACCAGTACGGCGAACCGCCGTGACATCGACCCGTCCGCGTTGCTCTCGACGGTGAGGAAGTAATAGCGCAGGAAGTCCTGGTACCAGGCGATCGTCGGCCCGACCTTGTACTTGATGCGTGCCGATTCGGCGACCGTGGCCAGCGTTTGACTGCGAAACACCACCACGATGATCAGCGACCACGCCGCCGCCAGCACCACCAGCGGTGCCAGCAACCCGTCAGTGTCCCGCCGGCGGCGGATGACCTGTGCGACCGCGCGGGCGCCCGCCAGCAGCGCTGCGATGGCGATTAGCCCCTGGGGAGCCAACGTCGCGGTGAGCATCGCGACGATGATGGCGACCGCGGCCGGGGCCAGCCGTCGCAGCGCGATCGCGCGTTCCACCAACGCCCAGGTGACCAGTACGCCCAGGGCGATCAGCGGCTCGGGCCGAAGGCCGTTGTTGAAGGGCAGCCACGCGGCCACGAACACCGCGCCCGCGGTGAACACGGCGACCCGATTGGAAGCCAAACCACCCTTTCCGGGCCCCAGCCGCCGCACCACGAAGCGGCTAATGAGCAGCCAGCATGCGATCCCGGCCAGCGTTGCGGGCACGCGCATCCAGACACTCGCGGTGCTTACCGTGGCCAGCTGTGCCAGCATCGAGGCGTACCAGTCGAATGGTGCCTCCGTCGTTCCGAAGTACCGGTAGTAGTTGGCCACGTAGCCGGCCTGCGGCGCGATCCGGGCAATCGTCAGGTTATAGCCATCATCCGACGAGAGCGCGCCGACGACATGCCAGAGCAGCAGCGTGGCGATCACGCCGGCGTCGGCGAGCCAGGTTGCGAAGCCGGCGCGCCAGCTCTGCAGCCAGGAGACCGGCGAGCGCCAATAGCTGGCGCCGCGGCTCTGCCGGTCCAGGGCGGCTAGCGCGATGATGGCGGCCAGGACCGCCAGCGCGCCCAGCCCCATCGCGGTGAGCTTGATGGTGGTGGGCGCCGTGATGAACCGGGTGTCGACGTCGATGCGGGCCGACAACCCGGGCTGCGGGGGCACTTTCAGGTCCGTGAAAATCCCGCCGACCTGCGGCTTCTTCTCAGGGGACAGTTTTCCGGTGGCCCCTGGGATGCCGGCGAAGTCCGCGCCCGCGCCGCCCGCGTCAGCCCAGATGTGCAGGACGCTGCAGGCGCCGGAGGCGACCGCCGCGCGAGGTGCGACCGCGGCCACCGAGTCCCGGAACGCGACGACGATCGTGTCCTTGTTGGCACGGACGAACAGCCCGTGCTTGCCGGTATCCACGCCGCCGGACGGGAGGGTGGACAGCACCAGGCCGCCGTCGGCGGGCAGGGTGGTCATCGCCGAGCAGGGGATGGAGACGTCCAGCGCCCGTGGCGCCCCGGACACCAGCGGTGCGGTGATCTGGGAGACGCTGGTGCTGCCCGGCGTACTGCCCTGAGGCCACAGGATGGTCGCCGTCGTCTGTTTCACCGGAAGCAGCGGGACCACGGCGCACAACAGCAGACCGGCGAATCCCGAGACGACGGCTATCAAGCGGGCGATCCGATGGGATCGCGCATTACCGTCGTGGGGCACGAGGCTCGATCGTAGGCGACGGTCCTGAGTGGTCTTTGGACGCAGGGCCGTGATCGAGCTATCCCGCGAACGGTGGGCGGGTCATCACGGTGGGGCGAAACCCGTAGCGGGGCCCGCTACCTGCCGCGCCCGCACCGGCACCGGCCAATGGCATGCCACCCAACAAGTTGCCGGCCCCGCCGACGTCCGGGGGCTCGACGATCTGGTCCACCCGCAGCAGCGGCGGGCGGACCGCGGACGGTGCCGGGCCCGACCCGGCCCACGCGGGCGGAACCGACAGCTTGCCGACGCCGGCCGCGTTGCCCAGACCCGCCGCTACCGGTCCTGCGCCGCCCATCGACGCCGCGCCGCTCGCGGCGGCAGCCGCCGGCGCCGCCGCGGCGGCGTCGGTGACTTCGGGGCCGATCATTCCCATCGCCCGCGCCGAGGTAATCAGGCTGTTGCCAATACCGATGCCGAAATACGGCAGGCCCGTGGTGTTATACAACAGCTGTGACACGGGTAGGTACCAGTTCATCAGCCACTGCAGCCAGCCCGGTGTGGGGGACGCTCCAGCGGCAGCGAAGATCGACGAGATAGGCGACGACAGGCCCTGCAACGCACTGGGGAGCGCGGAAAGCAATTGCGACAGGGTGGATTCGACCGCGCCGGCCGCAGTGCCCACGGACTGGGCGACCGCGGCGCCCTGCACGGCCGAGGCGGCCGGGCTGGCGGTCTGGGGCGGCGCGGCAAACGGGGTGACCGCGAGCGCGCGCGCCGATGAGCCGGCGTAGCCGTACATCGCCATGGCGTCTTGGGCCCACATTTCGCAGTATTGGGCTTCATTGGCGGCGATCGCCGCGGCGTTGAGGCCCAACACGTTGGTCGAAACCAACGACGTCAGGGCAGCGCGGTTGGCCGCGATTAGGGGTGGGGGCACCACCGACCCAAACGCGGCTTCAAATGCCGCCGCAGCCGCGGCGGCCTGTTTGGCCGCCTGCTGAGCCTGGGCCGCCGTCGTGCTCAGCCACGCCACGTAGGGTGTCACCGCCTCGGCCATCGATGCCGAGGCTGGACCGAGCCACTCCTCGCTGCTGAGCGTTGTGACCACCGCGTCGTAGTCGGCGGCGGCCGCAGTCAACTCCGCGGCCAGCCCGTTCCACGCCGATGCGGCGGCCAGCATCGGCGCCGACCCTGGGCCGGCGTACATCCGCGCAGAGTTTACTTCCGGCGGCAATGCTCCGAAATCCATTCGTTGTCAACCTCTTTCGCGTTACCCGGCGGCCACCGGACGTTGCATGACAGTGGGACTGAACCCTTGCCGCCGGTAGGCGAAGTTGGCGGTGCGCTGCAAGCCCCTCGTCGGGACACCCCGAAGCAAGCTCGCCGTCGTGTTCGCAGTGGCGGGCTGAACCACAGTGCTCGAAGTCACCGCGGTGTCGACTGCCGGTACCGGAGGCGACGGGGTCCAACTCGGCGGCACCGACATCCGGCCGATCTTGACGGCCTGGCTGAGGTTCGCCGCAACCGCTATTTCACCCCAGCGCGCCGCAACTGGGCCGATACTCGCAGCGGCCGTGACCGCAGCGCCCGCGCCGGCCGGTGTTGCAGCTCCAGACGGTCCGAACATCAGGGCCTGCGCCACCTGGAGGGCGTTCAGCGTGAGGCCGCCGCCGTCGTAGACGAATCCTTCGGCGATCGCTAGCGCTCCGAGCACGGCGATCCATTCGGCAGGCGAAAGGTTGGCCCATTCGGCCTGGCCGGCCCCGGCAGCCAGGCTGGCAATAGCTGGTGGCGGCGTGAACGGAGGCAGTATCGAGGCAAGCGCCGAGGACCCGGCATATTCGTGCATGGCGGCGGCGTCCTGTGCCCACATCTCGGCGTACTGTGCCTCAGTCGCAGCGATCGCCGGTGTGTTCTGGCCGAAGAGGTTGGTCGCGACCAGCGTCAGCAGCAAAGCGCGGTTGGCGGCGATGACCGGTGGGGGTATCGTCATCGCGAACGCCGCCTCGTAGGCCGCCGCGGCAGCTCTCGCCTGCAAGCCTGCCGCTTCTGCCAGGGCGGCGGTAGCGTTCAGCCAGGCGACGTGGGGCCCCGTGGCGGCAACCATAGCGGCCGACGCTGGGCCAATCCACGCCGAGCTGGTCAGCTCCGAGATCACCGAGCCATAGCCGACCGCCGCAACTGCCAAATCGGAAGCCAGCGCGTCCCAGCTGGACGCCGCGGCCAGCAGTGGCCCTGAGCCCGGACCCGCATACATCCGACCGGAGTTGACCTCCGGGGGCAACGCCCCGAAATCCATCAGCATCGCCTTCACGTAGTTGCCAGTCTCACCGTCCTTCGACAGACAATGTCGCCGGCTGTGAGGCTAAGGCGGGTCTGGCCCTGCCGCCGTACACGATGCAACTGTCGGTGAGGCGAACGCCACGATTCGTCCGTCGGTACGGCGGGGGAACAACCGGCAGCCAACGCTTCCTCGGCCGCTCCGGTTTCATGCCTTTTATGTGCGCAAATACGCAAAATTCCGGGCTTAGGCGAGATCGCCAAACCCACGCCGATGGCCGGCCGCCGGGCATTCGTATCAGGCGGCGCTGACGGTCCTGGAGGGTTTAAAATCTGCCTGAGAATAAGTTGTTCTGCGCAATAGTTGCTAGTAGCAATAGTGCTCTGTGCGGAGCATTTGCTCGCGTCCACACTCAACCCTGGGCAACGGTCCGTCCGCCCAGCCCGCGTTCGCGCCTCGCGTAGTCCGCCAGCGCAATCTCCAGACTGCGGCGGCTGAAGTCCGGCCACAATACATCGCGGACCAGCAGCTTCGAGTACGACGACTGCCGCAGAAAACAATTGGACAGCCGGACAGCCGCCGCTCGCCGCCGGTGCGGATGATGAGGTCGGGGTCTCGCATATCGGGCGCGAACACATAGCTGGCAAACGCCAGGTGCAGGGGGTGGCCGAGGTGTGGACGGTGGCCTTTGTCGGCAACGCCGACGGCGCCGCCGTGCTCGTCGAGCAGCACCACGTGCTCGACAGCAGGGAGGAAGCCGTTCATCAACGCATCAGTGTGGTGATCGATTCCGCCAGGGCCCGCAGATCGTCTGCCGCGCTCGGATCTGGGTTCGCGGTCGCAAGCACGTCCAGCGCGTATCGGTGACGGCGGGCGGCCTCCGCCGCCGCCCACGATCGACCCCCGTGATACCAGCCGGGCACCCGCGTGTCGTCGGTGACCGAAAGTGCGCCCTGGCATGCCGCGCCAAACGACGCACCCGTCTTTTGTTCTGTCATGCGTAGGCATTCCGACAGACTCACGTCGACGCGGTGTACGAAAGCCAAGTCGTTGGCTTCGCGGAGAACGCAATCCATGAAGTCGTCGTGCGGCAGCGGAAAGTCGTGCACCAAATTCACCGCGACGACGGTTGAAATCGCCGCATGTGCGGGGCCACGCGCCGCGCGCACAAGTCAACGTCACTGTGGGTCGTATCGCCTTACCGCCGCCCGCCGGTTTGTTGCCGCCGACGGCGTCCGACCGTCCCAGATGAAAGCCGGCGATACGACGGAACTTAGCCGAAAGGGTGTCAAAGACAACGCGCTTCGTGGGTCGACGAGAAGCGCAGGCGTGAATTGGCTGTGCAGTTTCGGTCATCGACTCCGTTCCGATTCAAACCGCACGAAGCCGGTTTACCGAGATGAGATCAGTGCGGTTCCCTCGTGAGTGCAGGAATTTAGCGCAATGTCAATTGTCTCCTGCCAAATCCCGAGGCGGCGTCCGCCTGGTCGGCTAACCTACGCGGGTGAAAGACCACTTGCGGCGCAGCCAATCGATGGAGAACAAGTGAAGCAGAGATTGCACTGGTTGGCGATGCACGGATTTATCCGGGCAGCCGCAGCGATCGGCGTTCGGCGAGGTGAGTTGCAGGCCAGGTTGCTAGCCGATCCAAGGGCGGTCGACGATCCGGTGCCGCTTTATGAGGAACTGCGGGCCCACGGACCGGTTCTCCGCGGTCGCGTCAGCTACGTGACCGCCGACTATGGCGTTGCCCACGAGCTGTTGCGATCCGACGACTTTCGGGTACTGATGCTTGGCTCGACTCTGCCTGCACCACTGCGCTGGCTGGAGAGCTGGGCGCGCGACGATCTTCTTCATGCGCTGCGGCCACCGTCACTACTCGTCGTCGAGCCGCCGGACCACACCCGTTACCGCAAAACGGTGTCGGCGGTGTTTACCTCCAGGGCGGTCGCCGCATTGCGGGATCGAATCGAGCAGACCGCGGCCAATCTGTTGGAGCAGTTTGCCGGCCAATTTGGTGATTCGGGTGTTATTGACATCGTGGGGCGGTATTGCACGCAGCTTCCGATCATGATTATCAGCGAAGTCCTGGGAGTGCCCGAGCGAGAACGGCGCCGTGTCTTGGAGTTCGGTGAACTCGCCGGGCCGAGCCTCGACATCGGGCTGTCCTGGCGCCAGTACCGGGCCGTGCAGGACGGGATCGCTGGATTGAACCTCTGGCTCGCGCAGCACCTGCGGCAACTGCGGCGTGTCCGGGGTGACAATCTGATGAGTCGGTTGATTCAGACAGCCGAAAGTGGCTCTCCCGAAACACAACTCAGTGAGGACGAACTCCTGGCGATCGCCGGGCTGTTGTTGGTTGCGGGCTTTGAGACCACGGTGGACCTGATGGGAAACGGGATTCGGATGTTGCTGGACGCGCCCGAACACCTGGACACGCTGCGCCAACGTCCGGAGCTGTGGCCGAACGCGGTTGAAGAAATCTTGCGATTGGATTCGCCGGTCCAGCTCACCGCGCGGATTGCGCGCAGCGATGTGGAGGTGGCGGGCACGCGGATAAAGCGGGGTGAGTTGGTGCTGGTCTACCTGGGTGCCGCCAACCGCGACCCGTCGGTATTCCCGGATCCGCATCGCTTCGACATCGAACGCCCCAATGCCGGAAGACATCTCGCGTTCTCCGGCGGGCGCCACTTCTGTCTGGGAGCCGCTCTCGCGCGGGCCGAGGGCGAAGTCGGATTGCGGACGTTCTTCGAGTGCTTCCCCGACGTGCGAGCCGCGGGTGCAGGAAGTCGGAGGGATACCCGCGTACTGCGGGGCTGGTCGACGCTGCCGGTGACCCTGGGGCCGGCGCGGTCGACAGTCACACAATGACGGGCGTGCAGACGGCAGTGGCCGCCGCGACCACCAGCGCTACCATGCTCCCCGCACGCCCGCCTACCGAGCCGCTCCGACGACGCTGATTCACCTCCGGGTCCGACATAGCCTCCCTGACAGATCCGGCAAAGCTTTCCACGTGGTATCCAAGCTCGGGGTAGCCGTTCCGCGGAAACGATGTTTAGCGCTACGGGCTAACCGCTGTGTGGGCGCTGTTCTGCGGGGCGCTCATTTGGCGGTGTGATCTTCCTAGCGTGCGCACGCGATGTCCGAAGTCCGCGAGCGCATTCTCGAAGCATTCGCGGGTGAAGTCGGGCCACAGTTCATCTACAAACAGCAGCTCCGAGTACGCGGAGTGCCAGAGAAAGCCGTTGGACAGGCGCCGGTCCCCGCCGGTGCGAATGATGAGATCGAGGTCGCGCATTTCAGGCGCGAACAGCAGCTGCCGGAATACCTGTTCACCGCCGCCGTGGTAGCGCTGTGCGGCGTCCAGCAGCTCCTGACGGCCCCCGTAGTTGAACCCGAAGAACAGCTCCATTCGGTTGTTGTGCGCAGTGGCCGACTCGGCGCGATCCATCGCGTCAAGCACCGTCTGCGGCAGGCCATTACGCGATCCCACCACCCGCAGCCGGATGCCCCAGGGGCCCAGCAGCTCGATACCGCGATCGAACAGGCTTGCCATGATGGTCATAAGTGTGGCGACCTCGTCGGAGGAACGCATCATGTTATCCGTGGACAACGTGAACACGGAGAGCTGCTCGATGCCGAGTTCGCAGGCGTCGCGAACGCGCTTGATTGCGACCTCACCTCCGGCCAAATGGCCTTCCATCGCGGACAGTCCGCGCTTCGCGGCCCAGCGCGCGTTGCCGTCGGTGTAGAGGGCGACATTACGAGGTCGCGGCTGGGATATCGGAACTGACAGCTGATCGTTGAACTGGTTCATGAATATCGCAATCTTGTCGTGTTTGCGTTGACCTTTGCAATTTGCGTGGGGTCTACCGAATGCCATTGACTTTTCGTCGTTCGATCGGATTTGTCAGTCACCTTGGAATCGGCATATCGAGCGGATCTCATTAGCATATCCGTGCCGTGACCACCTCGGCTAATGCCTGCAATTCGACCGCACCCGTGCGCTCTGGTTCGGCGGCGGCGAGCAGCTCGCGCGCATTGGCGAGATAACGCGCCGCTTCGGCTTCCGCCCATGCTCGGCCGCCGGCCTCGTCGACTAAGTCGGCCGCACGCTCCAATTCACGTTGGCACAAGGCAGCGCTGCTCCGATAAAGTGCGGCTAATTCGTGACCTGCCGCAGTTCCAGAAGACAAAGCAGCGACCACTGTGAGCGACTTCTTTCTCGCCTTGAGATCGGAATACGCGGGTTTACCGGTAACTGATTCCTGCCCCCAGATTCCAAGAACATCGTCGATCAGCTGAAACGCAATGCCCAGTTGACGGCCAAATTTGCGATACAATCCGGCAATCTGAATATCGGCGGCCGCAGAAAGTGCGCCGAGTTCGCACGCAAGACCGAATAATGTGCCTGTCTTTTTCTCCGCCATGCGAATACACTGCGGCAGCGTTACTTCGGTACGATCTTCAAAGGCAAGGTCGTCGGACTGGCCGGCGCACATCTCCAACAGGGTAGCTCTAAGAGCCTCGCCGGCCGCGCCATTATTGATCAGATCCACGGCCAAAACGCATAGTGCATCACCAGTTAACAACGCTCTTGGCATCCCGAACGCCGCCCATGCCGTGGACCGGTGCCGCCGTGTCATATCGCCATCCATGATGTCGTCGTGCAACAGCGAGAAGTTGTGCACCAACTCCACAGCGGTCGCGGCTGGAATTGCTGCCTCCAGCGAACCGCCCGCCGCACGCGCGCATGCAAATGTGAGGGCGGGGCGGACGGCTTTGCCACCTCCGCGCGAATCTGTGCTGCCGTCCCTGTCCCACCATCCCAAATGAAAACCGGCGACCTGGCGTACTTCAGCGGGAAGGGTGTCCATGACAGAGCGCAGCATCGGCTCCACCAGAACACGAGCTTGGTCCAGGATGGCCTCAATTCTCGCCGTGCCTGGACAAACAAGAAGGGACGGCACAGTCGCGTTCATCCCTTACCTCCCGAATGTCGTTTCATGCGTTTGTCCGCCTACTCCTTCGGTGGCCGAATTGGCGCACGCGAAGCGACATCCGACCTCTTCCGTAACCCAGAATCACGCTTGCGATCAGTGACTCAGAATGAGACGTTCAGGAGGTAACCCGACAGTCGGGGTCACTCGCGGTGCCGATGATTTCTCCTGGCATAGTCGCGGTCAAGGGCAAATCGACCGGATCAACGCGCATCCGTTAGGCGAAGTGCACAATCGCAACCAGCATCATCCGCGCTACCGCGACGCCCCGACCGCGCCTACCTGAGCTGATCCGCCCACGAGCTTCCGCCAAACCCGACCGCGCCGCAATGCCGCCGCGCGTGCGTGACAGGACCGTAGTTGGCGCGGGGTAAATCGCGACTTACCCGCGCCGCAGCGGTGCGGGCTTCCATAGACCGCTGCGGGTAACGGTTCCCAGCTGCAGACGGGCCGGCTGGGCGCCGGGGTAGTAGGGCGTCAACCGCTGCAATGCGCCCCAGTCTCGGAACCAGTCGTCCTTCAGGTAGCTGGCCACAGTGGTGGCATGCACCAATAGTTCGGTCACGCCCAGCGGGCCACCGCCGTTGTTGTCCATCACCGGTGAGTTGGCCTCGGCGCCGAACCGGTCGGGCAGGATCCGCCATTTCGGCGTCTCGTCGACGCCGTACTGATGGCCGAACGGTCGCTGACATGGGAATGCCAGACCTACCAGCCAGTCCAGGAAGACCGGGTCCTTTGAGCCCACCACATCCTGCAGCGTTTGTACCTGCGGAATTCGCGGCGGAGTGAGTGCGATCCAGTGCTGCGGGGCCAGGTCCTGATCGTCGGCGACCAGGCGAACCTGAGTCGCGCTGCCGGGGATCGCCGACAGCGGCGCCCGGAGGTTGCGCCAGGCCGGCGCCGCGCCGACGTCGGCGAATCCCATTGATCCACCGGGATGCCCGCTCGCCGCCCCGTCGTCGGTGGCCCACTGCACCTGGACCTCCCGCGGGTCGAACCGACCGGCGGCCGTGATCACCAGCAACGGTGCCTTGCCCCACTGTTCCCGGGGCGGCAGCCGGTACCACGCCGAGCGCAGCATGGCGGGCACCTGTATGCCTGCCCGCCAGCTGCCCAGTACCGGTGTGCGAGCCGGATCCAGGTTGTAGGGCAGCCGGGCGCGCGAGCCGTTGATTCCGGGCGCGGCGGTAGTGCCGCCTTCGGTGCCGGGGTCGCTTCCGGTGATCAGCCCGTCGTTGCTGACGAAACTACGGTCGCCCGGACGTTCCATCACCGGGTCGGCGGAGACGTCGGCCGGAATTCCGTTGGGAGTGAAGGCTTCCGACAGTCCGGCTCCCAGCGCGTCGGCCACTGGAGCGGTCACTGGCGTCAACATGCCGGCGTTGGGGTCTTGCTCTACCAGTACGTCCTCGGCCAGCCCGCAGGTCTTGCCCGTCAACGCCTGTAGGTTGGAGCGGCCTACCGACCATGCTGGGTACTGAGTAATCATCGCCTGGGTCAGCGACACAACCTCGAAAAGCACCAGCAACCACGTCGCAATTGCCAACGGGGACTGGATGATTCCGGCCAGACGTGCCCCGTATCGGGTCTTGGGCGGGCCGTCACGGGTAGCGACGAAGTGAAACCACGCCGCCAGCAGCAACACCACCACCGTGAGCTCGAGCAGCGCAGTGGTAAGAGACCACCGCCATTTCGGAAACGAATTCGACCACGGCACACCAAAATTGGAGACATACCACCAGCCGTTGACGCTGGCGAATGACAGCGCCATCACGAATAACACCACCGCGGCGAACATGGTGCGGTTGCGTCGCGAGCGCATCGCTGACCCCGTCACCGCGACCGCGGCCAGCGCCCCCAGCGAGCCGGCCAGCCCCGCGAACACCCCGAAATGGTGTGTCCACTTGGTAGGGGTGAACATCATGGCGAGGAACGAGATGACGGTGATGCCGATGATGCGGCGGCTCGGCCCCGCGGCGGTGCCCGGAATTCGGCCCTTGCGCAATGCCATTGCGACCGCTACTGCGAGCGCGAGTATCAATGCCAGCACGGCGAAGCGCCGGGCGACCGACCCGTCGGGGCTGGCCATGAACAGCCGCTCGTAGCGAATGTGCTCGTCAAACCACTTCAGGCTTGGTCCCAGGGCCCGCTTGAGGGTGGTTGCCTGCATCTCGCCGGCGAGGGTCTGGTCGCGGAAGATCAGGATCGCGGTGACCGTAGTTGCGGCCAGAATTGGCGCCAACAGCGGCAGCGAGCCGAATTGCCTGGAGCGGCGGTGCACGATGGTCCGCAGCGGTCCGATCGCGACCAGCAATGCGCCGATGGACGCGATGCCGGTCGGCCCGGAGAACAGCGTCAGTGCACCGATGATGCAGGCCGTCGCCACCGGCAGCAGCCGATTGGTGGCTACAGCGCGCTCTACCGAACACCAGGTGAGCAGGATGCCCAGGGCGATGATGGGCTCCGGTCGCAGGCCGTTGTCGAGCGGCAACCAGGTCGCCAGAAACATGCCAGCCGCCGTCCACGCGGCGGCCCGGCTGCGCTTGACCGCGTGCCCGAGCCGGGGGATGACTTCGCGACTGATCACCCACCAGCAGGTCAGCGCCATCGCCAGCGTCGGCAGCCGCATCCAGATGCTGGCGGTGGTGACGTGCGCCCAGAGCGCCAGCAGGTCGTAGTACCAGCCGAACGGCGCCTCGGGGGTTCCTAGCCAACGGTAGTAATTCGCCATGTACCCGGCGTGCTCGGACACCCGGGCCATGGTCAGGATGTATCCGTCGTCGGAGGTATTGGCCCCGACGAAATGCCACCACACCAGCACGGTGATGACCAGGGCATCCAGACCGCCGATCGACCACCACCGCGGGGGAAGGAAGCGTCGGTGCCGGGTGCCGTCGGCGGTGTCCAGGATGTGCAGCGCGACCAGGGCAGCGCCGGTCAGCAGCACCCCCAGGACCATCGCCAGCATTTTCAGCGGCGTGGGAGAGCTGCTGTAGCGGGTGTCGACCGTCGCCGAGAAGCTCAGGCCCGGCGGCGCCGGACCGGTCAGGTCGGTGAACACGCCGACGATCTGGGGCCGGAAATCGTAGCCGCTTTTCTCGCCACGCAGCGGTGCGCCGGGATCCTCACCGTTGGGTCCCTGCGTCAGCCCGACGAATTCGGCGGTCACCCGGTCGGCGTGCGCGGTGAAGGTCAGGCGCTGGCAGGCTGGGCTGAGCACCTGACTCAACGGCGCGCTGACCACCGGGACATTGCGGACTATCAGCACCAGATCGTCATTGGTGCGCCGCAGGAGCAGCCCGCGATCGATCGCCTTCGGGGCCTGCTTGGGCACGGTGGACAGCAGCGTGTTCTGGGCGGCGGTGAGGCCGGCGGCGGCTTGGCAGGGCACGGTGATGTTCAGTTCGGTGGCCACGTAGCCGATCAGCGGTGCATCGACGCTGTTGAAGGTGCCATTCTGGGGCCAGTTCAGTTGGGCGGTGGTCTGGTTGACCGGCAGTAGCGGGGTGGCGATCGCCAGAATGGCCCCGAGCAGACCGGCGAAAACGGCGACGAACCGAGCGATCCGGTAGTTTGCTCCCGCTTCGCTCACGGAGGTAGATGCTAGCTCCGTGACGCCGCGGGGCGCGGTTTCGGTAGCCATCAGGCGCTCGCTACCGGCTTACGAACGGCCAGCACGAAGGGGCCGATGGTCTCGACGGTGAAGCGGGGGTCGGCGAACAGCGCGGCCTTGAACTCCACGGTGTAACGGCGCACGTTGGGCTGGTTGGGGTAGACATCCTCGGCCAGCCGCAGGGTGTAGTTGGTTCCCAAACCAGCACCGGCGCCGCGGCGCATCAGGAAGACGGTCGGCGGTGGCCACGGCAGTTTGTCCAGCGCTTGGATCAGCTCGTCGGCCGTCTTGAGCTTGGCCCAGCTCTCGATGTGTGCGGCGCGCTTGTCGAATTGCGCCAGCGGGTTGGCGTAGTGCGACGTCAACCCCTGAAAGCCCCAATAGGGGTAGTAGGACAGGAAGCTGTAGTCGGCGGTCAACACCACGGTCTGATCGCGGGGCTTGCCGGTGACGCGCTGGATCGCGGCGTCGATCGCCGAGTAGTACTTCTCGGAGCTGGGTGGTCGCCGGTCGCCGCGCTGGCCGTAGCCGTCGGTGTCGGTGTAGGCGATGGTGAGGTCGGGTCGAAGCACGTCGGGAATGTCCTGGCTGAACGCGATCGCTCCGGCCAGCCCGATCGCACCGGCCACCGGTATGACGGCTCGGCTGCGCCTGGACAGCGCTTGTGCGGTCTCGATGAAGCCGAACACCCCGGCGGCCACGAGTAACACCGACAGCGTCGGCTGCAGCCGGAACGACAGCAATGTGGTGCGCGCCAGCGTGGTCAGCATCGATAGCAGGGACCACAAGTAAACGGCCAACACACCGATGGCCAATGCGCCGGCCCGGACCGACGATCGCGCTCTAACGACCAGCCACACGGTGCCGAGCATGCAGATCGCGCCCAGCAGCGAGAACTGCAGCATAGGAAAGGTCAAAACGGCGCCGTCGGTGGGCAGGTAGTGCTGCGCACTGCCGGTGTCGCTGACCGGGTCGCGGGCAGCCCTGAGCAGGTAGGGCAGCCAGGTGATGGATCCGATCGCGGCCGCGATGACGCCGATGACGATTAGCCGGCGCAGCGGATCGATGGCAGCCTTGATGCCCGCTTGGCGCCATCGCGATGTGGCCAGCAGCAGTGCCATCAGCGTGACGGTGAAGGCTGTGTAGGCCACCAGCAGCGTGTACCAGGTGGCGGCGAAGCCCAGAAACAGGCCCGCGCCGATCACCGCGGCCCAGCCACCACGCTCGCTGGCGCGCAGGCCCGACCAGGTCAGCACCAGCATCGGCGGCAGTAGGACCGTGATCATCGCGGCGTAAGGCTCCGGCGAGCTGTAGGCCAGCGTCACCGCCGCGGTGGCAACCGCGACGAGCAGCGCGTACTCGAAGCGGATCATGCGCCACCACAGCACCAGTGCGACGGCCACGGCGACGGCGATCGACGTGATGGCCCACGGTTTGAACATCTCCCAGGCCGGTGTCCCGGTCAGCGCCGCAGCGCGGCCGCCGATCCAGAACCAGCCCGGCGGGTAGAACGGCGGCAGCCCGATATAGGTCATGTCGCGCAGGGCGGCGCTGTCGGTGAGCCGGGTCAGGTATTCGGTGCGGAACTGCTGGTCCACGGAGATGCCGAACAGATACAGCTTGGTGGCTCCCAGCGGCATGCCCAGCGTCACGACCGTGAACGCGGACACGAACACCAGCCCGCTCAGCTGCGCCAGACGTCGGAACCGACCGCGTCGCCACACCCACCCGGCGGCCACCAGTCCGGCAAGGCAACCGACCTGGCCGACGGTGGTCAGGGCGTGCAGTTGGTTGGACGACGGGAAGGCCGGCCACTGGACGCGAGAGATCGCGTTCAGTGACACCACCGCGACCAGGACAGCCACCGCCACCGCAAGGGCCAGCTGGCCGAGGGTGGCCAGTGCGTTTCGGGCGCGAGCAGACGCAAAGGCCCCCAATTCGGGCCCGAATTGGGGGCCTTTGCGTCTGCTCGGCATGCTCAGATTGGCAGTTTGCGGAAGATGCTCCGCGGGATATGACGCAACACCATCATCACGTAACGGAATGCCGCTGGCGCCCAAACCAATTCCTTACCTTTTGCCGCCGCGGTTACCGCGAGGTTGGCTACGTACTCCTTGTCGACGGTTAGCGGAGCTTCCTTGATGTGCGCGCTCATCCGAGTGCGTACCTGACCTGGCCGGATCACCAGAACCCGAACGCCATACTCACGCAACGCCTCTGACAATCCGAGATAGAAACCGTCCAGACCAGCCTTGGTGGACCCGTAGACGAAGTTGGACCGGCGCACCCGTTCACCGGCCACGGTGCTCATCGCAATGATCTGGCCGAAGCCTTGGGCGCGCATCTTCTCTCCCAGTAGCACCCCCACCGAAACCGCTGCAGTGTAATTGATTTCGGTGATCTGCACGGCCTTGCGCTGGTTCTGCCACAATTCTTCGGCGTCGCCGAGCAAGCCGAACGCGACGATAGCCACATCGACATCGCCATGGGCGAAACATTGGTCGATCACCTTCGGATGGCTCTCCGTCTCCAGCGCGTCGAAATCGATGAGCTCCACCGACCGTGCGCCGGCGGCTTTCATCTGGGCGACGGCGTCGTCGCGGCCGGGGTCTTCGGGCATACACGCCAGCACGATACGTGCGGGGGCGTTGCGCAGGTAGCGCTCGCAGATGGCCAGCCCGATCTCGGAGGTACCGCCGAGCAGCAGCACGGTCTGGGGATTTCCTACGGCGTCGAGCACCATCTAGAGCAGCTCCAAACGTCGGGCCATGTCGGAGGCGAACACCCGCAAGGGATCCACCTTGCGGCGCACGGCGATCCACTCGTCGATGCGTGGGTACATGGCGTGAAAGGTTTCGGCCGTGGTACGGGAGTCCTTGGCGGTGTAAAGACGGCCGCCGAATTCCATTACCCGCCGGTCGAGTTCGCCGACGAACCCGCCCAGGCCGGCCTTAATGGGGAAGTCGACGCAGATGTTCCAGCCTGGCATGGGAAAGCTCAGCGGCGCTTGGTTGCCCGGCCCGAACAACTTGAACACGTTGAGAAACGAGTAGTGGCCGCTGGCTTGGATATCGCCGATGATCCGTTTGAACTCGTCGATCGCTTCGGTGGGAATCACGAATTGGTACTGCAGAAAACCCGCCGAACCGTACGCGCGGTTCCACTCGCCGAACATGTCCAGCGGGTGGTAGAACTGCGTTAGGTTCTGAATCTTGCCACGGTAGGTGCCGGATTTGCGGTACCATAATTCGCCTATCGGCCCGAAGGTGTACTTGTTGGCCAGCCCATTCGGGAACACGTCGGGAAGCGTAAGCAGTTGTGGCGCATGAAATTTCAATGGGTGGCGGCGCAACTTCGCCGGCAACTGCTCAACGGTGGCCAACGAGCCGCGCGATACCGCCGCGCGGCCCAGTTTCGGTGGGGCGCTGATCGCGTCGAACCAGGCGCTGGAATAGGTGTAGTTCGCTTCGCTGCCGTCGCTGTGCAAGGCGATCGTTTCGTCCAGGCTGGTGGTGACGTCGCCGTCGGCGATGAAATACGCCGTCTCGGTGGGCGTCATCTCGATGGCGGCGCGCAGGATAATCCCGGTTAGCCCGTTGCCGCCGACGGTGGCCCAGAACAGTTCGGAATCCTCACCGTCCGGGGTGAGGTGGCGGATCTCGCCGTCGGCGGTCAGCAGGTCGATGCTGCGCACGTGGTTGCCAAAGCTGCCCGCGCTGTGGTGGTTCTTGCCGTGGATGTCGCAGGCGATCGCGCCGCCGATGGTGACCTGTCGTGTTCCCGGCAGCACCGGGACCCACAGTCCGAACGGCAGGGCGGCCTTCATCAGCTGGTCGAGGTTGACTCCGGCGTCGACGTCGGCCAGCTTGGTGTCGGCGCTGATGGAATGGATGTTGGACAGTGGGGTCATGTCGACCACCAGCCCGCCGCCGTTTTGCGCGTTGTCCCCGTAGGAGCGGCCGAGTCCGCGCGCGATCACGCCCCTCGTACCGGCATCGGCCGCCCGCGCCACCGCCTTGGCGATCACCTCGGGATCGGGGGTGGATAGCACCTGTGCCACCGAGGGCGCCGTGCGTCCCCACCCGGTCAACCGGGTGGGAGTGGTGGAAAGGTCGGCGCTCAACATCGTCAAAGAGGGTACCTGCCGGTCCGGCGACGATGCGGGACGCTTGCGTGTGCGCTCACGGCTTCGAGTGGGTGGCCAGGCCGGAAATGCGGCCCATTTCTCGCCCAGGAACGCACAGCGAACGCCATCAATTCACACTCGTCTGCCCGATAAGGCTCAGCGGATGCGAAAGATCACGGCTCGCTGCACGACGAAATTGATCACCGTGGCGGTGCCCTGCGCGATCACGAATGCAACGGGTAGGGCCCAGCTGCGGTAGTGCAATAGCGCAAGACATAGATGATTGAGGCCGACCTGCACGGCGAACGTGACCCCGTAGAGCGCCATGACCGCGGCGAATCGGGCTCTGCTCGGTGCCGCCTGAAATGTCCATCGACGGTTGATCAGGTATGCGGTAATGGTGCCGATGACCACGCTGATGAATTTCGAGAGGTCAACCTGCAGGCCCAACCCCTTGTAGAGTGCTACGTACACGCTGAAGTCGACGATCGCCGCGAAGACGCCAGTGAGAACAAAGCGGGTGACTTGGGTCGTCAGATGCAGGTGGTGGCGCTGGTACTGATGTGGCAGCGCGGCACCAGACTCTGGGGGATTCATCGGTAGGAAGCTTAACGGTGCTGGGTGCAGCGGCGGGGCGTTGCGGGTTAGCTCGGTAGCTTCACCGCGATCAGCTCGACCTGATTCGGTCCCTGTGGAGTGGAGTATGTCACGGTGTCGCCCGGTTGATGCCCCGCTAGGGCCTGCCCCAACGGGCTGCGAGCGGTCAATGTCTCGGCTTCGCGGCCGACCGGAGTCTCTTCCACGATGGAAATCACGTGCATCGTGACGACTTCACCGTCGGCGAACCGCAACGTCACCTCGGTACCGCCGGGCAGCGTCTCCGATCCGGTCGAGTGCGCCGCGCCCCCCTTCAACCGCCGGTCGAGCTCATTGATCCGGTCGGCGAGGACCGCTAGTTCGTCGGCGCGCTGGATAGCCTCGGCAGCATCGCCGTGATCGCCGACCATGCCGCGGTCGTTTTTGACCTCAACCTCAAGGCGATCGTGTCGATGCCGTAGCCGGGCGAGTTCGGCTGCCAGGTTATCGCGCGCTGCAGCCGCCAGCCCTGTCGATTCGACTTCGTCGCTCACGTCCGCCGACCTTTCGCCGCGTGGATTGTCTGTGATCGTGGCCATTCAGTGTTACACCACCAAGAGCTGGTCGTCACCTGGTATTTGTCAAGAGTTTGCAGTGGGATGCTTGCGCGCCGCGGGTCGCCAAGGTCAACGCACCAACGTAGCCGACTACCGAGGCGCTGACGAACGCCTACTGCTCGTTCGTCGGGCCAGCGTCGAGCCAGGGTTAATCGGCCGGCTCGGCCGTCAGGGTGATCACGTTGTTGCGGTTCTCCCGTGCCTCGATTCGAGACACCCAGACCCGGCCTTCGGTTGCTTTCCCGACGATGCGCTCGACGGTGTCGAACACCCATGCCGCGCAGGCCTCCATCCCGGTGCTGTCCATGATGCGCAGATCGATGACGCCCTGATCGGCCATCATCTGGAACAGGTCGAGCTGGGGGTCGTCCGCTGCGATCAGCGTGGTGTGGTCGAACTGGCGTCGCAGTGCTGCCCGCAGGTCCTTGAGGCAACGGGTGTCCACCACCAAGCCGGTGCCGGGTGCGGTTTCCGCGCAGGCGAATTCGACCTCGAAAGTTCGCTCATAGCCGTGTAGGAAGAAGCGCTTTCCCTGACGGGACCACGAGCGATGGCAGCATGGCAGATCGCCGAAGCGCTTGCGGAGATGAAACCTTGCCGTCCGGCCGATCGGTGCATCGGCCCGGTGAATCGTAGCGATGCGAACGCCTTCGGCCACAGCGTTATCACTCATGTCCAAACTTTCCCTTTCCGAGTTCTCGCCTGGTCGCCGTGAGGAATTCACGCTGCTCGTGGGCGCTATGGCGCAACGAGCCGTAGAAGGACAGGGTGGTTTTTGGCCCCCCAAATGGGGCGCCGCCGCGGTCCGTCTCGCACGTGTAGCCGCCCTCTACCAGTACGCCCAATCCTCGCGGGGCAAGTTGGTGATGCAGCCACAAACCCATCCGGATGGTCATCCGCTGCTGAACCTGAATACCGCGTGAACAGGCTTCGACTACGCGTGTGAATTCGGCTTGCCTCAACTGATTTTCGCCGTGCACATAGCCGATGTGCACGACACCGTAGAACGGAAGCAGATGATGGGCACAGAGCGAATGAAACGCGATCGCGGGAACCAGCACGAGCTCGGGGGGTGGCACCGGGGCGCCGGTTCTACCGACGGAAACTTGCAGCAGCGATCCGCTGTCGAGCGCGGATCCGTTGTCATGGCGCAGCATGAAAGTACCTCTCGTCGTTGGCATGAGATCCGCAGTTAGTCAGGTTGTCTGATGCACGGACTCAGCCTCAGGGCGAGGCCTTGATGGATTCTCAACGGATTCTTGGAAGATCCTCAACGCGGTTCGGATCGCCCACGCTGGCGTGACCTTCAGCGGCCACGGTCGCGCTGGCGTGACGTTCGGTGGTGGGCGTCGAGTGATCGGCCGATTACACCCAGTAGGCCACCCGCGCGCGATATTGCCGCATCGCGAACGCCGCCATGATCCACCCGACGACCGTCAGCACCACCACCACGGCCCAGTGCCGCAGCTCCTGCGGGTCGCCCAGCAGCGGCGCCCGGACGATGTCGAGATAGTGCAGCAGTGGGTTGAGTTCGACGATCCTCGACCACTGGCTCGCGCCCTGCTGTCGCAGCGTGTTGTCGTTCCAGATGATTGGCGTCATAAAGAACAGCAACTGCACAACGGAAAACAGCAGCGGACCGATGTCGCGGTAGCGGGTCGCCAGGATGCCGAAACACAGTGATACCCAAACGCAATTGAGCACGATCAGTGCCAGCGCCGGAAGTACCGACAGATCCGCCCACGACCACGGCTTGGGAAAGATGATTGCGACGACGAGGTAGATCACGATGTTGTGGGCGAACAAGATCATTTGCCGCCAGACCAGCCGGTACACGTGCACGCTCAGCGGTGTGGGCAGTTGCTTGATCAGGCCCTCGTTGGAGACGAAGACGTCGGCGCCCTCCAGGATGGCGGCGTTGATCAAGTTCCAGATGATCAGCCCGAGCGTGACATAGGGCAGGTGCACCGACAGCTCGAGATGGAACAGCTTGGAATAGAGTCCGCCCATTGCGACGGCGGTGGTCCCCGTCGCGATGGTGATCCAGAACGGCCCCAGCACCGAGCGGCGGTAGCGCTGCTTGATGTCCTGCCACCCCAGGTGCAGCCACAGCTCATGGCGATGGAACCCGTCGATCAGATCGCGGCGGGCCCGGGCGAACGTCTTGGACTGAGCTGCCGCATCGATGAACGTCATGAAGACCCTCCAGGCCGTTCGAACTTCTCGCGACGTCCCAAGCGCCGCAACCGAAACCACTCCAGCAGACCCTTGGGGTCGCGGCGAGTCACCAGGAAAAACCAGCCGAACCGCAGCCACTCCTGGGGCAGCAGCTTGCGCAGGCCCGGTTGCGACAGCACGTAGCCGCGGTTGCGGTAGGTGAAGAACCGTTTGGTGGGGTCGTCGGGATACTGGGTGTGCATACGGCCGCCCAGGATTGGCTTGAACTCGTCAGACCCACAGGGATGCAGGTAGGCCGTGTCCAGACAGGTCCCGAACGGCAGGCCGGACCGGACCAGCCTGCGGTGCATTTCCACCTCGTCGCCGCGGATGAACAACCGCAGGTCCGGGACGCCGATCACTTCCAGTGTGGACGCCCGGAATAGCGCCCCGTTGAACAGCGACGCGATGCCTGGCAGCAGCTCTTGTCTCGGTTCGGTGCGCAATTCGCTTGCACGCCTGCGCCATACCAGGCCGCGGCGCAACGGAAACGCTAGTCGTTGCGGGTCGTCCATGTTGCAGACCATCGGTGACACTTCGGCCAGGCCGTATTTCTCGGCACACGCCATCAGGGTGGCGAGCACCTCGGTGTCCTTCGGGTGCCCATCGTCGTCTGCCAGCCAAATCCAATCCGCGCCGTGTGCCAGCGCAAGCAACATGCCGAGCGCGAAACCACCTGCGCCACCGAGGTTTCGACGCGCATTGAGGTAGACGCACGGGATCGGCTGTGCGGCAATCAAATAGTGAACCCGGCTGTCGCCGGAGTCGTCGTTGTCGATCACGATGAGCTTGTCGAGCTCCCGGGTCTGGGTGGTCAGCAGCTCCAGCGACTTGGCCAGCTCGTCCGGGCGCCGGTGGGTGACCACCACGGCGAAGACGGAATCACTCATCCCCGGAAGCCGATTGCGCCATTGGCTCGTGAGTTCTGGCGGTCTCGGCCAGTACTTCGCGCACATGCCGGGCGGCGTCGTCGCCCTCGTAGGCCCGAACTACGTCCTCAATGGCGCCGGTTAGCCTGATGACGCCGTGGTCGATCCACATCGCGGTCTTGCACAGCCGGGCCAGGAATTCGTTGGAATGGCTTGCGAAGACCAGGATTCCGGAACGCTCGACCAGACTCTGCAGCCGGGACTGGGCCTTCTTCAGGAAGTCGGCGTCCACCGCGCCGATGCCTTCGTCGAGCAGCAGGATCTCGGGGTCGATGCTGGTGACCACGCCCATCGCCAGCCGGACTCGCATACCGGTGGAATAGGTGCGCAGCGGCATCGACAGGTAATTCTCGCCCAGCTCGGTGAACTCGGCGATCTCGTCCACCTTGGCCTGCATCTGTTTACGGGTCTGTCCGAGGAACAGGCCGCGGATGATGATGTTCTCGTAGCCGGAGATCTCGGGGTCCATGCCGACCCCAAGGTCGAATACCGGCGCCACCCGACCGGTGACCTTCGCCCACCCGCGCGTCGGCTCGTAGATCCCCGAAAGTAGGCGCAGCAGAGTCGATTTCCCGGCCCCATTGTGTCCGACGAGACCAACCCGGTCACCGAGGTTGAGCTCCATTGTGATGTCGCGCAATGCCTCGATCACGACCACGTTGGAGCTATTGCGCCCGATGGTGCCGCCCGCCTTGCCCAGGACGGCCTTCTTCAGTGAACGCGACTTGGCGTCGAAGATGGGAAATTCCACCCACGCATCGCGCGTCACGATGTGCGGACTACTCGACACGGCTTACAGGTACTGTCCCGTGCCGTGAGCGCCGCCTTGGCCCCCCTTGCTCAACCCGGGCGGCAGCGCTCCCTGACGCATCTGCTCGAGCTGGGCACGGGCGGCCATCTGCTGCGCAAACAATGCCGTCTGAATGCCGTGGAACAGACCTTCCAGCCAGCCGACCAACTGCGCTTGGGCGATGCGTAACTCGGCGTCCGACGGTGCCGCTTCCTCGCTGAACGGCAGTGTCAGCCGGTCGAGCTCCTCGCGCAATTCCGGTGCCAGGCCGTCTTCGAGTTCGCGGATGCTGGTGGCGTGGATATCGCGCAGCCGGTTGCGGCTGGCCTCGTCCAGCGGGGCCGCCCGCACTTCCTCGAGCAGCTGCTTGATCATGGTGCCGATGCGCATCACCTTGGCGGGTTGTTCGACAAGGTCGGTCAGGGCGCGTTCGTCGGAGTCGTCGTCTGGTACCGCCATCAGCCGCGGATCGACGCCGCCGATGATCTCGACACCGTCGTCATCTCGGTCGTTGTTGCCGGTACTCAATACAGTCACCACCTCTTACCTGCCTGCTAGGAGTGCGCCGCTGCGCCAGCCCCGCGCCATTCGTAAATTCGGGCCCCGCCATTGTCGTAGATCTTCTTCCAGTACGGCGAAGTCTCCAGTGAGACTAGTCCGTCGGGAACGACGAACCCTCGCACCGTCGGGCTGCTGGTCAGGATGTAGCGGATATTGAGCACCTTGATGGATTCGAGAACTCGCGGATCGGTATCGCCTCTGCGGGCATAGGCCCAGAAGATGAAGCGGTGGTAGCCCGGGCCCATCTGCACCGGGTAGTCGTAGTGGGTCCACAGCGGGTGTAACCCGGCCACCGCGTACATCCACGCGGTGCCGTCGGTATTGGCATTGCCGATCATGGTGTCGTGCGCTCCGGGGAGTTTCGCCAGGTAGGCCATGGCGTCCAGGTCGCGCTGATCGATCATCACCGAGTCGTACTTGTCGCCGAACAGAAACCGGTGCCGCGGAAAGTAATGCCAGGTACTCACCAGGATTGTCCCCAGTAGCAGCGCTGCGGTGGCCGAGGCCCAGATGGGCCCCGGCAGTGGTCTGAAACGGTCGGTAAGCCGTTTCGCCGCGGTAACCACCAGCATCACCAGTACGCACAATCCGACGGCTGCCATGGTCGTCAACAGCAGTGTGGTGGCTGCCGCGATCCGCCGCGGATCCTTGTAGAAGAACTCGCCCAGTCCTCCGGCGACTACGCCGATCGGGCCGCCCAACGGCGTTCCGGCGTCCACGTTCATCACGATGAGAAGCAGCCAAACCGCCAGCGGCCACCAGATCTTCTTGATGAGCAGAATGAACCCGCCGATGGCGGCCAGCGCGATCAGCGAGTACTGAACCGGGAAGTCATTGAGATGGCGGGAGTGCTGAAAAACTGCGTCGAACAACCCGCGCTTCTTGCTGAGGTAGGTCAGAAAGGAGTGCCCGGCGATGATGTCTTCCTGTTCTGACACGCTCAGGAACTGCGGCAACAGGATCAGTCCGGCCATCACCACCACACCCGCCAGCGGCAACAGGTCGGCCAACCGGCTCCGCACGGGATGCCACAGCGCCTCCAAAAGCCACCACGCCGACACCAACAGCAGGACGATCATGCCGCCGGTGATGTGCACCGAGAAGACACCGACCAGCGCCAGCACCGCCACCGGGATCCGGTCGCGGTGCCGCAACGTCGAGGTGATCAGCGCCATCGCCGGGATCGCGACCCCGTACGCGGCCAGGTTGGGCATCGCAGCGGTATCGAATTCGACGTAGGGAACCGCGGTGAACGACGCGGAGAGCGCCGCCGCGGTGGCCGCCGCGACTGCGGTCCGCCGCTCACTGACATGCGAGCGCAAAACCCGCCAGGTCAAAACGGCCGCGCTGACGGGAAACAGCCAGACCGCCACGGCCAGTGAACTGAGCGTGTAACCGGTGGTCGGCGCCGCCCCGGTGAGTTGGCAGAGCACCGCGGCCAGACCGTGGAACACCGACGGGTAGTAGAGCAGGGCATGGGTCTCGACGTTGCGCAGTTCACCCATGTGAGTGGAGGACGCCTGGCCGGTGTCGAGGATGAAGCGCACGGTGTTGGCGTGCCAGACCGCATCCCAGGTGCTGGGTATGGACTGCCAGTGCGGGATGCCGCGGTAGGCCGCCCACCCGATGAACGCCGCGCCGAGCAGCACCCCGGCCGCGACGATGAGCGCCGGCCCGCGGCTGACTCCCCGTGCTTCGGCCTCCGTGTCGCGAAACCGGCCGAGCAGTAGCTGCAAACCCGTTGCTGCTGCGCAAACGACGGCCAGCGCGGCCAGTGCGGTCCAACCATTCCAGGGGATGCCAACCGCGCCGTAGGGGATAATCGCCAAGGCCACCACGCCGTAGGTCAGTGGCGGGCCCACCGCGATCGCGATGGGCCAATTCAGCTGCGCAATCCGGGCGACGATGGCCCCCGGCGCGATCAGCAAAATCAAAGCGATCAGCGTTCCGAACCACAAGCTCACTCGACTAGTATGGCTGGCCGGGTGACCTGGCTCGCGAAGCCCGACTGGCTGGAGCGTCTATGGCGCCCGCTACTACCGTCACCAATTTGCGGGAATAGCGAAAGCTCTAAGGTGGCTGGCATGGCCTATGACGTCGCTCGGGTGCGTGGACTGCATCCATCGTTGGGTGACGGGTGGGTGCACTTTGATGCGCCGGCCGGCATGCTGATTCCAGATTCCGTTGCGACAACCGTGTCGACGGCGTTCCGCAGGTCCAGCTCCAGCTTGGTGGGCGCGCATCCGTCGGCGCGGCGGAGCGCCGCGGTGCTGGACGCGGCGCGCGAGGCGGTGGCCGACCTGGTTAACGCTGACCCGCGCGGGGTGGTACTGGGCGCCGATCGCGCGGTGCTGCTGTCGTCGCTGGCTGAAGCGTCCTCCTCGCGCGCCGGCCTGGGATACGAAGTCATCGTCAGTCGTCTCGACGACGAGGCCAACATCGCTCCGTGGCTGCGGGCGGCGCACCGCTACGGCGCCAAGGTCAAGTGGGCCGAGGTCGACATCGAGACCGGTGACCTGCCGACGTGGCAGTGGGAGAGTCTGATCAACAAGTCGACCCGGCTGGTCGCCGTCACCTCCGCATCGGGAACTCTGGGCGCGGTCACCGATCTGCGAGCGATGACCAAGCTGGTTCACGACGTGGGCGGAGTGGTGGTGGTCGACCATTCGGCCGCTGCGCCGTACCGGTTGATCGACATCAGGGAAATCGACGCCGACGTGGTAGCCGTGAACGCGGTCCGCTGGGGTGGTCCGCCGATTGGGGCGATGGTATTCCGTGACCCGTCGCTGGTGAACTCGTTCGCCTCGGTCTCGACGAACCCTTACGCCACCGGGCCGGCGCGCCTAGAGGTGGGCGTGCACCAGTTTGGCCTGCTGGCTGGGGTGGTCGCCAGCATCGAGTACCTGGCGTCACTGGACGAATCGGCCCGCGGCAGCAGACGCGAACGACTGTCGGTGTCGATGCACTCTTCCGCTTCGTACCTGAACCGGGTATTCGACTACCTGATGGCGTCGCTGCGGTCGTTGCCGTTGGTGATGCTGCTTGGCCGGCCGGAGGCGCGGATACCCGTGGTCAGCTTCGCGGTCAACGAAGTGCCGGCCGACCGGGTGGTACAGCGGTTGGCGGACAACGGAATTCTGGCGATCTCCAACGCCAGCTCGCGCGTGCTCGATGTGCTCGGGGTCAACGACGTCGGCGGCGCGGTGACCGTCGGGCTGGCGCATTACTCGACGATGGCCGAGGTCGACCAGCTGGTGCGCGCACTGGCGTCATTGGGTTGACGTGATTGCGCCCCGCAACTACGCCGGTCGCGGGCTCGGTCCGCGTTCGCGGCCGCGAAGTGGCCCGGGTGGCACCGCAAGCTCAAGGCCGCCGGTTTCGACGTCGTACACAAGGCCCGAGACGATCAGCGTGTCGGGCAGGATCGGTGTCGCACGCAAGCAGTCGAGGTCGGCTTGTACGGCTCGTGCCGGTTCAGTGACATGTTTGTCTCCCAGCGCGCTGACCGGGATGTCGAAGTAACTCGCCAGCACTTGGTCGTGCGGCGCAAGCCGTGCGACACCGCAATCGGTGTGGTGGAGCAGGATCAGCTCAAAACCGCCACGGGCGCCGGCCTCGGCCACCACCGTGGCCATCATCGCGACCATCTGAATCGTCGCGGGCGTGATCCGACCTCCGGCGTTGCGAATGACAGCCGCCTCGCCCGGTTTCAGGCCGAGGATATGGGTTGGGTCGGCGCGCTGGTCGGCGCAGGCGATGACGAGCGCTCGCAAGGACGGTATCTCCGAGAGCGGCTGAAATCGTTGCGCCGCGGACTCGGCATGTCGGCGCTGCATGAGCTCGATGGCGGTCATGGTGTCGCACTCCGATCCATTGGGTTGTTCAAGACGAGCCCGGTGAAGCCGAGACGATCGAGCAGGCTGGCGCGGGACCGTGGACGTGACTGGGCCTCCTGGTGGATCACCGCGGCCAGCGCGTTGGCGAATCCATCGCGCGGCCACTGCTTGAGCACACTGTCGACAGTGGTGCTGGGCACCTTGTCCAACCCGCGCCCGACGGCATCGAGCGCGGCTCCGCGGCTGAGCAGGTGGGCTTCGACACCGTGAGCGAGTTCAACGTCGATGTTGAGGTGCAGCGAGATCGCTTCCGCGACGGCCTGAGCGGTGTGCTCGGAGCCACCTTGGTCCACGATCAACGCGCGGGTGGCGCGCGCGCCTTCGACTGCGAAGCACGACGCTGCGGGGTCGGAGCCGTGATGTGCCGTGGTGAGCCCGAGGTCGTGGAGCAGGCAGGCTAGGTAAAGAAGTTCGGAATCGTAGGGCTCACCGTCGAGGTCTCCCAATGCCGCGGCGAACAGCCAAGTGCGCACACAGTGTGCGTAGAGCCACGAGGTTGAGACTTCCCGGACATATGCCTCCGCCGATCGCGCGAGCGTGCTGTCCGGGGGGTCGGCAAGATCCAGGTCCCGCGCCGATCCCGACGCACTTTGCCGCAATCGCGCGGGGATGGCGGCCAGACGCGCTGTGATGGCGGCGCGTGCCTGGGCGAGCTGTTCCCGGCGGGTCATCGTGCCGCCGGTACGCTCGGCCCACTGCCAGGTCCCGATATCGCTCATCGCCCCGCCCCCAACAAGTGCGCGAAGGCCCGACGCCCACGCATTACTGCGTCACGGTCGCCGAGGAGCTGGCGCTGCCAATTGGTGGCCAGCCCAATCGCGTTGATCTCAAAGGCGAGCTGTTTGGGTTCGGCGCCGCCAAGACCCGCCTGCGTCACCAGGACCTCCAGCAGGCCAAGCCACTGGCCCATTATCTCGACCACCCGATCGCGAACCGGGCCGTCGCGGCCGTCGAACTCGAGCGAGGCGGCCTGAAAGAAGCACCCGCCTGGGAAGACGTCGCGCTCGAGGTAAGACAGCCACAGTTCGACAACCCGGCGGAGCCGCGGCAGACCTTGGTCGGTCCCGGCGCTCGGCTCGATGACCTCGCGAATAAAGATGTCGCGGGCGGCCTCGACGGTAGCCAGCTGGAGTTCTTCCTTGCTGCCGAAGTGAGCGAAGAGACCGCTCTTGCTTACCTCGACCTGGTCAGCGAGGCGACCGATGGAGAGCATCTCCAGTCCCTCGCGCGAACCGATGTCGACGGCCGCGGCCATGATCCGCCGGCGAGTTCGATCGCCGCGGGCACGCCGGCCGTCCGCCCCAGTTCGCAGCCTCACGGCTCATAATATAGCACGATCGGTCGTATATAAATCAAGCTTCACGAGGCAGTTTCGACGGCCGAACCCGTCGCCGCCCAGCCCAAGCCGACCGGCGAGCATCTCGCGGCAGATGTTGGAGCTAGTCGTTGACGGTCAGCAGGACCTTTCCGAACGTCTTGCCCGACACCAACAATCGATGTGCCTGCTCGGCCTGTTGGATGGGCAGGCGTTTGCCGATGACGGGCCGAACCCGGTCCCCGGCGATCATCGGCCAAACCGACTCCGTCACCGCCGCAGCGATGGCGCTCTTGCTGTTGGGCCCGCTCACTGGGCGCGCCCGCAGCGTGGTGCCGATCACCCGCGCCCGCTTGGTGAGCAGCTTGCCCAGGTTGAGCTCGGCCTTCACCCCGCCCTGCATGCCGATGATGACCAGCTGCCCGTCGGTGGCCAGCGCATCGATGTTGCGGTCCAGATAGGCCGCTCCCATGATGTCGAGAATGACGTCGGCGCCCGCGCCGTCGGTCGCTTCCTTGATGCGCTCGACGAAGTCCTCATCGCGGTAGGAGATAGCGATCTGGGCGCCCAGGTCGCGACAGAGTTCCAGCTTCTCCGGTGAGCCCGCGGTGATCGCCACCCGGGCGCCTAATGCCCGTGCCACCTGAATTGCGTGGCTGCCGATGCCGCTGGCCCCGCCGTGGACCAGGAGCAGCTGGCCGGGGCTCAACCGTGCGGTCATCACCAGGTTCGACCACACGGTGCAGGCCACCTCGGGGAGTGCGGCGGAGTCGACAACGTTGACAGTGGGTGGGATGGGCATCACCTGACCGACGGGAACGGCGACGTACTCGGCGTACCCGCCACCGGCCAGCAACGCGCAAACCTCTTGTCCGGCAGACCATTCCGTCACACCAGCGCCTACTTCGGCGACGACGCCGCCCACCTCCATGCCGATGATCTCGCTGACTCCCGGCGGCGGCGGATATTTGCCTGCGGCCTGCAGCACGTCGGCGCGGTTGACGCCGGCGGCAGCGACCTTGATGAGTACCTCGCCTGGCCCGGCCGTCACATCGGCGACGTCCTGCCATACCAGTTGCTCGGGGGATTCGGCGACGATGGCGCGCATGAGGCCACGCTACCGCCCGTTACCCTTGTCTTACTTTGTCCAGGGTGGCGTGGCAGAGCGGCCTAATGCACTCGCCTTGAAAGCGAGAGACGGCTAAAACCGTCCGGGGGTTCAAATCCCTCCGCCACCGCCAGATGTGATTTGTTGGAACCCCCGGTGAACGAAAGTTCGGCTGGGGTTCTTTCGTGCCTACCCCGCCGCGCGGTTGCGGTGATGTCGCGTTGTCGTCCTGGCGTTGTCGTATGGGCGTCACCGGGTTTGGTTCGTCGGAACCGTCCCAGGCCGCTGAAACTGGTGGTCGCGGGTGCGCAAGTGGTGTCTCGTGGGACACCACTATTCCCTGACGGTTTCGCGGCGTCTGCCGATGTCAGGAGGGGTTCGGTACTCGACGCGGTCGGACCAGCGAGCGGACCAGCGCTGAGCACGGCGTCCGGGTGGTAGTTGAGTACGGCGTCGACCACCTCGGTCAACTTGGCGCGCTCCACGAGTGGCTCCTGCGGCGTCCAGCCGTTGGCAGCTGGTCCGGCGTCGCGGCTGTCGAGCTCGAAGCGTTCGAACATGGCGGTGTTGAGCAGCTGGCGGGTTTTATCGCTCGCCGTGTCGTAGGTCTTGCGTGCTTTCCGGAGCAGTGCCAGTACAATCTGCAAACGGTTGCGCAGCTCGGTGCGCTCGATGTCCGCCTCGGCGATCAGGCGACGAGCGTCGGCGATCTCGGTGGCCACTTGGGTCTGGCGCAGCTTCAGGTCCTCGACCGGCAGCGCGTCGGCCATGTAGGCGTCGATGAGCTTGCTCTTCTGCCGTTCTAGCTGGATGAGGCGCGTGCGTTGTTCAGTTGCCAGTTTTTCTTGTTGACCGAGGAGCACCTCGAAATCAGCAACGGCTTGGGTTTCGATATCCGCCAAGGTCTTGGCACTGAACCGGATATGGGACCAGATGCTGGTGATCTTGTGTTCCACGGCAGCAGCGGGCAGATATGGCAGGTCGCAGCTGGTGCGGCCGGTATGCCGCCCAAGGCAGAAGAAATAGTCGTACTTGCCGCCTTTACCCCTGGACCAGCCGTAGCCGATCTTGCCGCCACACCGAGCACACCGCAGGTTGCCACCGGATTTCAGATAGTGGGAGTGCCGCCAGGAGCGGTCGCCCGCGATACGACGGCCCGCCAGAATCTCCTGCACGGACTGCCAGGTGACCTCGTCGACCAGGGGTTCATGCTTTCCGTCGAACAACATTCCCTTGAAACGGATCAGACCCTTGTAGTAGGGCTGGGTCAGCATGCGATGCACCTGAGCGCGACTGAGTGGCTGGCCACGGTATTTCAGGGTGTCGCGAGTCTTGAGACCGCGCTCCTCAAGCGCGTCGCGGAGCGCGGTAATGCTCCACTCCCCGGTGGCGTACTGAGCGAAGGCCCACTGGATATGCGGGGCACGAGACTCATCGACAATGACGCTCTTGACCTCGGTGCCGTCGATCCGGCGGGTGGTATTTAGGTAGCCGATCGGCGCAACGCCCGGCGTGCCACCACGGCGAACTTTTTCCTCTAAGCCTTTCTTGGCTTCGGTGGATAAGTTCTTTGAGTAGAACTCGGCAAATGACGCCACAATGCCGTGCATCAGCGTGCCTGCCGGAGTTTCATCAATCTGCTCCGAAACGGACACCAAAGTGGCGCCGGCTTTACGGATATCGAGCAGAATGGCGACGTCGTCAGCACGGTCACGAGCCAGACGATCCAGCTTGTGCACGATGACGAAATCCACGCTCGGCAGCGACAAGTCCCCAAGACGGACGAGCATGCGCTGCAGACCAGCACGGTCGGCCGAGCGAGCTGACGCACCGGCATCGACATACTCCTCGATCACGGCCGCGCCCAGGTCACGAGCTTTCTTGATACAGGCTGCGCGCTGGGCGGGGATCGAATAGCCTTCCGCCTCGCCGTCTTTGTTGGCCTGGCGGGCGGTCGACACGCGTAGGTAGATGATCGCCGTTTTGGCGGCATCGGTGCCGTTCGCGGCGGTTTCGGACCCTAACGACAAGAAAGGCGCCCGATGGGCGCCCTGCGAAGTCTCAGCTGGTGGGGATATTCGTGGGTCCGTCATGGCATGACATTACCTCGGATCGAACATCCGTTCAATGGTCCGATCGCAAGGAATTCCTATTTTCTTGAGGCATAACAGGGGTGGGGCTGGAGCTGTGGAATTTGCAGCAATATCAACGCGAGCTGTTGACTTGTTTGAACTCGTTCGTCCTTGAGGTAGCTAACTCGCAGCATCATTTCGACAGGCCTGGCGTGCCTAGGCGTGGCTGACCGTGCATCCCGAGTATGCTTCCCACTCCAGCATAGTTGACCGATTCGAGAGCCCTGTCTGCGTTGGATGGCTACAGTTGCCGATCGACAGGCCCATTGGCACGGCCGCTCCATACGGAGACTACGAGGCGAAATGACTGAAGTGGTGCGTGACCCCGACGTTGGGTTCTTTGATGACCAACTCACGAGGGAAGCCGTCGCTAAACTCGCTGCCTGTAACCGTCTGACATTCTTTGTTGGAGCGGGTGCCTCGCTGGATCTGAATTTGCCGACTTGGTCGGCTCTGGTTTCAGATCTTCTAAAAGATACAGTTTCAGCAAGTTTTGGGCCGGATAGTCCAGTCGAAACGATTTGCACTGAGCTTGTAAATCAACTTTTTCAGGTACCCGCTGCGTCGGTTATCGATTCGCTACTTTTTGACCGGGCTCGTGCATCACTATCGGGAAAGCCAACACGCAACGCTATCCATGCGAAAATGCTATCCATTCGAAACGAGCGTCTTCGCGACAGCCTCTATAAGCATGACAGATTAGGCGATATTACAGTGGGGCCGACGCTGGTCGGCAAGATACTCGAACTCGCGATATTGTTGCGGCGTGCGGGTGTCGATGTTCATATCGTAACGACAAACTACGACAACGCGTTCGAGGAAGCTGCCCTGCACGAGCCCTTGTTCTCGATTATGTCTAAGGAGAAGCTTCGGCTCGTTCTGTTCGCCGAATCTCCACCTGAAGCGGGTGATCTTGAAGATGGTGACATTCCGGTGGTTCACATACACGGGTTGCTCCGCGCGCCTAGCGGGCACGCGGCAGCGGGACGCAACCCCATTGAGGGAAAGATCGTATTCTCTGAAGTCGACTATATAGACTGGGAGACTGGCGACTTCCGGACATATCTGACCAATAGAGTTCAATCAGGTGGACTGCTAACCGTTGGCGCCTCGCTACGGGATAACAACATAGTAGCTCGCCTGAGAGACGGGACGAGGTCCCATAACGAGCCGCGGTACGCGTTGATGCCCTCGGAGTCTGAGTTCAAATATCTTTCGGGCAAAAAGATCGCTGAAAAGTATTGGATGCCGTTCGTTGAAATGGCTGCGCGCCGGGGTTTCATATTCGGCGTATCGATACTGAGACCAGATTTCTACGGCCAAGTCTTCCAATTTCTCCAAGAGTTAGGGGTAAACGTATCGTCGAGGATAAATCCTGGTACAACCTATGTTGAATACCGCACAAGAATTAGGCAATGGGCAAGTGCTTGGTCTACTGTCCGTGAAAGCGACGAACCAGGTATGCGTGGCAACATTGAGATTTCCTGCAGGGCCTTAGCGGTCAAGTTCGAGGCCCTGCCGCAATTTGACCATTGCAAGGTCGAGGTCTGGGCGCGCTGTGAGCCAGATGATCGGACAATGAGACGCTGGTGCTCATCGCAAAGCACTTGGAGACCTGACGCTTGGCCACATACGGCGCCAATTCGGCCACTCAGTAAGCAGAACGCGATCATGGCTTTCACCAGCAGGGGAACGGTGATCAATATGACACCCGGTGGGGTGGATCGCCGTTGGACGCACTGCTTGGCCGTGCCGATCTTTCTTGATGGCGAGCCTTGGCTGGGCTTACCCGTTGGAGCCTTGGAGATTTTGCTGCACGGATCTGGCGCAGCTACCTCAGATGAATGCCTCAATTACCTTCGGGCGAACGCGACACCTTGGGTGAAAGAGGCATCGAAACTAGGTGAAAAAATCTTGACACCAGAACCTTGGGTCGATTGATTCTAGACCTTGTCCATTTTTGCGTCATCGACTCGCTTGAGGGCGGACACAAGCCAACCCGATGACTGCGGCGTTGGACCTCGGTACACGACGAGCCCGTCAACGGAAGTTACAGTCAGGTCCGACTCGGTACCGCTGGGTACATACCGCACGGGGGCGTATGTCTCAGGTGTTGAAGCTGTTTCGCCAGTTGACATGTCAACGCTCCGCAACTGTGTCGGAAGGGGCAGCGACACACGTCGCTGCGGCCTTAGCGACTGGTCGGATTCGTCCGGGATGCCCGTATTCAGTTGTTCCATTACCCCCAGTTAACAACGTCTCTCCTTCAAAAACAAGCTCTGACCTGCGGTTTTCCTTCAGATGAAAGTTACCATCTGCGATGAGTCCCATTATCCTCGCACACCTTCTTGGGCTAGTCAGCGTGTCGGTCCCACGCGATGAAGAACATTGGTTCATAATGCTCTGTTCCCACCCCACTTGGGTGTTGCGGCGTCACAAGCGAAGGTATACCGATACTACAAGTATTTGTATTATTTGTAAGGTGGACGCGCTGGAAGGGCCGTCGAAGATCAGCGACAGTCGCCAGGTGGCCTTGCCAAAGCGTCTGATGGACAGCCTTGGATGGGATAAGGGCGACTACGTGATGTTCCGCCTCTCAGATGACGACCCCGAGGTCATGAAAGTTGTGCTCGAATCGGTCGTCCTCCGTCAACTACGTCACGGCGAGGACGCGGAGCGCATGATGCGCATGACAACGCGGACGGAAACAGATGTGGACGAGGCATCATCAGGTCGCAGCTGATCCCTAGAATCATCGAGGTGGCCATCGACAAAGACCTGATCCTCGTCCGGATTCAGGAACTTGCGGCAGCCAACGGCGGTAAGCCCCCTGGCCGTGAACGTTTCGCTACCGAGACCGGTATCTCGGACAGCACATGGCGTGGCCGGTACTGGATCACGTGGAGCGAGGCAGTAGCCGAGGCGGGCTTTGCTCCGAATGTCATGAACATCCAGAAGCTCGACGACGATAGCTTGCTCCGGGAATTGGCCCTTGTAACACGCAGACTCGGCCGGTTCCCAACCGACGCACATCTCAGGATGGAACGGCGCAACAACCCAGACTTTCCCAGCGAGAAGGTCTTTGCGAATCGGCTGGGCAAGAAGGCGAATCAGGTTGCGCGCCTCCGAGCGTTCACGCAGTCGATTGACGGCTTCGCCGATGTCCTCGAGATCCTTGTCCACGAGCAAGTCGCCGATCAAAAGTTGTCCGACACAACCTCAGACGATACGCACGGCTACGTGTACATGATCAGGTCGGGCAAGTACTACAAGGTTGGCTTTGCGAGCCACGTCGGCCGACGGGAATATGAAATTGGCCTGCAACTCCCGGAAAGAGTCGAGTTGATCCATTCGTTTGCCACCGATGACCCTGCGGGCATCGAGCGCTACTGGCACCAGCGCTTCCGTGACCGGCGACGAAATGGAGAGTGGTTCCTGCTCAGCGCTGCCGACATCGCAGCCTTCAAGCGTCGGCGCAAGTTCATGTAACCAGTGCCGGGCGCCAAGCGGCTAGCGAGCGTTGACGACGACGTTGCTGTCGGCATACCGATCACGTGGCTCCAAGAGTTCGATGTCGTCCACGAGAGTTGCCAGCAGCTTGTCGTAGGCCGCGCGTACCGCGGTCATGCTGCTCTCTTGGATGGCGTCGCCTTCTTGGAGGGTAAATAGTTGTTCCCACTCGGCACGCCAGGGCTGTCGCGAGGCTTCGCGGCGTCGCACAAATCCGCTGCATATGCGTGCGTCTGCACCCCAGCGGTTGTGCGTGGTGAAGCAGACTCCAAGGAAGTCCTGATACGCGGTGACGGCGGCCTGGCTGAACAGCGGAGCGACAGAGTAAAACAAGCGGTCGGCGTCCCGCTTGATCGCGATCACGTCCGGCGGCGTCAGCTCTTTCCATCGGCCGATGAAAGTCAAGTAACACATCAGATCGTTCAACATCGGCGCGAGTTGCCCGAAGTACTCCAACCGCGCCTTGATCAGCTCTTGGTTGCGCCACTGGCTGGCTTCGAAGAGTTTGAGTCGGTGGTTCAGCTTGTAGCCAATGATGGCTACCACGATAGGCACTGACACCGCGGCCACCGTTTGGATCAGATTAAGGATCATCATGCGATGGTGGCACGTCGGACGGACACGCTTGCCTAATGCATTCGCCAAGGACTTTGGCCACCGCACCCCACACGTCAGTGTTCCAACGATGTAGCAACAGGGCCGCCACCGCCACCGCGGTCCTTTTCCCCGCGAGCGTGCGTGTTTGTACGCCGGCACGCCGCTACGGCTGTCATTCTGCGCACGCTCGCGGACGACCGGCTCAGTGCAACGTAGGTGCGTACCGCAGCACCGCGCCGACGCCGTCGGCCGGAGCCATCCGCTCGTCCGTGCGGACCAGTGACGCCCCGACCGATATCGCGAACATTGGCAACGCCTCGTCGGCGCGTAGCGTCTTGGCGGGTGCGGCGCCATGCTCGGAGAGCACATCAGCGTTGGGCGCGACGGTGGTCAGGCATTCGTCGGCAACCACGCTGGCGTCACCCATATCGCCCACGATCAGGGTGTCGACCGCTCCCTGTCGCAGCGCAAAACAGACGGCCCCCAGACCCTCGGCGGCCCGCCCGGAACGACGGCCGATCTCTGCGCAAAATCTTTCCGCGGCGTCGCCGATCTCGCTTAGCTGCCTCTTGAGGAACCAGGCCTCGATAGCCTCTTGCACCTCAATGAAGTCGTGCCCGCTATGGCGCGCACCAATCTGCAGCGGCACCGCACGAGCGAGCACCCGTTCCGGCAGTGCTGCCAGCAGGTCTGAGCGCGATCGCACCTCGCCAACCACGAAGAACGCGTCGATCGCCATGGTGTCGACCAGCTCGCTGACGCGGTCTGCGACAGCGCGCACGTTCTTGCGCGCAGCTTCCTCAGCGCGAACCTGCGGGTCGCCGTACCACGCGGATTCGGCTCCGGAGGCCTTGTGGATCGGGTAGCCGCCGCCATCGACGACTTCGGAGCCCAGTGTGCCGTCGTTGCGGACCGTGATGTCGGCGCCGGCGTGGTCGACCTCGACCAGGATGTAGTTCGGAGGGTCGAAGGCGTTCTCGAGGATCGGGACGATATAGGGCAGCTCGGACACGCGGACCACGGTCGTGGCGGTCGGTCGCAGCAGATGCTCGTTGACCACGACACCGGTAGCGCCAGCGATTACCGCGCGCCCGCTGCGGCCAATCGGCGGACGCAGCCCCATCACGGCGCGCTCGATGTCGGCGGTGACCGATCGGGCGGCACCGTGGCGCTCCAGCTGTTCGCGCAGTGCGCGCCACTTGAGCTCAAGCTGGTCAGCGGCGTCGTGGGTGTTGTGTGAGTCCTCGAAATACACCGACGCGAACGGCCCTGGCGTTTCTAACAAATCGCGGAATCGTCCGGAGTCCATACCACTTCGGGTTGCCCGCCCGGTGGGCCGACAAACGCCCCTAACGCCGCGGGATCGCCGCGGTGATGGTGTTCATCAGGGCGCCGTAGCGCCCCGCGTCGGGATCGCGGCCCGGCTTGCCGCTGCTGATCAATCCGGCCGCCAGGCCGCGCTCGGGGTCTGCCCAGACCGCGATGTTGACCAGGCCGAGATGACCGAACGCGGCCGGCGCGTTACGCCCGAACGGCCCGTATCGCGTTGATCCCAGCATGAATCCGGTACCCCACCGAAGCGGCATCAGCCCGGTGGCGAAATCCGGCCGCAGGCGCCGGCATTCCTGCACGGCACCCCGCAGCGTTTCCGGGCTAATGACCCGAACACCGTCGAGTTCGCCGCCGCGGCGCAGGATCTCCATGAACCGCGACAGTTCGTTTGCGGTCGACACCGTGTTTGACGACGGGATCACGGTCGTCAGATAAAGCCGTCTGTTCGTGTAGGGGATGATCTCGTGCATGGTCCCGGTGATGGCCCTGCGAAAGATCGCGGCGATCACCGGCGGTAGCGGCCGTCCGGTGGCATGGCTGGGCGCAACCAGTGGTAGATCTTTCGGGGCGACGCCGTAGTTGGTCCATCGGAAGCCCAGCGGGTCCAGGATCTCGGTGGCCAGTATTTCTCGAATCTCTTTACCGGTGGCCGCGTAGACGATTTCACGCACCAATGGCCCCCAGGTCAGGGCGTGGTAGATGTGCACCAATCCCGGCCGGTAGAGCGGTCGCAATTCGCCGAGTTTCTGACGAGCGTACTCGTGATCGTCCGCGCGGGTGACGTCCGGCAGCGGTCCGGTCGGGAACGGGACGCCCGCGCTGTGCGTCAGTACGTGCCGGATCGTGGTGCGGTGCTTGCCGTGACTGGTGTAGCTCGGCAGGTATTCGCAGACCCGGTCATCGAGTGCGAAGACGCCCCGTTCGGCCAGCATGTGCATCACCGTCGCGGTGATGGCTTTTGCCGCCGAGTACGCGCAGAACGGTGTGTCGGTCGTGACCGGGATTTTCTCGGCGTCGGGTTCGTCGGTCGGGGCGTTGCCCCACCCGTGTCCGATCGCGCGGTTGAGCACCACGCGTCCGTTATGCCGGATGCACAACTGGATCGCGGGATGCATGCCGGCCTGATACCAATGCCGCGCGGCCCGCCAGATCCGTTCGACGGCCGCGACGTCGATCTCGGAGTGGTCTTCTGCACCGATCGCGGTGACGGCGTCCAGATCGGCCGGGACCCGGATCTTGCCGTCTGGTGTCATTGGCGCCACGTCCGCGAGACTACGTGCCGATGTCCCGCAACGCCGAGCGAGCCTTATTCGCCAGTGAACTGCGGCGGCCGCTTGGCGAAGGTTGCCGAGATGCCTTCGGTCAGATCCTTGGACGGCAGAAACGCCGCGTTCCATGCGGCGACATAGCGCAAGTTCTCCGAGACCGCGGAAGTGCGTTGCTGGTCAAGCACGTCCTTGATGCCGTAGACGGCCAGTGGTGGATTGGCTGCGATCTCGGCGGCGGTGGCGTGCGCGGCGGCCAACGTAGCTTCGGCGTCTGCATAGACGTCGTTGACCAGGCCGATTTTCTCGGCACGGGCCGCGTCGATGTTCTTGCCCGTCAACGCCAGTTCCCGCAGGTGTCCGTCACTCAAGATCAGCGGTAGACGGGCCAAGCTACCCATATCGGCGACGATGGCCAGCTTGACCTCGCGTACCGAGAACTTGGCATCGGCACTGGCGTAGCGGATGTCTACCGCGGAGATCAGGTCGACGGCGCCACCGATGCACCAGCCCTGCACCGCGGCGATGGTGGGGGTGCGGCAGTCGGCGACGGCGTTGATCGCCTTCTGCATCCGCAGCACCTCGGCGTGGAAGTCGGCGCGGGGTCGGGCCAGAGCGCCTTCGGCCATCAGCGGGGCGAACGTCCCGCCCATCGCCGGCACGTCGAGACCGTAGCTGAAGTTATTGCCCGACCCGGTGATGACGATGGCCCGCACCTCACGGTCGGCGTCCAGCGTTGCGAACACCTCCGGCATTTCCGACCAGAAGGCGGGACCCATCGCATTGCCCTTGCCCGGCCCGATCAGTGTCACCTGAGCGACCTGGTCTTTGGTTTCGACGGTGACGGATTCGTATGTTTCACCCATGCCCAGACCGTAGCGTGGCGAATATGCCCTCAGATTTGCGACCCGGACCAGATTCCCCACCCGCCGACGAGCTGGCCAGCGCCGAAGCCTGCCTGGGCGTGCTGCAACAAGTCCTGCACACCATCGCCAGCGACGACATGTCCAAGCAGACGCCGTGCTCGGAGTACGACGTGTCGGACCTAACCGGGCATCTGCTGAACTCGATCATGGTCCTCGGCGGCATGGCGGGCGCCGACTTCTCCATGCGAGAAAACACCGACTCCGTGGAGCGTCAGATCGTCGGCGCCGCCCGGCCAGCTTTGGACGCGTGGCACCGCCACGGCATGGAAGGCGAGGTGTCGCTGGGCCCCGGCTCGATGCCCGCCCAGGTCGCCGTCTCGGTGTTTTCGATCGAATTTCTGGTCCACGCCTGGGATTACGCCGTGGCCGTGGGACAGGACTTCAAGGCCCCGGATTCGTTGGCCGAATACGTGCTGGGGCTAGCGCAAAAGCTCATCAAGCCGCACGAACGCATTGCAGCCGGTTTCAATGCCCCGATCGACGTGCCGGATAGTGCCAGCGGGCTGGACCGGTTGCTCGGGTTCACCGGCCGCCACCCGGTGCGCTAGTGACGGCCAAAGCTCCTACACCCGCTCCAAGTAGATGTACCGGCCGTTATCGACGACGCCTTTGCCGTTCATGATGCCCATCATCGGTAAATCCAGCTTCGGGCGAACCGCAGGAAGGCGTCGTTTTCCTCGGGCGCACCGATGGTGACCCGGACACCGTCGGTGCCGTACGGGCGGACCACGATGCGCGCGTTGGCGGCCTGCTCCGCGAAGTCCTGGGTGCGTGGTCCCAGGGGCAGCCAGACGAAGTTTGCCTGCGACCGGGGCAGCGTGAACCCGGCGGCTCGCAGCTCGGCGCTGACGCGGGTGCGCTCGGCGACGACGGCGTCGGTGCGGGCCAGCAGTTCGTCGGCGGCGTCCAGCGAGGCTATGGCGGCGGCCTGCGACACGCTCGTCGCGGTGAACGGCACGTAGACCTTGTCCAGCGCGGTGATCACGTCGGGTCGGCCGACCGCGTAGCCGACGCGCAAGCCGGCCAGTCCGTAGGCCTTCGAGAAGGTCCGCAGCACGACGACGTTGCCGTGGGCGCGGACCAGGCCGAGGCTGTCGGGTGCCATGCCGTCGCGGATGTACTCGACGTAGGCCTCGTCGATGGCGATCAGGATGTGCGGCGGCACCGCGTCGACGAAGCGGGTCAGCGCTTCCGGCTCGACGACGGTGGACGTTGGGTTGTTGGGGTTGCAGACGAAGATCAGCCGGGTGCGGTCGGTGACCGCGGCCAACATTGCGTACAGGTCGAAGGTGTGGTCGGTCAACGGCACCTGGATGGGCGTGGCGCCGGCGACCAGGACCTGGGGCGGATAGAGCTCAAAGCTGCGCCACCCGAAGATCACCTCGTCGTCTACCGAGGCGGTGATCTGAACGAGCTGCTGGCACAAGCTCACTGAACCGCAACCGACGGCGATGTTTTCGGATGTGAAATCTGGGCCCACATGCGCGGCCAGCGCCGTCTTGAGCTGCGCGCAGCCGTTGTCGGGGTAGCGGTTGATCGCGTCGGTCGCGTGTTCGATAGCAGCGCGGACACTGGGCAGCGGGCCGAAAACCGTCTCGTTGCTGGCCAGTTTGATGGCGCCGGGCACGGTCTTGCCGGGAACGTAGACTGGCAGCCCGGCCAGCTCGGGCCGAAGGCGGGCAGTCACGTCGACAGCATATGTTGCCGCTGTGTACGCTATGCCTCCGGCGGCTGCGGGATTCCGGAGTCGGGTAACCTCAGGAAGTCCATGGAGGCGTGCCAGAGCGGCCGAATGGGGCTCACTGCTAATGAGTTGTCCCCCTTCAAGGGGACCGGAGGTTCAAATCCTCTCGCCTCCGCCACGCGACAACTGTGACAACTGAACATCGGCGCCCGTAGCTCAACGGATAGAGCATCTGACTACGGATCAGAAGGTTGGGAGTTCGAATCTCTTCGGGCGCGCTCGTTACCAGCTTCTGGCGTCCGTCCCGCCGTCACAACGGCGTCCAGCTGTCCCATCGCTTGTCGAAGTCGACAACCACCTGTGAGAACTGGGCGCTGCTGATGATCTCGCGGAAGTGATCTTGCCAGCCCCACCAACCGCTGATCTGAAAGTCGTGCTGGTACCAGCTGAGCTTGTAGTTGATGGGTATGGGTTCGCCCTTGTTTTCCGGCGCAAACACTGCGATTGCCAATAGGCCGAGCCCGGTCGCCGCAGGCAGCTGGATCTTTCCGTCCCGCCAGATGCTCAGCTTTGCGTCACGAGATCCATGGCGGGTCAGTTCGAAGCCGTTGGGCAGCTCATCGTCATGGCCGTGGCTGCGGCGATGGATGCCCCACAACACGTCGGCGATGTCGGGACGGCTATCGGGCAGATCCGACTTCACCGCTATCGGGAAGCGGGTCTTCTCGAAGTCGACACCTGGCGCCGCCATCACGTGGAACATGTCAAGCCCATCGCGGATCGTGCGCCTGAACCGCGTTGCGATTCCCTGCTGCGGATAGCGCTTCTTCGCGGTCCCGTTGACGGCATCGCAGGCGTGAAACACAGCGGTGTCCCAGTCCTGCCTCGCCCAGTGGTCGAGCGCTTGTCTGACGGAATTCCCCACGGTCACACAGCAGAGGCTAGCGATGCGGGGCGAGAACCGTCCCGAGCGGTGCACCAAGACCACGCAGTGTGTCGCGACCTCAAGGCATGGGCACATGCGGCGGCACGCCAAATTCCAGCTTTACGCACTCGGACGGAGTGAAACCTCTTTGCAGCGATTGGGAAGCCTCGCGTTCCGTTATTTTCAGACGGCGCCGACGCCGCCACGACGTCCATAATGGAGCGTTTCCGAGCGACTTTAGGCCGATGCGGCCGACGGCGGGTGAAATTGAGCGAATGGACGTCCGCAGCACGCGCTGGTGCCTTGCTGGCACTACATACCAGCTGGTCAGTGCCGGCAACCGTGCGATGCCGACGTTGTCAACGGCATTTACGCTGGCGTGAACACTCTTTGTCAAATAAATTTACATAGCCGAGATCACTGATAACAAATATATAACTATAAAATCTCGTTTTAATAACGCGCGACCGATTATTAGTGCTGTCGAATACGATCCGTTATCTTCCATCAAATCCCGCAAAGAGCAGAGGTAGTGCCATGTCGTTTTTGTTTACACAGCCGCAGGTGCTGGTAGCCGCGGCGGCGGATTTGGCCGGTATTGGGTCGACCATCAACGCAGCCACCGTGGCCGCGGCAACGCCCACGACGGGAATGCTGGCCGCGGGCGCAGACGAGATCTCGGCCACCATAGCGGCCATCTTCGGGGCGCACGGTCAGCGGTATCAAGCGATGAGCGCTCAGGCGGCCGCGCTACACAGTCAGTTCGTGCAAGCGCTGAATGCGGCTGGGGCAGCGTATGCCAGCGCTGAAGCCGCCAACGCACTGCCGCTGTAAAGCAGCAAGGCCGGGTTAGGGCTGGTTCTCGATAAGGTTCAGCGCTCTTTCGAACAAGTGCACCGTGGCCGCGTGGAGTTGGTCACCGACTTCCTTCTCGGCTTTGCCCGCGCAGGCCCGGGCCAACGTGCCCTCGATCACGATGCCGAGCTTGAAACATGCCAGCACGGTGTACCAGGTGATGTGCGACAAGTCGCGGGTGGTGTTTTGCGAGTACCGCTGCAGCAGGTCGTCGGTGCTGGCCAAGCCATCCTGTCCACCAAGGGCGTGGCTGAACACACTGGAGCCGTCGGGCTGGCGCCAGGTGGCCAGCAGCCAGCCCAGATCCAGCAGCGGGTCGCCGATCGTGCACATTTCCCAGTCGACAATGGCGACCACTTCCGGCCCGGTGCGCGAGAACATCACGTTGGCGGCGTGGTAATCGCCGTGCATGATGCCTGGCGTCCAGGCGGTTGGTCGATGACGCTCTAGCCACTCGGACACCTGCGCGATGCCCGGGATCTCGGGCCCCGGGTAGCCGTCGTACTCCTGATAGGACTCCAGTTCGGAAAGCCAGCGCGGCACCTGGCGTTCCAGGAAGCCTTCCGGTTTGCCAAAGTCGGCGAGACCGACGGCGACATAGTCGACGGCACCGAGCTTGGCCAGGGCGTCGGCCATGGACAGCCCCATCTGGAATCGCACGCTGGGGTTGCCCGCGTGCAGGGGTGGTAGGCCTTCGCCGGCGTTGAATCCGTCGACGGGCTCCATTAGGTAGAACACGGCATCACCGAGCACGCTGGGGTCGGCGCAGGTGGCAATCAGGTGCGGATGCGGCACGTCCGAACCGGCAAGCGCCGCCAGCACCCGGGTCTCCCGCAAGATCACCGTGTTGCTGCGTGCCCGCAGGTGCTGCGGGCCCCGGCGCAGCACGTAGGATCTGCCGGATCTGGTGAATCGCAGCATGACGTTCTGCGTTCCGCCGGTCACCGCGGCGACGTCGTCCAGGGGACCCTCGCCCAGTCCCTGCTCGGACATCCATGCGGCAACGGCGTCCAGGTCCACGGGCATCAGCCGGTGGCGCGCGGGGTGTATCGGATCGTCTGAACCCAGATCGCGCCGTCCCGGAAGATGAAGGTGTCGACACCGTCGTCTACCCGGTTGAGCACCGAGTTGGCGGCCCACTCGAGAAAGAGCACATCGCCCTCGAAGATCTGGGATTTCAAGTCCCACACCGCATTCGGCAGATCGTCGAGTAGCTTGACGAACACCTTCCGCACGCCATCCTTGCCACGTGCGATCCCTGCCGAGGTGATCACCACGGAGTCGTCGGCGTAGTCGGCGACGATCGCGTCGAGATCGCCCGTGGCGAGTGCCTTGCCGTGGTGGGCGAATACTTCCTGCGGAGTACGTGGCGGGCCATTTGTCATCGGACTCTCCTGCAAACCTGTCGACCGTCTGGGAAAAAGCGTAGGGCACTCTTGACGTCCGGTCCGAGCCCTCGGCGACTGGAAGAATAGGTGGATGCCGCGTACCGACAACGACTCCTGGGACATCACCCAGAGCGTGGGAGCCACAGCGCTGGGTGTGGCGGCCGCTCGAGCCGCGGAGACCGAGAGCGACAACCCACTCATCAGCGACCCGTTTGCGCGCGTGTTCGTCGACGCGGCGGGCGACGGGATGTGGAGCATGTTCGCCAACCCCGAGTTGCTGGCCGGCGCGACCGACATCGAACCGGAAGTGCGGGCTCGGGTACAGCTGATGATCGACTTCATGGCCACGCGCACAGCCTTTTTCGACGAGTTCTTCCTGCACGCCGCCGACGCCGGCGTGCGGCAGGTGGTGATCCTCGCGTCGGGGCTGGACTCGCGCGCGTGGCGGTTACCCTGGCCCCACGGAACCGTCGTCTACGAACTTGACCAGCCCAGGGTCCTCGAATTCAAGACCGCCACGTTGCGCCAACACGGCGCGCACCCGACCTCGACACTGGTGAGCATCCCGATCGACCTGCGGCAGGACTGGCCAAAAGCCTTGCAGGAAGCGGGGTTCGACGCGTCACGGCCCAGCGTGTGGTCGGCCGAGGGGCTGGTGCGTTATCTGCCCGCGCGGGCCCAGGATCTGTTGTTCGAACGCGTGAATGCACTCAGCCCGGCCGGCAGCTGGTTGGCTTCCAACGTTCCTGCCGAGGGTTTCCTTGACCCCGACCGGTTGCAGCGCCAACGCGAGGACATGCAGCGTATGCGTGCCGCGGCCGCCCGGCTCGTCAATACCGAGATAACGGACTACGAAGACCTCTGGTACGCGGAGGAGCGCACGCCGGTCGCCGATTGGCTGGGTGACCATGGCTGGAGTGTGTCAGCGACAACGTTCGCAGACCTGATGAGCCGCTATGGCCGCAGCTTCCCCGAGGATCTCGAAGATCTAATACCACCAACACTTTTCGTATCAGCACAGCGTACCGCCGCCTGATCGTCAGGTCGATGACTGCAGGCCTTCCACGGTATCTTTAATCGCCGCGATCGCGTCGACGGGCGTGAGGTCCTGGCCTTGACTGTTTTGTCCGAGTTGTGGCCAGCCGCCGCCGTCGGGTCCGCGCAGTTGGTCCCAGATCTCGCGGACCTTCGTCAGCAATTCGGCTTGTTCCTCATCGGTGAGCGCCATCAGCGGTCCTCCGTTCGTTGTGATGCCGCAGGCGGCGGCAAACTGTTGCGGCGTCAGCCCGTCGGCAGAGTTCATGTCGCACCGGCCGAACGGTGGAGCGCCCTGCGGCAAATTCGGGCTGTAACCCTGGCCGTCGGTGTACTGGTGCGCAACCTGGCCGGGAAGGTTCGGATTCGACCCGTAGCCGGCTCCTATGACGCGCAGGCCCGGTGGGCGCACCCGCCACATGTTGAAAAAGTCATAGGCGTTGGCGTATCCGATGATTCGCGCGGCGGATCCCGCATATCCGGCGAGGTTCCAATAGAGCTGGTTGATCCAGCTGGACCCGTCGCCCGGCGGGTTGCCGCCCGATTCGACGTCGAGCATTAATGCCACCCGTGGGTGCAAGCCGCCTTCGGCGTCGATCATCGAACGCACCGTGTTGGCGTTAGCCAGCCAGTTCGGGCGGACATAGGTGTAGACGATTCCGAACGTCAAACGCCTGCTGTCCAATGCGGCACGCATCCACGCATAGTTGCGCGCGAAGTTGTGGTCTCGATAGGTACCGTCGCAAACACGGATCGAGAGCACCTGGTATGGGTATGAATTATCCACTGGCACTTGGTATTCGGAGACGTCAGCGAACAGAGTGTCCGTCACTGAATCCAATCCCCCTTTGCCGCAACGCCTGGAAGAGTACTCGGTATTGTCGTCGCTATGGCTGATCGACCCGCGCAGGTCGGCGATGTGCATCAGATCGCCGCGTCGATGCCGCACGTGCAGCGCCTGGAAGGGCCGAAGGGCAACAGCATCTATCAGGTGGGTGGCAAGTCGTTCGTGTTCTTCCGGACCCCGCAGCCGGACGCGATCGATCCGGTGACCGGCGACCGCTATACCGACGTGATCATGCTGTGGGTGGAGTCGGAAGGTGACAAGCTGGCACTGACCCAAGATCCCGCGTCGCCGTTTTTTACCACCGCCCACTTCGACGGGCATCCTTCGGTGCTCGTGCGGGCCAGTCGGTTGGCGGAAATCAGCGTCACGGAATTGACCGAACTCATTCAGGACGCATGGCTGTCCCGTGCGTCAAAGAGGCGGGCCACGGCCTGGCTGGCAGCGCAACATCCGTAACGCGGCTGTTTCGACTGCGGTTAATTACTCGCCCGCGCATGTTTAGACATAGATGCGAGGGGTATCTGGCCAGCATACGGGAATTTTCTCGGACTCAATGGAGGTCACGATGCGCGGTCGCGGAATTCTCGGGGCGGTTGTGCTGGTGTGGCTGCTCATCGGCGTTGTCGCTGCGTGGCAGCGCAACTACTTCAAGGGTAATGAAACAACTTGCGCCTCAGCGGGAACCGTTGCCGTGACGGTAATCGCCGGTCCGTTGAACTACTTCGGTGTCAATCCGAAAGTAAAGGATTGCCGGTTGCCGCAGCCCAGCGCAATGCAAATTGTGTTTAAGTCGTCTATGTAAAGGAATTCGCCATGATTGTCGTCGGTGCGATCTTGCTAATCCTCGGATTTGTGTTTGGGATTCATCTGTTGACCGTCCTGGGCGTCGTTTTGCTGGTGATTGGTGCGGTCATGTGGGCCCTGGGCGCTATCGGCCGCCCCGTTGCCGGCCGACGCTACTGGTACTAGACACGCAGCGTTTCACAGCTCGCGCATAGCAATGGCATAGCCTCGCCCAAGACGGTGGCGCATACTGGAATCCGTGACCGCCCCTCGAACCGCTGTTGAGCGGGTCGTGATGTGCCGCGCTGACGGCAAACCGGTCAATGTCCTGGTCGTCGACGACGAGCCCGTTCTCGCCGAGATGGTGTCGATGGCGTTGCGCTACGAGGGCTGGAATATCGCCACCGCCGGTGATGGTTTGTCGGCCATCGCAGCGGCCCGCGCCGAGCGACCCGACGTAGTGGTACTCGACGTGATGTTGCCCGACATGAGCGGCCTCGACGTGCTGCACAAGTTGCGCACCGAGAATCCGGGCCTGCCGGTGCTGCTACTCACCGCCAAGGATGCCGTGGAAGATCGCATCGCCGGGTTGACCGCAGGGGGTGACGACTATGTCACCAAGCCGTTCAGCATCGAGGAGGTCGTGCTACGGCTGCGGGCGCTGTTGCGGCGCACGGGCATTGCAACGGTCGACAGCGGCGCCCAACTGGTGGTCGGAGATCTGGTGTTGGACGAAGACAGTCACGAGGTGACGCGCGCCGGCGAACCGATCTCGTTGACCTCCACCGAGTTCGAACTACTGCGGTTCATGATGCGAAACTCCAAGCGCGTGCTGAGCAAGGCTCAGATCCTGGACCGCGTGTGGAGCTACGACTTCGGCGGGCGGTCCAACATCGTCGAGCTGTACATCTCCTACCTGCGCAAGAAGATCGACAATGGTCGTGAACCCATGATCCATACGCTGCGCGGCGCGGGCTATGTCCTCAAGCCGGCCCGCTAGGGCGCCACGGGTCTGGTCGCTTCGACTCCGGCTCTTGGTCGGCCAAGTCGTCGTGCTCGTCATCGTCTGTGTCGGAATCATCGGGGCGACGGAACTGGCGCTGCACCACCACCTGTTGGCACAGCTCGATAGCCAGCTCGCCGGGACGTCCTACCGCTCGGCGTTGATGTATCCCGAACGGCGACGCGACGCGCACATATTCTTCAGGCCGGGCCCGGGCCCGAGATTCCTCGATGCCCCGGGCCAGCCGGCCGGCATGGTCGGTGCCGTGGTCAATAAGGGCGAGACGGTGGACGCCGGCTATCTGACCAGCAGCGGCGCCCGGGCGGCGTTGACCCCAACCGCCCAAGCTCAACTGGAACAGATCGCCGGCAGCCGCACCCCGGTGACGTTGAACCTCGACGGGTTGGGCAGATACCGCGTGGTGGCCGCGCCGAGCCGCAACGGCGGCGACGTCATTGTCACCGGCCTGTCGATGGCGAACGTTGACGCCACGATGTTCCGGATGCTGATCATCTTCGGGATCGTCACCTTGGTCGCGGTGGTTGCGGCGACCACCGCCGGAATTGTCATCATCAGGCGCGCGCTGGCGCCGCTACGGCGCGTCGCGCAAACCGCCAGTGAGGTTGTCGACCTGCCGTTGGACCGGGGCGAGGTGCAACTGCCGGTGCGGGTGCCCGAACCCGATGCCAACCCCTACACCGAGGTGGGCCAACTTGGGTCGGCGCTCAACCGGATGCTCGACCACATTGCGGCCGCTTTGTCGACGCGGCAGGCCAGCGAGACCCGAGTGCGCCAGTTCGTTGCCGATGCCAGCCACGAACTGCGTACCCCGCTCGCCGCGATCCGCGGCTACACCGAACTGACGCAACGCATGGGCGACGACCCGGAGGCGGTGGCCCACGCGATGAGCCGGGTGGCATCCGAGACCGAGCGGATCACGCGCCTGGTCGAGGATCTGCTGCTGCTGGCTCGCCTGGATTCCGGACGGCCGCTGGAACGCGAACCGGTCGACCTGTCTCGCCTGGCGGTCGACGCGGTCAGCGACGCGCATGTCGCAGGTCCGGATCACCAGTGGGAGCTCGACCTGCCCGCCGAACCGGTGGTGGTCCCCGGTGATGCAGCGCGATTGCACCAGGTGGTGACCAACCTGCTTGCGAACGCGCGCATCCACACCGGCGCGGGCACCGTCGTGACCATGCGGCTGACTACCGAGCCGGCGCACTCAGTGCTGCAGGTTATCGATAACGGCCCCGGCATTCCGAAAGCGGTGCAGTCGGAGATATTCGAGCGGTTCGCACGCGGCGACACCTCACGTTCCCGCAAAGGCGGCAGTACCGGGCTGGGTCTGGCGATCGTCTCAGCGGTGGTCAAGGCCCACAACGGGACGATCACGGTGAACAGCTCGCCCGGTCATACCGAGTTCGCGGTGCGGCTGCCACTCAATGGGTGGCAACCGCGCGCTCGCCCGTTCTAGGTCGTCGCGTCGCGGTCAGGCTAGGAACAGGTCACGTCGATTTCGAACGGCTTGTTCACCGGCGATGTCGGGTTAGCCATGTCAACCCCGGTAGCGGTCCCGGTGATCTTGTAGCTGTTGCCATTCTTGGTCGCCGAGGCATTGCCCTGACCGGTACCGGAGGTGTATCCGAGCGTTACCCCGTTGACGTTGCCAAGCCCAACAGACTTCACCTCGGGGGGGTTGGCGTCGGTAAGCACGGCGGCGATGCCGGTCGCTGCACCACCGATCGCGATGTTGACGTTGCCGGCCGCCGTGGTGCACACGACTGAGCCGCTGACGTTCTGGTCCTTGCCGTCGATGATGACCTTGGTTCCCGAGGCGCCGCCTCCTCCGCCCGGCGCCGATGTGCCCGGAGTCGTGGTACCGCCACTGCCCGTACTCGACTTGTTGCTCGAACAACCGGAAAGACCCGCAGCCAAGATTGCTGCCGCGGCTACCGTGACCGTTAGTCCACGCTTCACCTGTGCTCCTTTGCCCGTTGTAGCGGTCCATCGGCATGAGGACCGTCCGCAGTATGCGGGTTAACTAGACCGAAGGTCTAGGTGCAGCGAAGAATTATTTTCCAGTTTGTCAGGTCTTTCGAGGTCGTCTTGCCGGGTAACCGGACCTACCGGGAGCTTTCGAAGGGCGCCGCGGTCATGGCAATGTGTTACTGGTGGACCACAAACCTGCTACAGCGGTAATCGAGTCAGCACATCGCGAACACTCGCTACCGTTGCATGACACAACGGATTTCGACGACGCCGATCGCGGATTTATTGCGGCCCTGTCCCCGTGCGTCATTAAGGCTGCCGACGGCCGCGTGGTGTGGGACAACGACGCATATGCATTTCTGCGCGGACCCGCGCCGACTTCGGTGCATCCCAGCTTGTGGCGGCAGTCGACGCTGGCGGCCAAACAGGGCCTGTATGAAGTGGTGCCGGGCATTTATCAGGTCCGCGGATTCGACCTTTCCAACATCAGCTTCGTCGAGGGCGACACCGGAGTCATCGTCATTGACCCATTGGTGTCCACCGAGGTGGCCGCCGCGGCGCTGACGTTGTATCGCACTCACCGCGGGGGTGATCGTCCCGTCGTCGCCGTGATCTACACCCACAGCCACGTCGATCACTTCGGCGGCGTGCTGGGCGTCACCAGCCAGGCAGACGTGGACGCCGGAAAGGTTGCGGTGCTGGCGCCGGACGGCTTTACGGCGCATGCCGTCCAGGAGAACGTCTACGCGGGTCCGGCGATGACGCGCCGCGCCACATACATGTATGGCACGCTGTTGGCGCGCGGACCGCTGGAGCAGGTGGGCTGCGGCCTCGGCCAGACCCCGTCGACCGGTGAGGTGGCCATCATTGTCCCGACCGTCGACATCCGGACAACCGGGGAGACGCACACCATCGACGGCGTGCGGATCGAGTTTCAGATGGCGCCGGGCACCGAGGCTCCCGCCGAAATGCACTTCTACTTCCCGCAATTCCGCGCGCTATGCATGGCCGAGAACGCCACCCACAACCTGCACAACCTGCTCACTCTGCGCGGTGCACTGGTGCGCGACCCGCGTGCCTGGTCGGGTTATCTCACCGAAGCGATCGACACCTTCGCCGATCGCAGTGACGTGGTGTTCGCTTCCCACCACTGGCCGACGTGGGGGAGAGCGCGAATCGTCGAATTTCTTTCGTTGCAACGAGATCTGTACGCGTACCTGCATGACCAGACCCTGCGGCTGCTCAACCAGGGTTACACCGGCGTCGAAATCGCCGAAATGTTCCAGATGCCACCGGCGTTGGAGCAGGCCTGGCATACCCGCGGCTACTATGGGTCGGTCAACCACAATGTCAAGGCGGTCTACCAACGCTATATGGGATGGTTCGACGGCAACCCCGCCCGGCTGTGGCCCCATCCGCCAGAGGCGCTGGCGGCCCGCTACGTCGAGGCCCTGGGCGGCATCGACCGGGTCGTCGAACTCGCCCAGACGGCCTTCGATTCCGGCGACTTCCGCTGGGCGGCCACGCTGCTCGATCACGCGATCTTCACCGACAGCGACCACACGGGCGCCCGCGGGCTGTATGCCGACACATTGGAGCAGCTGGCATACGGCGCCGAAAACGCAACGTGGCGCAACTTCTTCATGACTGGGGCCACTGAATTGCGCGTCGGCAACGTCGGCACCGCGACCCAAACAACCTCACCAACTTTGCTCTCCCAGCTGACACCGGAGCAGATCTTCGACAGCATCGCCATTCGGGTCAACGGCCCGCGCAGCTGGGACCTCGATCTCGCCATCGACATCACGTTCGCTGACTTGGCTACCAACTATCGGCTCACGCTGCGCAACGGTGTGTTGATTCACCGCAAGATTGCCGCTGACCCGGCTACCGCGAAGGTTACGATCAAGCTGGACAGTAAGTTTCGGTTACTGCTGGCCGCGAGCGGTGACTTCTCCTCGCCCGGGCTCGAACTGTCCGGTGACGCCACGGCCTTGGCGTCGCTGCTGGGTGCTCTCGACGACGGCAACCCGAATTTCAATATTGTCACACCTTAGTACCGCGAGCAGACGCAAAATCACCCGAAATCAACGATTTTCGGGTGATTTTGCGTCTGCTCGCGGTACCACTCAACCAAAGAGCCGGGCGATTTCGATGTAGACCGGGATCCCGATGGTGACGTTATAGGAAAACGTCAGGCCCAATGATGCGGCCAACGGCAGGGTGGGACTCGCCTCGGGAATTGCAAGCCGTTGCACCGCCGGGACGGCGATGTAGGACGCCGCGGCGCACAGTATTGCGAACAGGGCGTATGTACCAGGCTTGAAATCCGTGTCGCTGATCAGGGCATAGGCGTGGGTGACGGCGATCCCAAGCGTTGCAAACAGATTCGGCGCCAGCAGGCCGAAGACGATAAAGCCGCGGCCTGCCGACTTGAGGTCGCGCAACTTGCGGGCGGCCGTCATTCCCATGTCGAGCAGGAACAAGCACAGCGCGCCATGGAATGCCGACACAAAAAACGCGTCATCGTCGCGAACCACCTGAGTACCTTGCAGTCCACTGATCACGCCAATAACGACGCCGCCGAGAAGCAGTGCAAGCCCAGGGTTTAGGAACACTTCGCCCAAGAGCTGTCGGGAGACTATTCGCGGCCTGCCACGACGCTGGCGGGTTGGTCGCGCGTCATACGCCCGCTGCGCCGCCGCGCCGGGCCCCGCCCCGACCGGTTCGGTGTACCCAGGCTCGTCGGGCATCACTCCCGCCGCGTCCATCCCCTTGCGGCGGAGGCGGCCCACCAGGTACAGCGCCAGTAGGCAGCCCGGAATCTCCATGACGGCCAACATGACCGGCATGTAGGCGTCATAGGCCATACCGATACTGGTGAGGACGCCCATCAGGGTCGCAAAGCTGCCCGCTCCATCCGACGCGTAATAGCCGGCGACCGTGGCCTTGTCGACGCGCCGCATGGTCGTCATGTAGTTGAGCAGGAAGTAGGCGATCATGCCATTGGCAAAGTTCCAGACGAAACCCAGGACGACGAATCCGGCGATGTTGTCGATCTGCCATGGATCGATATGTGCTAGTGCCTCGCCTCCGCGCCAGCCGATGGCCACCAGTAAGTACATGGTCAGGCCCTGGTAGATGACGTACGGAATCTCGAACCGGACCTTCAGGACCGCCAGCAGGAACCCGAGGTAGAAGAACAGCAACAGCGGCTTGAAGAGGTTGTGGGCGAAGTTCTGCCAGAATTCGTGCAGCATCGACCCTCTCCTTGGACTTTGAGGGAGAGTACCTGCGACGTTAGGACACGTCGATGACGACTTTGCCTAGCACTTTGCGTTCGGCTACCTGCCGTAGCGCCGCCGGGGTTTGGGCTAACGGGAATCGCGCGCCGACATAGGGCCGGATCAGCCCGCCGGCGAACATTTGCGCAAGTTCTGCCGTGTCGCGGGCGGCTTCGTCGGGATAATCGCCCATGAAGGTGCGAATCTCCATGCCGCGGATGGTGACGTCCTTGAGCAGAACCAGATTGAGCGGAATCGCCGGGATGGTGCCCGTGGCGTAGCCGAGTGTGATGAACGTTCCACCGCGAGCGAGACCGCGCAGCGCCGGCTCCGAATAGGATCCGCCGACGGGGTCGATGACAACCCGGGCGCGGTCGCCGGTGAGTTCGCGGATGCGGGTCTTCAGGTCTTCCCGGTCGTAGTCGACGGTGGCCTCCGCGCCCCGCTGCCGGCATAGCTCAAGTTTCTCTGCGCTCGACGCGGCCGCTAGTACCCGTGCCTTCATGGCCGCCGCCAGATCGACGGCGGCCAGACCCACACCGCCGGCAGCGCCGAGAACCACCACCCATTGGCCTTCCGCGACTTGAGCGGTCGAGCGCAGCGCGTGATACGCGGTGCGGTAGGTGACGCCGAAAGCCGCGGCGGACCCGAAGTCGGCGTCGTCGGGCATGAGCATTGCTTGGTCCGCTTCGAGCAGCGCCTGCTCCGCGAACGCTCCGAAGGTGGTTCCGGAGACCCGTTGCCCCGGGCTAAATCCCGCGCCCTTCGGGTTGGGGCCGGCGGCCAGCACTTCGCCGGCGATCTCGTTACCCGGTATGAATGGCGGCGGAATTCGGACCTGGTATTTGCCGGCGATAAAGAGCACGTCGGGGAAGTTGACCGCCGCTGCACGTACCCGCACCAGGATTTGGCCCGGACCGGGGACGGGTTCGGGGACGTCGTCGAGAACCAGCTCTTCCGGCGGACCGTAGGCGCGGCAGACGATCGCTCGCATCAGCGGACCCCGAGCCCGCGCAGACAGAACCGCACCACATGCTCGATGTCGGCCGGGGCGGGCTGCTCCGAGGAACCCACATACCGGCGCATGGCCGCCACCGTGCAACCGAAGACCGCCTCGACGTCGCGACCGACGTCGGTGCTGCCCAACTCGGTGATCGGCTCGGCCAGCAGATCACGCAGCGGCCGCATCATTTCCTGGTCCGCGGCACGCCAATTCGTCCCCCATTTGGAGACCGTCAGCTGCCCGGCGGCCGCGCGGCTCATGCTGCTCAAATGCGGATCGGCGACCTGGGCAAGAGTGCCCTCGATCCAGCGCGCGACTCTAACCTCCGGCCTGGATTCCTTTGCCATCTGATGCTGAAGGTACGACACGACGATCGCCACTCCGCGCTCCATGACGGCAAGGATGAGATCGTCCTTGCCGGCGAAATACCGGTAGAACGCCTTGTTCGACGAGCCGGCCTCGGCAACGATGTCGCTGACCCGGGGGGCCTCGGGTGCCACCCGCTCCATTACTCGTACCGCAGCGGCCAGGATGCGTTCCACTTCCTCGGTGGCTTCGCGCTGGCGGTCATCCAGCGCCCGCTCGACGGCGGCGGCGACTCTGCTAACGGTCAAGGACCTCACCGTACTTGGCACGGGCCGCCGCACGCCGGACGTCCAGCATTTCGCTGGGCCACTCCGGGTCTTCAGCCTCGTAATCCTTGAGCAGCATCCGGGCCAGGTTGACCTTGTGCGCTTCGGTGGGTCCGTCTGCCAGGCCGAGCGCCACACCGCCGAGTAAGACGTTGACCAGCGGAAGTTGGTCGGTTGTTCCCAGCGCGCCGTGCACCTGGATAGCCCGCAGCCCAATTGATTTGAGCACTTGCGATGCCAGGATCTTACAGGCGGCGATTTCGGTGCGCGCGGCGCGCTCGTCGCCGTTGTCGATCAACCAGGCGGCGTGCAGCACGGCCAGCCGGAACGGCATTAGCTCGGTGTAGGAGTCCGCGATAAACTGCTGCACTAGCTGTTTGTCTGCCAGCGAGCTTCCTTGCGTGAAACGGCTTTTCGCGCGGCGCGACATCATCTCGACCGCGCGCTGGGCTACTCCGATCGACCGCATCGCATGATGCAGTCGTCCGCCGGCCAGCCGTGTCTGCAGGATTAAGAAACCCTGGCCGGGTTCGCCCAGCAGCGCGTCCGGGCCCACCCGGACCTCGTCGTAGCACACCAGGGAATGTCCCGGCTCGTGCGGCTGGGCGCCGACCAGGTGGTAGTTGGCTGCGACGGTCAAGCCGTTGGCTCCGGCCGGAATCAGGAACGTAGAGGCGCCCAGATGAACGGGCACGTCCGGATCGGTGATCGCGACGACGATAAAGAACGAAGCGACAGAAGCGTTGGAAGAGAAAAACTTTCGGCCGGTAATTACCCAGTCGTCGCCGTCGCGGACGGCACGCGTTGTGAAGACTCTCGGGTCGGCGCCGCCCTGGGGTTCCGTCATCGAGAAGCAGGAGAAGATCTCCCCGGACAGCAGTCCGGCCAGATAGCGATCCTTCTGCTCCTGGGTGCCGAAGCGAGCAAGGATCTCCGCATTGCCGGTGTCGGGTGCCTGTGTTCCGAACACGATCGGCGCCCATGAGCTGCGGCCTAAGATCTCGTTGATCAACGTCAGCTTGACCGCACCGAAGCCCTGCCCGCCAAGTTCGGGGCCCAAATGCGGGGCCCACAAGCCCTGGTCGCGAACCTGTTGTTTGAGTGGATCGACGATCCGTCGGCGCTCGTCGTTCAACGGCAAGAACTCACAGCCCGGGAATAGCACCTCGAGCGGTTCCACCTCCTCGCGCACGAACTCGCGGATCCAATCGAGCTTCTTCTCGAACTCCGGTTCGGTGGAAAAGTCCCAAGACATTCGAATGCTCCTACTTTGTTCGTTCGTGATGACCCGTCCCCCGGCAAGCGGGTGGGGGTACCTCCCACTTGTGGGGGCGTGCCCCCAGCGCCCGGCTGCGCCGCGCTTGCGATCGCCACGTCAGGGGATCCCGCCGTCGGCCCGCAGGATCGAGCCGGTGGTGAAACTGGATGCGTCGGAAGCTAAAAACAGTGCGGCGCCGACGATTTCGGGCGGATCTCCGGCACGCTGTAACGACAGGTGGGCGAATCTGTTGGTCTTGTCCTGGTCGAGGTTCCAGGCTTTGCTCACGTCGGTCAGATACGGACCGGCCATCAACGTATTGACCCGAACAACGGGTCCGAACGCCCGCGCCAACCCTTCGGTCATGGCGTTGAGGCCGGCTTTGGCCGCCGCATAGGGGATGATGTCGGCGCCAGGACGCAGCGACCCGGTCGAGCTTACGTTGATGATGGATCCGCGGCCGGCGGCCACCATCCGCTCGCCGACCAACGCCGAGAGCCGGAATGGGCCCTTGAGATTGAGGTTGATCACCGCGTCGAACAGCTTCTCGGTGACGTTGGTCAGCTTGTCGTACAGCGGTGACATGCCCGCGTTGTTGATCAACGTGTCGACCTTGCCATACCGGTCGTAGGTCGCCGCAACCAATCCGTCGAGCTGATCCCAGCGTCCCACGTGCACCTGATAAGCCATAGCGCAACGGCCGGTCTGGGCCTCGATCTCCTTGGCGGTGGCCACGCAGTTGTCCAGGTTGCGGCTGGCGATCACCACGTCGGCACCGCAACGGGCCGCCGCGAACGCCATTTCGCGCCCCAGCCCGCGGCCGCCGCCGGTGATCAGCACTACCCGGTCGGTGAGGTCGAAAAGCTGGTCCGCATAACCCATTTCAACAGTCCCTACCGGATCCTTGCCGCCCGCGAGCGCGCCAGCTCGGCCGCGGTGGCGATGAGCTGCAGGATCATCGGTCCGAAGGCTTCGGTGATCTTGGGGTCAACCTCGCCGGTCCTAACCCCGGCTGCATAGGTCTTTTCCAGCACGATGCCGAGCTTCCAATTCGCCAGCACCAGGTAGTAATCGATGCCCTCGGTGGAAAGACCGCTGACCTTCTCGTAGTGCCACAACAATTCGCTGCGCGTAGGCATCCCGCGCAGGTCCAGATAGAACCCGTCGGTGCGCGGCTCCTCACCGTCGTAGCCCAGCAGCGCCCACGCCAGATCCAGCAGCGGATCACCCACCGTGGTCATCTCCCAGTCCACGATCGCGGCCAGCCGGGCCGGCTTCCCGTGCGCGAACATCACATTGGCGAACTGGTAGTCGCCGTGCATGATGCCCGGCCGGTAATGCGCCGGCCGGTTGCGGCGCAGCCAGTCTGCGGCATCATCCAGCCCGGGCAGCTCGCGCACCTTATAAGCGTCCAGAAACTTCAGCCAGCGATCGACCTGCCGTTCGTGAAATCCATCCGGACGGCCGAACCCATCGAGGCCTCGGGTGCGCCAGTCCACGCGGCCGAGTTTGGCGGCGCCGTCAACCAGTTCGAACGCCAGGCCGCGCCGGGCCGCCAGGTCGGTGTCGAAAGGCGCTTGCCACCCGCCGTCCATCGGACTCCACCCGTCGATCGCCCGCATCACGTAGCAGGGCATGCCGAGCACCGCGCCAGTCTCGTCGGCCGCGATCAGCTCCGCATGGGGTACATCGGTGCCCGACAAGGCGCGTACCAGCCGGATCTCCCGCAATAGCCCGTCGATCCGGGCCGCATCGGCGCGTGGGCCGGGCATCCGTAGCACCATGCGCTCGCAGCCGCGCTGAATCAGGTAAAGGGTGTTCTGCGAGCCGCCGCTCAGCCGCTCGAGCACCGGTTCTTCGCCGTTGCCGGGCGCGGCTGTGCTGTCGAGCCAACGCCCAAGAACAACCGCGTCCATTCGCCGCCCACCCCGCTCTCTGTGTGGAGAATAACATTCTCCGCCTCGATCGGGGAGGCCGTGCAAGCCACATGCGAGGCTTGGCTCCATGCAACTGCTTCTGGTCCGGCATGCGTTGCCGCTGCGCAGCGACCACGGCGAGGGCTCCGACCCAGACCTATCGGACGCCGGCTACGCGCAGGTCGCGCGGCTGCCGCAGGCGCTTGCCCGGTTTCCCATCTCCCGGGTGGTAAGCAGCCCGCAGCGCCGCGCCATCCAAACTGCCGAACCGGTCGCGGCGGCACGCGGGTTGGCAGTCGACCTCGATGAGCGGTTCGCCGAATACGACCGTGACCTTCCGGCCTACATTCCTGTCGAGCAGATCCGTAACGAATTCCCCGAGGAGTGGGCCCGCATGGCCCAGGGGCATCTGCCCAGTGCGGTCGATGAAGATGCGTTTCGGGCGCGGGTGCGTGCGGCGGTCGACGACGTGGTTGCCGCCGCTGATCCCGAGGACACGGTCGCGGTCTTCGGTCACGGCGGGGTGATCAACGTGGTGCTACACGAGATTCTCGGAACCGCGCGGCTGTTGTCGTTTCCCATCGACTACGCCTCGGTGACCCGATTGTTGTTCTCGCGGACCGGCCAGGCGACGGTGGCGTCGGTCAATTCGACGGAACACGTGTGGGACCTGCTGCCAAGAAACCAACGATGGTAAACAAGTCTCGTGACTTCGACTGACCGACTCAACGGGCTCGACCTGCCCGCGCTGGACCGGTATCTGCGTTCCCTTGGCATCGGGCGCGACGGCGAGTTACGCGGCGAGCTGATCTCCGGCGGCCGTTCGAATCTGACCTTCCGGGTCTACGACGACGTGGCCAGTTGGCTGGTGCGTCGTCCGCCCCTGCATGGGCTGACACCGTCGGCGCACGATATGGCCCGCGAGTACAAGGTGGTCGCCGCCCTGCAGGACACCCCGGTCCCCGTCGCCCGCACAATCGCCCTGTGTGACGACGACTCGGTGCTGGGCGCGCCGTTCCAGATCGTCGAATTCGTTGTCGGGCAGGTGGTGCGCCGGCGTGCCCAACTCGACGCGTTCAGCCGTTCGGCCATCGACGGCTGCGTGAACGCGTTAATCCGGGTCCTCGTCGACTTGCACAGCATCGACCCGAATGCCGTCGGGCTGAGCGACTTCGGCAAACCCAGCGGCTATCTGGAACGTCAGGTGCGCCGATGGGGCTCGCAATGGGAGCTGGTGCGGCTACCCGACGATCGCCGCGACGCCGACGTTGCGCGACTGCATTCGGCTCTGCAACAAGCCATTCCGCAACAGAGCCGCACCTCGATCGTGCACGGCGACTACCGCATCGACAACACCATCCTGGACACCGACGATCCCACGCGGGTACGTGCCGTCGTGGACTGGGAGCTCTCGACACTGGGGGACCCACTCAGCGATGCGGCCCTGATGTGCGTCTACCGCGACCCCGCGCTGGATCTCATTGTCAACGCGCAGGCCGCCTGGACGTCGCCGCTGTTGCCCAACGCCGACGAACTGGCCGATCGCTACTCGCTGGTCTCCGGGCAGCCATTGGGACACTGGGAGTTCTACATGGCGCTGGCGTACTTCAAGCTCGCCATCATCGCCGCCGGTATCGATTTCCGTCGCCGCATGTCGCTGCGGGCCGACGGGCGAGACGACGCGTATGACACGTCGCCCGAAGTTGTGGCGCCGCTGATCTCGCGCGGGCTGGCCGAGATTGCTAAGCCAGGTTCCTAGACGCCGCGTGGCTCTTCTTGGCCGCGCGCCGCAGTTGGACAATTCGTGCGGTGCCGACCGCCACCGTCAACAATCCGCCGCCAACCGCCGCCAGCAGGATGGCCACGCCCAGCGGCAGGCTCCAGCGCCAGCCGAAGAAGGCGAACGGTGTAGACGCGGTGTTCTGCGCGATAAAGATCAGCAGCAGGATGAGGATCAGGAAGCCGGCGATCAAGGCCGACCACAAGGCGCCGGCGCGGGTGAACTTGGATGCGGGGTCCTTGGCCGGCGGACGCGGTCGCGGCGCCGGGCTCGGCCGATCAGGCGAGCCGGAGGGCGTACTGCTGGTCATAGTGCCATCTTGGCCCCTTCCTGCACGGAATGAAACCTAACCACGCGGGGAAGCCGCCGCGGCGGCTCGACCTTCCTGGCGATACTGTCGACGGCATGGGGATGCTGCGGCGCGCGGCACTCGCCGCAGCTGTGTGGCTCGCGGCGATGGGCTTGGTCGCGGCCTGTGGCAGCTCCGATCCGCTTGGCTCGGCGACGGGCAACCTGAAATCGATCGTGGTCGGATCCGGTGACTTCCCCGAATCGCAGATCGTTGCCGAGATTTACGCACAAGCCTTGCAGGTCAACGGTTTCGACGTCGGGCGGCGGATGGGCATCGGCAGCCGCGAGACGTATATCCCAGCGCTCAAGGACCATTCCATCGACCTGGTTCCGGAGTACATCGGCAACCTGCTGCTGTACTTCCAACCCGACTCCAAGGTGACCTTGCTGGACGCGGTCGAGCTGGAGCTTTACAAGCGCCTGCCCGGCGACCTGTCGATCCTGACGCCGTCACCGGCTTCGGACACCGACACCGTCACCGTCACCAGCGCGACCGCCACGATGTGGAATCTCAAGACGATCGCCGACCTGGCGGCCCATTCTGCGGATGTGCGGTTCGCGGCGCCGTCGGCGTTCCAGACCCGGCCGTCCGGCTTGCCCGGGCTGCGACAGAAGTACGGACTTGATATCCGCCCGGGCAACTTCGTCACCATCAACGACGGCGGCGGCGCCGTTACCGTGCGGGCGCTGGTGGACGGAACGGTCGCTGCCGCCAACATCTTCAGCACCTCAGCGGCTATCCCACAGAACCGCTTGGTGGTGCTCGAGGATCCAGAGCACAATTTCCTAGCGGGTAACATTGTGCCGCTAGTGAACTCGCAGAAGAAGTCGGATCGTCTCAAAGACGTGTTGGATGCGGTATCAGCGAAGCTCACCACCGCCGGACTGGCCGAACTCAACGCCGCCGTCCAGGGCAACTCAGGCGTCGATCCCGACCAGGCGGCACGGAAATGGGTGCGGGACAACGGTTTCGATCACCCGATCCTGCAATAGGAACCAGGTTGATCAGCTTCGACAAAGCCACCAAGGTGTACGTCGACGGCACCACCGCCGTGGACCGGTTGAGTCTGGCGATCCCCAACGGCGTGCTGACGGTCTTTGTCGGCCCCTCCGGCTGCGGCAAGACGACCGCGCTGCGGATGATCAACCGGATGGTCGAACCCACCTCCGGCACAGTCACTGTCGACGGAACCGACGTATCGACCGTCAACCCGGTGAAGCTGCGCCGAGGAATCGGTTACGTTATCCAGAACGCGGGGCTGATGCCCCACCAACGGGCCATCGACAACGTCGCGACGGTGCCGGTGCTACGAGGCCAATCTCGCCGGGCCGCCCGCAAGGCCGCCTACGAGGTGCTCGAACGCGTCGGGCTGGATCCCAAGGTCGCCACTCGCTACCCGTCGCAGCTTTCCGGCGGTGAACAACAACGCGTGGGCGTGGCCCGCGCGCTCGCTGCCGATCCGCCGATCCTGTTGATGGACGAGCCGTTCTCGGCGGTCGACCCGGTGGTTCGCCATGAGCTGCAACACGAAATCCTGCGGCTGCAAAGCGAATTGCACAAGACCATCGTTTTCGTCACGCACGACATCGACGAAGCGTTCATGCTGGCCGATCGGGTGGCCGTGTTCGCCCCGGGCGGTCGCCTACAACAATGCGATGAACCCGCCCGGCTGCTGAGGCGTCCGGCCAATGAGTTCGTGTCCAAGTTCATCGGTCTCGGCCGCGGCTATAGATGGCTGCAACTCGTTGACGCGGCCGGGTTGCCGGTGCACGACATCGAGCGGATTTCCTTAAAGAGCCTCGGGGACACTCAACTTCGCGACGGTTGGGCGCTGGTGGTCGACGACGAGGGTGCGCCCCTGGGCTGGATTGACGCCAAAGGTCTGCGGAGCCATCGCGGGGGCGCGGCACTGTCGGAGAGCATCACCGTGGTCGGATCGGTGTTCCGCCCGAACGGAAACCTCAGCCAGGCATTGGATGCGACACTGGCCTCCCCGTCGGCGGTTGGCGTTGCCGTCGATGGTGGCGGCAAGGTCATCGGTGGAATACTGGCGGCCGACGTGCTGGCCGCCGTGGAATCCCGACGGCGGGAGTGACGCGTGCACTATCTGATGACGCACCTCGGCTCCGCATGGGAGCTGACGGTGGTCCATCTACGGTTGGCCCTGGTCCCGGTGCTGGTCGGGCTGGCGATCTCGGTGCCGCTGGGACTGCTGGTGCGGCGCGAGCCGATGCTTCGTCGGTTCACGACGGCCGCCGCCAGCATCGTGTTCACCATCCCGTCGCTGGCGCTGTTCGTGGTACTGCCGTTAATCATTAGGACCCGTATCCTCGACGAGGCCAACGTCATGATCGCGCTGACGGCCTACACCACCGCGCTGTTGGTGCGGGCGGTGCTGGAGGCGCTGGATGCGGTGCCGCAGCAGCTGCGTGACGCGGCCATTGCGGTCGGCTATGGGTCGATCTCGCGGATGTTGAAAGTCGAACTGCCACTGGCGATCCCGGTCCTGGTGGCGGGATTGCGCGTGGTGGTGGTGACCAATATCGCGATGGTTTCAGTGGGTTCGGTGATCGGCATCGGCGGCCTGGGCACTTGGTTCACCGCGGGCTACCAGACGAACAAGAGCGAGCAGATCGTGGCGGGCATCATGGTCATGTTCCTGTTGGCGGTCGTCATCGACGCGCTGATCGTCCTGGGCGGTTGGCTGGTCACGCCGTGGGAGCGCGCCGCACGTCCGGTCCGTCGGCGCCGCCAGGTCCCGGCTCCGATAGCGGGCGGTGCGCGATGACCTTCATCGAACATGCGCTGTCCTACCTCTTCACGGCGAGCAACTGGACCGGCCCGGCCGGCCTGGCGGCCCGCACCTTGGAGCACCTGGAATACACCGCGTTGGCAGTGATCGCGTCGGCGCTGATCGCCGTGCCGATCGGGCTGCTCATCGGCCACACCGGCCGGGGCCAGCTGGTGGTGGTGAGTGCCGTCAACGGATTGCGCGCGCTGCCGACGCTGGGCGTGTTGCTGCTGGGTGTGCTGATGTACGGGCTGGGCATGGGACCACCGACCGTGGCACTGATGCTGCTGGGAATCCCACCGCTGCTGGCGGGCGCCTATGCCGGCGTTGCCAATGTCGATTCCACCGTCCTCGATGCCGCCCGCGCGATGGGCATGACCGAGTTCCAGGTGCTGCGGCGGGTCGAGATACCGAATGCGTTGCCGTTGCTGCTGGGCGGACTGCGCAGCGCGACGCTGCAGGTGGTTGCCACTGCGACGGTGGCCGCCTACGCCAGCCTTGGTGGGCTGGGCCGCTACCTGATCGACGGGATCAAGGAGCGTCAATTCCACATCGCCCTGGTGGGCGCGCTGATGGTGGCGGCACTGGCGCTGATTCTCGACGGCCTGCTGGCGTTGGCGGTGTGGGCGTCGGTGCCGGGGACCGGGCGGCTCAGCAGGCCCGCAGGCCGGGCCAACTCGCAGACCAGATCAAGAATCGACGGCACAGTTAGCGCCAAACGTGCCGCGGTTAATGGACACGTCCTACGGTAGATGTGTGAACCGCGCCGGCGACGATGCAGAGCGAAGCGATGAAGAGGAGTGGCGCACATGAACTCAGCCTCCCCTGATCCAACTCCGCGCAAGTGGCCGGCGATGTTGACATGGCGCGCACAGGACATATCGCGCATGGAATCGGTACGAATCCAGTTGTCCGGCAAGCGAATCAGGGCTACTGGCCGCATTGTGGCCGCGGCCACCGCAACCAACCCGGCGTTTGGAGCGTTCTACGAAGTTCAGACCGATGAGTCCGGTGCCACCAAGCGGTTCGGGTTGACTGTGACGCTGGCCGAGCGGGAACGCCAGCTTGCGATCGCCCGCGACGAGGAGAACATGTGGTTGGTAACCGATCACCAGGGTGAAAGGCGTGCCGGGTACAACGGTGCGCTGGACATCGACGTGGTGTTCAGCCCGTTCTTCAACGCATTGCCGATCCGTCGCCTCGGGTTACACGAACGAGGGGAGTCGATCGCGCTGCCGATGGTGTATGTGAACGTGCCGGAGATGTCCGTTACCGCCGCCACCGTCAGCTATGCCAGCGAAGGACGTCTCGACGGGATCAAGCTACGTTCTCCGGTCGCAGACACGATCGTGACCGTCGACGCCGACGGGTTCATCGTGGACTATCCAGGCTTGGCAGAGCGGATCTGATCACCCCGCCCGCCCGGCCCGCTGCGGCCAGTTGATCGCGCCAGTCGGGCGCGCCGATGACGACAGTGACGATGTCGGAGCGCGGGAAGCTCTCATAGCGCGTCCGCGCAGCGTGGCCCTCGTCGACCAGATCGGCCACCGAGCCGTGGTTCGCAAGTGAATCGCGGGCGTGGCTCAGCAGATCGATTACTCGATCGGCTGCCGGCAGCAGTTGACCGGCGTTGGCTTCGCACATCGCCCGGACCAGATCCGGGCCAGTGCCAGCGACTCGGGTGGCGTCCCGGAACGACCCCGCGGCCAGCGCGAAGGCCAGCGGCACCTCCGCGGCGGTGACCGCTAACGCCTCGGCGAGCAGATGCGGCAGGTGTGAGATGGCCGCCGCGGCGGCATCGTGCTCGTCGGATTTGGCCGGCACCACTACCGCCCCGCATTCGAGCGCCAAGGCCATCACCATCGACCACACTGTGGCATCCACGTGGTCGTCCACGCTGATCACCCAGGGAGCCCTGTTGAACAAGCCGCCGTGCCCGGCGGCCCAACCCGAGTGCGCGGTGCCCGTCATCGGGTGCCCACCCACAAACCGGGCCAGCAGGCCGGCCGCGTTGACTTCGTCGAGTACCGCGCTTTTCACGCTGGTGACGTCGGTCAGCGGACAGTTGCGGGCCGATTCGCTGATATGGGCGAGCATGGTCGGCAAGGCAGGCATCGGAACGGCGAGCACGATCAACGCTTCGGTATCGGCGGCCCGGGCCAGCGTTTTGTTGAGATCGGTGCTGGCGTCGAATCCTTCGGCTTGGGCGCCGTGGGCGCCCTCCACCGATCGGTTGTAGCCGAAAACCTCGCGACCGGCTGCCGCTGTGGCCCGCATGATCGAACCGCCGATGAGTCCTAGCCCGAGCACACACACCGGTGGTGCTACGACCGCCCTAGTCACAGTCCTAAGGTTGGCACAGTTCGGCGGTCGCGGTGCTTTCGGATGCGCTCGCCGCTGGCCAGAGGCCTGGTCAGCGACTAGCGTAGGCGCCCATGGGAGCACAACGGGCCTCGATGCACGGCCCGTCTGCGGAGACGCCGGACGGCTTCGGCGTCGCGGTCGTGCGCGAGGAGGGCCGGTGGCGCTGTACTGCCATGGGCCCCAAAGCACTGACCAGCTTGTCGGCCGCCGAGACCGAACTACGTGAACTGCGCAGCGCGGGAGCCGTTTTTGGGCTCCTCGACGTCGATGACGAGTTCTTCGTCATCGTACGGCCGGCGCCCTCGGGGACGCGGCTGTTGCTATCGGACGCCACCGCCGCACTGGACTATGACATTGCCGCGGAAGTCCTGGACAATCTGGACGCCGAAATCGATCCCGACGACCTCGAGGATGCCGAACCGTTCGAAGAGGGCGATCTCGGCTTGCTGTCCGACATCGGGCTGTCCGAGGCCGTATTGGGGGTCATCCTCGATGAGACCGACCTCTACGCCGACGAGCAGCTCGGCCGCATCGCCCGGGAGATGGGCTTCGCCGACCAACTGTCGGCGGTGATCGACCGCCTCGGTCGGTGATCGCAAGCGCGGTCAGTGACCACTGACGAAGATTTGATCCGGGCGGCATTGGCGGTTGCTGCGACGGCCGGGCCCCGCGACGTGCCGATCGGTGCGGTGGTCGTTGGCGCCGACGGCACCGAACTCGCCCGGGCGGTGAACGCCCGCGAGGCACTTGGCGACCCCACCGCGCACGCTGAGATCTTGGCGTTGCGGGCGGCGGCCGGTGTGCTGGGCGACGGGTGGCGGCTGGAGGGGGCCACCCTCGCCGTGACCGTCGAGCCCTGCACGATGTGCGCGGGTGCGCTGGTGTTGGCGCGGGTGGCGCGGCTGGTGTTCGGGGCCTTCGAACCCAAGACCGGCGCCGTCGGCTCGCTGTGGGACGTGGTTCGCGATCGTCGGCTCAACCATCGGCCTGAGGTGCGCGGCGGCGTGCTCGCCGCCGAGTGTGCGGCACCCCTGGAGGAGTTCTTCGCGCGGCAGCGATTGGGGTGAGGGCGCGCTCTTTGGGTAAGCTGCTCGGCGGTGGCGTGTCCGAGCGGCCTAAGGAGCACGCCTCGAAAGCGTGTGACGGCTAACACCGTCCGAGGGTTCAAATCCCTCCGCCACCGCCAATTGCATTCGCCTGCTGACGCAGGTGGTGGCACATTTCTGAAAACAGGTAGTGACCTCGGTGCCTCTGGGCTGCCCACATTTTGCCCACACCTGTCGTCGCGCAAATCTAAGTTCTGTCCATGGCTCAGGTCGTTCCGTATCAGACCGCGCACGGCAAGCGCTACCGCGTCCGGTAGCGAACACCGGACCGGCGGCAGACGGACAAGCCGACGTTCGGACAAGCAAGAATGTCGTGGGTTTGAACGTGTACCGGGATACCCCAATGACGACCGGCGCGTTGATCTGCGATGCGCGGCTTCAGCCAACTGAGGGGACAGTGCTGACGGAGGAAATCCCCGTTGCGTGTGAGCTAAGTCACATCGAGAGGATCGATATACCCAATGCTGGGAGGGGTCACGTGCTGCCGACGATAGAGCGGTTGCGCGACGGCGTGCGGACAGAGCTCGACGCCCTTGAGCAGGCCGGATGTTAGAAGGGGCCACACCAGGTGGCTGGCCCGGACGCTCTAAAGTCTCTTTGCCGGTCCAGCCCGGACCGGACAACTATAAAAACGCTATAAAAAGTCGGTGTTTTGGTTTTCGGCCCGTTAGGGCCTCTACCAGCTAAAATCATCCAAAAGCGAACCGTGCTTGGCGTCTACTCTAAAAAGAAAAATCGCTTCGCGACACGCGGGGCTCTACTCGGCTAGACAAGCTTGGCGAGTGTCCATGCTGCTCGGGGATCTTTTGGTGACTTGCCTGTCCACTGGATGAGACCTTCGTCGCGCAGCGCTTGAAGCCGTGAAGTGGCACTCGGCCGGCTCAGTTTGAGTGCATCGGCGACTTCACCGGTCCCCATCGGCGCTCCTGCTCCCCTCAACAGGTCAAGAACAGCTTGGCTTCCCTTGGGAAGTCGTTGGGCCACTTGAGGGTCGAGTCGCGGGATGGCTTCTAGCCGGAGTCGTACGCTTCCAGTACCTTGCCGGTACACCGGGTCCGTAAGGCCGACCTTGCGCATCTCTTCGAACATCCGCTTGATGCCTTCGCCAAGCTCTTGTCCGATCCGTAGATCGGCGCACACACGCGCGATACGCGGGTTTCGAGCGAATCGGCTGATCTCCAACGGCTTCGATGGATCGATTAGCCCAGGAAACCGTCCAGGGCTTTCGATCTCGATCCGATCAGGAAAAACCTCTACCCGGATGTGATCGCCTGCAAGGCTGTAGGACCGATGGATCACAGCGTTTACGAGGCCTTCCAGCCACGCATCTCTCGGGACGAGGTCTGTTGGAGTGAAGCGACCGGTCGAGTCCAGCGACCTTCGCTTCGGTGCGAACCGCTGGATCACCGCCGCAGCTTGCATGATCGCCGTAGGGATCGGACCCTCGATCTTGATATCGCCGCCCTCGTCGAGGTTGAGCTGGGCGCCTGTCCCGCGCTCGGTCGAGATAAACCTCAACACCCGGATGTAAGCCTCGGGGAATTGCGCCTGCGGATGCGGCGCAAACAGTAGGTATCCAGCGTTGGTCAACGCACCGTCTCGTGTAAGCAAGCTCCGCGCGTGCAGGATTCCCTTTGTAGTCTCGGCACCGGTTTGCTCGCGGTAGTTCTCCAGAAGAGTGGTTTTGAGGTCAGCGATGGTGTAGCCACCCGCCACAGGCATACCGTCGTATTGCGCCTGTCCCTTATCGAACTCGAGTTCTTGGCGCTGGCTGTAGTTGAGCTTCCTGGACTCGTCGCCCACGCGCAGGTAGGTATCGCCGTTCTTCATCTCGTGTACGCGTTCGCCAGGATCGACGCGGAACACCAGCAGCACGTCCGGGATGCCCTTCGCGTTGATGCAGGCAATCTCCTTGCATGTGGTCCTCACGGGGGGAGTGGTGTGGTCGATTGATGCCTGCCGCAATTCGTTGATCCGGCTGGCGCCAAGTGCGTTCATTCCCTGGATGACACCGTTATGGATCCCTACGACTATGGTCCCGCCCTCGGCGTTCGCGAACGCTACCAGCGCTTGCGCCAGCGTGTACGACTTGACCATGGCGCTCTTTCGGTCAAACCATTGGTCTTCCACAGCTTTGACGAGCCGGGGACCGACGTCAGCAGTAGGCGCGCTGAGGATCGAATCAATCTGAATCGCGGTCACGCTCATACTATAAAACTTTTACAGTAGGCAGGGACAATGGGGTGCCGCGTGTCCGAAGCTTGAGTCAAGGAGGGCGGCGTTAGTGGCCCCTCAGTGTGATGCCCAACTGGGCTTTTCTGTGCGAGCCGGGTCACGGACCCCGACCGGCCGCGATCTCGGCGCTGCCGTGCCCACGTTTCGCCCACAACATCCCCTTAGTTGCAGTTAACTGAGGTTGTGTGCAGTAACCTGTTTATGCAGCTAGAGCTATTTTTGAAGCGCTGACCACGTAGCTGAATAGGGTTCAAATCCCTCCGCCGCCGCCGGGATACGCGACTGGGCCACCACTCGATACCGCTCGACCCCAATCGGGAGCTACAAATCTCGTGGGGTCCACTCGCCGTGCCTATAACAAAACGGCGGCTAAGTTTTAGGCCGGGTCTGTGCCTACAACGAGCGTTGGAGGCGCAGCTGGCAGGGCGCTGAGATTGCCGCCATGGTTGTGGTTGGCGGCCCAAGCACATCCCACTCGGCACTTCGGCGAGTTAAGACCGTGCGCGCAGATCGCGCAGGGTAAGTGCGGTGGCCAGCGCCGCCGCGGTGGCTTGGGCGCCCTTGTCTTCGGCCGACGTGGAAAGCCCTGCCCGATCCAGCGCCTGCTCCTCGGTGTTGGTGGTCAACACCCCATTGCCCACCGGGGTGGACGTGTCCAACGACACCCGGGTCAACCCCTGAGTCACCGCATCACAAACATAGTCGAAATGCGGTGTCTCACCACGGATCACCACGCCCAACGCCACCACGGCGTCATGTTTGCGGGCCACCTCCTGCACCACCACCGGAATCTCGATCGCGCCCAGCACCCGCACCACCGTCGGGCTGCCCACACCCGACTCGGCGGCCACCTTGAGGGCACCGTCGAGTAGGGCGTCGCAGATCTTGGTGTGCCAGGTGCTGGCGACGATCGCCACCCGCAGATCCGCGGCATCCAGCACCGGAAAATCCGGCACACCCGCGCCACCGCTCACAAAACACCACCACTCACAAAGCACCACCGAGTTCACCCGGCAGCGCCACCGAGTCGTGGAACTCGTCCAGGCCCGTCAGGTCATGGCCCATCCGGTCACGTTTGGTCATCAGATAACGGATGTTGTCGGCGTTGGCCCGCACCGGTAGCGGCACCCGCTCGCTGATGTGCAAGCCGTACCCGTCCAGCCCCACCCGCTTGGCCGGGTTATTGGTCAACAGTCGCATCGAATGGACGCCAAGGTCGACCAGGATCTGGGCACCGATCCCGTAATCACGGGCATCGGCGGGCAACCCGAGCTTGAGGTTGGCATCAACGGTGTCATCTCCGGCGTCCTGCAGCTGATAGGCCTGCAACTTATGCAACAACCCAATGCCGCGGCCCTCATGACCGCGCATATACAGCACCACCCCGCGGCCCTCGCGGGCCACCATCGCCAACGCCGCATCCAACTGCGGCCCACAATCGCAACGCCGCGACCCGAACACATCACCGGTCAAACACTCCGAATGCACCCGCACCAACACGTCATCGCCGTCGGAGATGTCGCCGCGCACCAGCGCCACGTGCTCGACGTCCTCGTAGATGCTGGCATAGCCGATCGCGCGAAAGTCGCCATGAAGGGTCGGGATGCGCGCCTCGGCGACTCGCACGACGTGCTTTTCGTGCTTGCGCCGCCACGAAATCAAATCGGCGATGGTGATCAACGCCAGACCATGCTCATCGGCAAAGACCCGCAACTCATCGGTCTGGGCCATCGAACCCTCATCTTTTTGACTGACGATCTCACAGATCGCCCCCGCCGGCTGCAGCCCGGCCATCCGCGCCAAATCCACCGCCGCCTCGGTATGACCCGGCCGGCGCAACACCCCACCATCCTTGGCCCGCAACGGAACCACATGACCCGGCCGGCTGAAATCATCGGCCACACTGGCCGGATCGGCCAACAACCGCATCGTGGTAGCCCGATCCGAAGCCGAAATCCCAGTCCCCACACCATTTCTAGCGTCCACGGTCACCGTATAAGCGGTGCCGTGCTTGTCCTGATTGACCGCATACATCGGCAACAGACCCAACCGGTCACAGACCGCGCCATCCAACGGCACACACAAATACCCCGACGTATAGCGGACCATGAACGCCACCAACTCCGGTGTCGCCTTCTCTGCGGCGAAAATCAGATCGCCCTCGTTTTCGCGGTCCTCGTCATCGACGACGACGACGGCTTTGCCGGCCGCTATGTCAGCAACCGCCCGCTCGACGGAGTCAAACTTGGTCATCGTGCCACCTTGTTGTCAGGCCGGCTCACTTGAGAAGCCGGGGGGTGTTAAGGCGGATAGGCAGGTCAGCCCGACCGCTGCAGCGTAAATCAGCAAAGCCGCCACTGGGAAGCGTCCCTATGGCGCGGAACCGCTTACCCCCATAGCTCATGCCTGAAATTTGGTCCGGCCAGGAACCGCCGATGGTGATGCACATCGCGGGTTTTGGCTTGTGATAGGAACACTATAAGCGCCAATGACGACAATTGTTACTAGCAATTGTGTCCATAGGTCCTGGGAATTTGCTGAACAATTCGAGCTAAACCAGAGCTAACCGCACGCTCAACCACTCACCAGCAATGGCAGCGAGATCACTCCGGCGCCGCCCGTCACCACAATCACCCAACGGCCGTCGACAGGCAGGACGATGTCGAGGTTGAAGATTGCGAATCCAACCTCCGCGGCGACGGCCGCCTCCGGCAACTCGAACTCTATGAGTAGCGGCTCGTCATTCGTGGGTGGCCTGATCTCTACGCCAACGCGCCGATCCGGGTTCCCAGTCTCGGCTTGCGTCAGCACCACGAGCAGAAACTGGGCCGCACGGTCAGCCTCGACGGCAAATCTGTACAGCACGCCGCCGGACACATTGAGTTTGTTGTCGACCACGGACGCGGCTTCTGCCAGGAAGGCTCCGACTATCACGCGCTGAACCTACCGCTCCGTAGGTTGCCGGAATCACGTTGGTCCGGCTTCGTCGCGAAAGTTAAGACTGCCCCGGTGGAGCAGCGGCTCCGTAGCCCAGTTGGGACGCGGTGTAGCGAGCGGCGTCGGTGACCGGCACGGCTTGCACCGCGGTGCCGTATGCGCAGATCTCGGTCCAAACATCGCCAAGCTCGGTCGTGTCAAAGCGCATTCCAATGATCGCGTTTCCGCCTTTGTTGCGCGCTTCATTGAATAGCCGCAACATCGCCTCGTTGCGGCTCTCGGCCAAGTTCTTGGTCATACCCTGCAGTTCACCGCCAAACATTGACTTGAATCCGGCGCCAATCTGAGAGAAGGCATTTCGTGATCGGACGGTGAGCCCAAAGACTTCGCCGCACACACGTTGGATCTCCCAGCCGGGAATGTCATTGGTAGTGACGACGAGCACCGGACGCCCTTTCTGTCGAGGTGAAAAATGCATACGCTCTCGCTGCAGGGTAGCGCTCCATTTTCACCGTCAATGGCGGGTGCCCATTAAGCAATCTTCGCCGCTGTTGCCGGGGAGGTGGGTTGACGACGGGTTCGCGGCCGCGTCTACGGTCTGTGTCATGGGTTCTGCGGGCCCCGGCACGGAGGCCATCGACGACATCGACTTCGACGATCTGACTTCGCCCAAGCTGACCGAAGTACAGCGTCAGATTCTGCAGTTCACCGAAGCCAAACCCATCGAATTCGACATCGACCGGATGCTCGCCGAGGCCGCCGACCAGGCCGGGGTCGACGACTTGGACCACACAGACGGTTTCGGCGACCGCCTGACCGCACACGTCGCAGCGATCGAAGCGGACACAGGCCTGACCCAGCTCACTCGCTCAACCCTGCGTCAGCGGGTGGTTCGCCTGCTGCGAAACCGATTGTCGTTGACCGAACTCGTCAAGCGGTATCCCGAGATCGAGTCGATCCCAATCGAAAAGCCCTTCATCGTCGTGGGAATGCCGCGATCCGGCACCACACATCTGGTGAACCTGATAGCCGTCGATCCATGCCGGCGCGCGCTTCCGTACTGGGAGAGTCAGGAGCCGATACCCGCACCCGGCCAAGGCCCCGACATTTATGGTGTCGACCCCCGCTACACACGCACCAAGCAAGAACACGACGCATTGATGGTCAGCGCCCCCGTGGTGGCCGCCATGCACGATCGGTTCCCGGAGGCCATCGAGGAAGAAGTCGAGTTGCTCGATCTGGATCTCGCCGCCTACGTCTTGGAATGGCATGCACGCGTACCGGATTGGCGCGACTTCTACCTGGGGCTGGACCAAAGTCGGCACTACGCGTACCTGAAGAAGGTGCTGCAGGCCTTGACTTTCCTGCGCGGCCCGCGGACCTGGGTCCTCAAGAGTCCCCAGCACTGTGAACAGCTTGGCCCGCTGATGGCCACCTTCCCTGACGCGACTGTCGCCTTTACGCACCGCGACCCAGTCGCCGCGATCCAGTCGGCGATCACGATGATGGCCTACTCCGACCGACTGCGCCGCACCAGCATCGACCCCGATTGGCTACTGGACTACTGGAGCGACCGGGTGCGTCGACTGCTCAGCGCGTGCGTGCGCGACCGCAATCTGGTGCCGGCAGAACGCAGCGTCGACATCAGCTTCCACCAACTCAACGGGAACGAAATGACGCTCCTGGAACAGCTTTACCAGCGTGGCGGAGTCGAACTGACGCCGAAGGCGCGCCAGCGCTTCCAGCGATACCTCGACGGCAATCCGCGTGGCAAGCACGGCCGGATCCGCTACGACCTGCAACGCCACTTCGGCATCTCGGCGGACGAACTCCACGACCGGTTCGACTTCTACTTCAATGCATTTGACGTCCGCCCCGAATACCCGAATAAAGGAGACAACAGTTGGAACCGGTCTACCTAAGCCGGCCCGGCGCGGACGCCATGCGCCCGGCGTGCGCAGAACAGGCCGAACGGATCGCCCCAGGACTGTGGTGTTCGCCGGGCTTGTCGAACGCCTACCTGCTGACCACGGCGCAGGGTCGGGTGATCATCAACACCGGCATGGGGTTCGAGGGGCCGGTGCACCGCGCCAATTTCGACGCTGTGGATTCCGCGCCGGTGCGCTACATCATCTTTACCCAAGGCCACGTGGATCACGTCGGCGGCCTGGACAGTATGCGGGATCCCGACACAATCGTTGTTGCGCAAGCGAACTGGACCTTGTGGCGCGACGACAACGAACGTCTCATCCCGTATCGGGCCAGCCGCAGTGCCTTCGCCTTCACAGACACCCTGGCGGCGGGCATCCAGGCCATCCAACGCCGGCTCGGCACCACCCAGTTGGCGGGCCAGAGTGTCCCCACCGTCGATCTCGACTTCGAGGACACCCTCACGCTGGACATCGGCGGGCGACGGCTACAGCTAATCTCGGTGCCAGGTGGAGAAACCACTGACTCGCTGGTCGTATGGCTGCCCGACGAGCGGATTTGCTTATGCGGGAACACTTTTGGCCCGCTATTCGGGCATATACCAAACCTGGTCACGATTCGCGGCGACCGGTACCGCGACGCCCTGACGGCCATCGAGTCGGTTGAGCGGGTGCGCGAGTTGCAACCCGAACTCCTGGTCACCGGTCACTTCGCACCGATTGTGGGCGCAGACCGCATCAACGCCGAACTGACCCGGCTGCGTAACGCGATTCAGCACATCCACGACCAGACCGTCGTTGGCATGAACGCCGGTAAGGACGTCTGGACCCTGATGCGTGAGATCACTTTGCCCGCGGAATACGAAGTGGGACAAGGCTATGGAAAAGTTTCCTGGGATGTGCGAGCCATCTGGGAGAACTACTCCGGATGGTTCCATCACCGCTCGACCACCGAGCTCTATCCGATCGGATTCGATGCCGTCGCCGCAGACGTGGTGGAACTGGCCGGCGCAGACGCACTCGTGGAACGGGCGCGGACTCACCTCTCAGCAGGCCGCCCACTGCACGCCATCCACCTCGCCGAGCTGGTATCCAAGGGCCATCCCGGTGTGTGCCAAGTGCTGCGCGACGCCCACGAGAATCTCTTGGCGGAAAGTAAGAACTTCTGGGAGAGCGCCTGGCTTAGGCACTATTTGGAGCAACAGACGGCGAGCGACTCATGACGGCGCGGGTGAGTTTCGACTTCAGGGGAACCGCTGCGCTGATCACTGGCGGAACCAGCGGCATTGGGCATGCGATCGCGACATTGTTCCGGGATGCTGGCGCCGATGTCGCCATCACCGGAACCAAACCCAGTGCGGCGGACTACGACACCGATCTGTCCGGAATGACATATCAACAGCTACACATCACCGAGCCTGATTCGGTGGACAAACTGGTGCAGCGTTTCGCCCAACTCGATGTGCTGGTGAACAACGCCGGTGCCAACTTCCCCGGGGGCCTCGACGAGTCCAAGCCAGATGGGTTCGAGGCTTCGGTCGCTCTCAATCTCACCGGTCCGTACCGGTTGACCGTTGGACTTCGCCGGGCATTGCAGGCATCGAAAGCGGCGGGAGGAGCCAGCGTGGTGAACCTGGCGTCCATGTCTGCGCTACGAGCCGTTCCGCTGGTGCCCGGATATGGGGCAGCGAAGGCCGGAGTCGTCTGTGTCACAAGGAACCTCGCCGTCAAATGGGCGCCTATGGGAATCCGGGTCAACGCGGTGGCGCCGGGTGCGATCGACACCCCGATGACCGCGCCTATGCAGGTCGCGCCCGAACTGGTGGATGCCGAGTTGGCGCATATCCCGTTGCGCCGCTTCGGATCTGTCGGGGAGATCGCGCCCACGGTGGCGTTCTTGTGCACCGAGCACAGTAGCTACACCACCGGCGCGGTCTTCGTCGTCGACGGCGCATCGGATTGCGTGTGACGCCACGCTGCCCGCGCTAACCCGATGGCGCGAGTCAGAGGCCGAACGATGGTTGTGACGGCATCTCGCTGACCAGGACCGGAAGCGATATCGCTCCGGTGCCACCGGTCACCACAAGCACCCAGCGACCATTGACAGGCAGGCGCAACTGCAGCTCGAAGAAGGCGAACCCGGGAAACTCGGCGACGGCCGATTCGGGGACCTCGAATTGCAGGCGGATCGGATCGTCATCCGTCGGAGGCCGCATCTCAATCTCAACTTGCCGGTCTGAGCTACCGGGTTCCGACTGGGTCAGCACCACCAGCACAAAGCGGGCCAATCGGTCCGGTCCAAGTGCAAATCTGGACAGCACGCCGCCCGACACATTGAGTTTGTTGTCTACCGCGGCAGCTGCATCGGCCAGAAAGGCGCCCGTAAGTATCACGCCGCTGAACCTACCGCACCGTCCCATGCCCTTCATCCGGCGACCGCTGAACCGCAGGTGTTGCTGCACCGTACACCTCGAGCGGCTTGCGACCCAGAAGGTTCCAGCCTCCAGATTATTTTTGCATCCGGAAATAGTCGCCGATTGCTACTATCGCAGGCGTAACTGTAGAAGGCTCACCGCAGACTGATACAGGAGAAGCACATGCAGCCCATGACGATCGATTCGGCTGCGGCCGACATCGGTTCACAGATCTCGGACAATGCATTCCAAGCCTTGCGGGACGGTGCGACAGCGTCGACGTCGTTGACGTCGCTGCTGCCCGCAGGTGCCGATGAGGTCTCAGTGCAGGCGGCGATGGCGTTCGCGACTGAGGGTGCCCAGCTGCTCGCCCTGAACCGGGCGGCGCAGGAAGAGTTGGCGCGCGCGGGTGCGGCGTTCACTGACATCGCACGTACGTATGCCGATGCCGACGTCAATGCGGCCGGCAGCCTGCTGGGTGTCGCGTTGCGATAGGGCTACCGGGGCGCGCGGAAAGCGCGATACTGAGGCTATGCCTGATCGCAACGTGCTGGGCGGCCCGTTGGAACCGTGTGGCACCGACCCACTCACCGGCTTCTATCGCGATGGCTGTTGCTCAACGGGGCCCGAAGATCTGGGGTGGCACACGATCTGTGCGGTGGTGACCGCCGAGTTCCTGGAGCACCAGCGTTCCATTGGCAACGATCTGTCGACTCCGGTGCCCGAATACCGCTTTCCCGGCCTGCTACCAGGTGATCGCTGGTGCGTCACCGCAGTGAACTGGCTGCGGGCCCACCACGATGGCTGTGCCGCCCCGGTGGTGCTGGCATCCACCCATGAGCGGACCCTCGAGGTGGTGCCCCTTGAGGCACTGCAGGAGCACGCTGTCGACGTGCCAGACGATCTGGCGAACCTGGAGCAGCCCTAGGCCGAAGTTAAGGCTGTTGAACTAGGTGAATTCCCTGGTTGACCTGGGGATTGGCTGGTTTGGGTGGGTGGTGGTTCTGGCTACGCGGCGATGGTGAGGGGGATCGGAGCGTCAATGAGGTCGAAGGCGCGGCGCTGGGTGGGGGTGGGCTCGGTGAGTTTGTCGATTTCGATGTTGGTCTGGTGGTAGCGGATCCGGTCGCGGGTGAGGGTGGCCAGGTGATTGAGCAGGTCGCGGAAGCTTCGTACCGGGTTGCCAGCCGCGTCGTGTTTGGTGGAGGCTTTGGCGTGTGCAGCTGGGGAGCGCTGCGCGGGGGCGACGGGGTTGTCCCGATGCGGCGGTGTTTCGTCGGTGAATGTCAGTGGCGCCCAGGCCTTGCGCAGGTGCCAGATGAGGTAGCAGGCCAGCATGCAGATCAGCACGTGGGCTTTGACGCGGTCCTCGAGGCGGTGGTGGATGGGGCGTAGGTCGAGGTCGTCGGTCTTGATGATGCGAAAGTCGCGTTCGATGTTGGCGAGGTTTTTGTAACCCTCCACCACGGCGGCGGGGTCGAGGACCTTGGTGTTGACGCTGGTGCGCAGCACGTAGATGCCGTCGAGGGCGGCTTGGGCGTCGATGGCGGCCTGGTCGCGGTGGTAGGTGAACTCGGTGTCGGTGATCGTGAGGTGGAAGAGCTTGCCCACCTTGAATTTTCCGCTGACCTTGCCGACTGCGATGCCGATCTTGTCGGCGCCGGACAGGGTGGCTTTGGTGACGCGTTGGGCGATGTGGGCCAGTTCCTTCTCGGTGGCAGCCAGCAGGTCGTGGCGTTTGCGGGCACGTTCGGCGGCCAGGGCGGGGTTGCGGCAGGCGATCAGCCGTTCACCGGGGTAGTCGGGGTGGGTGATCTCGGCGAGGTCCTGGGTATCGAACAGGCTCATCTGCAGCGGCCCGTCGTCGCGGGCGAGTTTGGCGATCGCGGGTGCGCGTAGCGCGGTGATCCAATCGAAGGCGGTTGGGGTGTCGGGGTTGTCGTTGAGTTCGCGCAGCGCGTCGATGCGGGCGGTGGTGATCATGCCGCGATCGCCGACCAGCACCAGCCGCTGGATGGCGAGCTTGTCCTTGATCACCTGCACGATCTGGGTGAACGCGGTCGGGTCGGCGGTGGCACCGGAAAACACGCGCACCGCGACCGGGCGGCCCTCAGGGTCGGTGAGCACCCCGTATTCGATCTGCTCGCAGCCCTTCTTGCCGTCGCGGGAGTAGCCGCGCGCGGCCAGCTCGCAGCATCGGCCGGTCACCCACGAGGAAGTCAGGTCGAACAACGCCATCCGGCCCGGGTTCACCGACTCGTTTAAATGCTTTGCCGCCAGCTTCTTTTCGATCCTATCCTGTCGGTCGGCCAGCCAGTCCATCCCGGCGTAGATCTCGTCGGTGGAGGCCTCGGCCACCCCCAAATCGACGCCGAGGGTGGTGTTGGGCCACCACGACAGGGTGGACAGCTTCGACTTGGGCCGCACCACCCGCGAGATGATCAACGCGAGCACGATATCGCGGGCTCGGCACGGCGGGCCCAGCACTGCGGCCAGCTCGAGCTTGCGCGCCATCGCGGCCACCGCCGCCACGTCCCCGTGTGGCAGCGACCGGGACTTGCTGAACTCGGAGCCGGCCGGCACCAGCGTGTGGCCCTTCAGCGTCGCCTCGATCGCATCGACGGCCTGCGGCGGCAGCATCGACAGGTTGGCCACGGTCTCGTTGCGCACCTTGGCCCCGTCTCGGTAGGTGCGGCGCAACAGTACAGACTCATAGACGCGCTCGTGGCCTTGCTTATCCACGTGAGTCTTCTTAACTCTGACTACGTGAGCTTTGCCGGTATTGCGTGGCACACCAAGAATCATAGCTGGATTCCGCTGCATTGATAGAAACGACACGCATCTATTCGTGACTACATATGAGCACACAACAACGCCCATATTGTCAGTTCAGACCACCAATACTCAGTCAAAACCATCGCAACTTCGGCCTAGGGCACTTGAGTCGAGTACAGCCAGGCATCCCACAACGGTCGCAGCGACTCGTCGCAATAGTTGGCCGCCAGGCCGGTGAAGTCCTCGGTGATCACGGTTCCGTGACGATACCGCGACGTCCATTCCTCGAGCAGCGCGAAAAATTTGTCGTCGCCCAGGTGCCCGCGCAACGTGTGCAGGGTCAGCGCGCCGCGCTTGTAGACGCGGTCGTCGAACATGTCGTGCGGTCCGGGATCGGCCAGCAGCAGGTCTTGCGGCTTATCCCGCAGCTGTTGGTGGTGGAAGCGGGCCAGTTCGTCGGCGCGCGGGCCACCGGCGTGCTCGGACCACAACCACTCCGCGTAACACGCGAAGCCCTCGTGCAGCCAGATGTCGCGCCACCGCCGTGCGGTCACTGAGTTGCCGAACCACTGGTGCGCAAGTTCGTGGGCAATCAGCCGCTCACTGGACCGAGTGCCGTCGCAGTGGTTAGCGCCGAAGATCGAAATCCCTTGGGCCTCAAGCGGTATGTCCAACGGATCGTCGGTGACCACGACCGTGTACCCGGTGGCCAGCGGATAGGGTCCGAACCGTTCGACGAAGAACTCCATCATTTGTGGCTGGCGGGCAAAGTCGTGGTCGAAGTTGTCCCGCAGCCGCTGCGGCAATGCGGCCCGCATCTGCACCGGTGCCTTGGCCAGCCGCGCCATCTCGTACCTGCCGATCTGCAGGGTGACCAGGTAGGTCGACGTCGGCTCGGACTGCTCGTAGGTCCAGACGGCCCGCGAAGCGCGTACCCGCCGCGACACCAACTTCCCGTTGGCCACCACCCGGTAGGGGCTTTCGGTGCTGATTTGGATCCGGAAGGCGGCCTTGGCGCTCGGGTGGTCATCACACGGAAACCAGGACGCGGCGCCGTTGGGCTGCCCCGCAACGAGCACGCCCTCGGTCAGTTCCTCAAAGCCGATGTCGCCCCACAACGACCGCAGCGGTCGCGGCGCACCGCCATAGCGCACGACGATCGACAACGCCGCCCCGGTTGGAAGCTTGGATTCCAACCGGACACGCAATTTGCCTCCGCGAGAGGAGAACTGGGCCGCGCGTTTGCCATTCACCGAAACCTTCGACACCGTCAACGCGGTGGACAGGTCCAGTGTGAATTGCTGTAACTCGGTCAGTGTGACCGCGGTGATGGTCGCCGATCCGGACAGCCGGTTGCTCGCGACCTTGTACTCCAGATCCAGCTCGTAGCGCGAAACCCGGTAACCGAAGTTTCCGTTCTTGGGCAGGTAGGGATCGATCACCTGGGTGACCGTCTTGGGCGAGGTTTTCACGCGGCAGTGTCCTCGACGGCACCGTTGGCCGGCTTCTTGTCGCGGGACTTCTTGCGCTTGATGTCCCACGGCCGGATCGGATTGCCTTGCCAGCGTGTCGACGGCGGCACCTCGTCGCCGCGCACCACCAATGATGCGGGACCGACGGCCGCGCCGGCACCTAGCCGGGCCGCGGGCAGCGCGACGCAATGGGGGCCCAGGGTGGCGCCGGGTTCGAGCACGACGCTGTCCATCCGCATGATGCGGTCGTGAAACAGATGTGTCTGCACCACGCAGCCGCGGTTGACGGTGCAACCGGCACCGAGCTCGACGAGGTCGGCCTCGGGCAGCCAGTAGGTCTCACACCACACGCCCCGGCCGACGCGCGCGCCCAGCCCGCGCAACCACAGGTTCATTACCGGCGTACCGCTGGCTGCGCGGGCAAACCACGGTGCCGCAACGGTTTCCACGAATGTATCGGCCAGCTCGTTGCGCCATACGAACGACGACCACAGTGGAAACTCGCTCGCCTCGATCCGGCCAATCAAAAGCCATTTCGCCGTGACGGTAATACCGCCGGCGACGGCACCCGCGGCCAACAGCACCAGCCCGCCGCACAGCGCCGCCCACCAGATTCCGAAAGTTATTGCCAGCGCCTGCAGCGTGCCCAGCACCGCGAGCCCGATCGCGACCGTGACGACGACCGGCACGAGCCGACAGGTCTCCACCGCGGCCCGCATCACCCGCAATCGGATCGGCGGGTCATAGGTGGTTTCGGTGTCGGCCTCGGCCGGGCGGCGGCGCAGGCGCATCGGTGGGCTGCCCAACCAAGAGGAACCGCGCTTAGCCTTCGGCGGCGTCGCGGACAACACCGCGACCAGCCCGTCCTCAGGGACGCGGCGCCCCGGCTGGGCGATGCCCGAGTTACCGAGGAACGCGCGCCTGCCCACTTTCGTCTCGGCGGCGTAGATCCAGCCGCCACCGAGCTCGTAGGAGGCGACCATCGTGTCGTCGGCCAGAAACGCGCCGTCCTCGACCACGGTGAACCTGGGGGTCAGCAACACCGTGGAGATCTCGGTGCCGCGACCCACCCTGGCGCCGAGGATTCGGAGCCAGACCGGAGTCAGCAGGCTGGCATACAGCGGGAATAGGTAATTGCGTGCGGCGTCCATCAGCCGTTCGGTGGTCCATAGCTGCCAGCCGGCTCGGCTGCGCACGGGGTGGTAGCCCTCGCGCAACCTGATCGACAGCATCCGCACCGCCACCGCCGTGAGCAGCGCGTACACCGTGAGCGCGGCTAGTGTCGCTACCGGTGTCCACAGCAGCGTCGGCAGCACCGCCTGCGACATACTCCGGGTGCGGTGCACGGCCACTGCGATCATCGCGAGACCGCACGCTGCCGCGAGCAGCGGCAGACCGGCAAGCAACAGCGACGTCAGCCCGTACACCGCAACCCAACGCGAACCGCGCGCGGGCCGCTCGTCGGGCCAGGGGTGGTTGACCCGGCCCGACTTCGCGGCCGGCGAACCCTTCCAGTACTGGCCGTTTTTGACTTTGCCGAGCACGCCCGACCCGGGCGCTACGTCGGCGTTCTTGCCGACGACCGAGCCCGGCAGCATCGTGGTTCGCGAACCGATCGTCGCGTCATCGCCGATCGTGATGGTGCCGAGGTGGAACACGTCTCCGTCGATCCAGTGTCCGCAGAGGTCCACTTCCGGTTCGATCGCGCTGCGGTGCCCGACCGTGAGGAACCCGGTGACCGGTGGTATCGAGTGCAGGTCAACGCCTTTGCCGATGTCGGCGCCGAGCGCCCGGGCGTAGTACACGAGCCAGGGCGCCCCGGCCAGATTCTGCGCACCGCTGGCTTCGGCCAGTCGCTCGGCGAACCACACCCGCAGGTGCACCGAACCGCCCCGGGGGTAGCTTCCCGGCTTCACCGTGCGGAGCAGGATGCGTGTGAAAAGCACCGCGATGCCCATCCGGCCCAGCGGTGTTACGAAGAGGACGAACGCGACCGCCACCAGCCACCAATTCACCGCCACCGTCCACGGCACCACATGCAAGGCGCGGGCGACATTATTGCCCAGCGCGAGCCAGGTCACCCACGACAAGGCGGCCAGGGTGGCCAGCGGCAACGCCAAGACGGTCTGGGTCAGCTGAGCCAGCCGCGGCGTGGGTCGCACCACCCGCTCGGCGACCTGCGGGGGCGGCTCGAGTTCGTCGAGGAATCCGGCGAGTGAGCCGAGCCGCGGATGGTCATAGAGGTCGGCGACGGTGAGCTGCGGGTATTGGTGCCGCAACGTGGCGACTAGCTGTGCGGCGGCCAGCGAGCCGCCGCCGAGCGCGAAGAAGTCCGACTCCGGACCGCTGATGGCAGCGCCGAGCAGCTCGCGCCACATCTCGGCCAGCCGGCTCGCGGTGCCGCCGAGGTCGGCCGTTTCCTCTATATCTGCGCTGCCCGGCGGTGGCCACGGCAGCGCGTCCCGGTCGACCTTGCCCGATGTTCGGGTTGGCAGGTCGTCGATTTGCACTAGCCGCGGGACGATCGCGGCGGGTAGGTGTGCGGCCAGTTGGTTGCGCGCCGAGGCGATGTCGAACGACGGATCCGCGCTAACCACATAGCCGACCAAAACGGCTGTGCCGGTCGCGGTTTGGCGAACCGCGGCGGCGCCGCCGCTGACTCCCGGCAGGTGCACCAGCGCGGCGTCGACCTCGCCCAGCTCTATGCGACGGCCCCCGACCTTGACCTGGTCATCGGCCCTCCCGCAGAAATACAGCCCGTCGCATTCCAGCCGGACCAGATCACCGCTGCGGTAGGCGCGTGCCCAGCCCAGCGTCGGCATCGCGGCGTACTTCTCGGCGTCCTTGTCCTGGTCCAGGTAGCGGGCCAGCCCGACGCCGCCGATCACCAGCTCGCCGGTTTCGCCTTGGTTGACCGGTCGGCCGTCGGAGTCGACGACGGCCAGGTCCCAACCGGACAGCGGCAGCCCGATGCTGATTGGCGCGGCGCCGTCCAGCTTGGCGGCGCAGGCGACCACCGTGGCCTCGGTCGGGCCGTAGGTGTTCCACACTTCGCGTCCGTCTACGGCGAGGCGCTCGGCCAGCTCCGGAGGGCACGCCTCGCCGCCAAAGATCAACAGCCGCACGGCTTCCAGTGCCTCAGCGGGCCACAGCGCGGCCAGCGATGGCACGGTCGAGACCACGGTCACGTCGCGGGTGACTAGCCAAGGGCCGAGGTCCATGCCGCTGCGCACCAGCGATCGGGGCGCGGGTACCAGGCAGGCGCCATGCCGCCATGCCAGCCACATCTCTTCACACGATGCGTCGAAAGCGACCGACAGGCCAGCCAGCACCCGGTCGCCAGGCCCAATCGGGTTGTCCCGCGAGAACATCTGCGCCTCGGCGTCAACGAACGCGGCGGCGCTGCGGTGCGTGACCGCCACGCCCTTGGGTGTGCCGGTCGACCCGGAGGTGAAGATGATCCACGCATCGTCGCGGGTTTGCGGATTTCCGGCCCGCCAGCCGCGCGACGAGCCGGGACCCCGCTCGATTCCCGCGTCGGTGATGACCGCAACAACGTTGGCCTCGCCGAAGACCAACTCTGCCCGCTCGTCGGGGTCGTCGGCGTCGACGGGCACGTATGCCGCACCGGCGGCCAGCGTGGCCAATATCGCCACATAGAGCGAATAGCTGCCCGAGGCCATCCGGATTCCGATCCGGTCCCCGCGCCCCACGCCCCGCGCGGCCAGCCAGGCCACGCTGTCCTCGATGTCGCCGATCAGCTCGCTGTAGGTGAGCTGAACTTCGCCGTCGTCGATCGCGGCGGCATCCGGGTAGCGCGACGCGGTGTCATGGATGATGTCGATGAGCGTGCGCGGACTGGCTGCCTTGCTCGACAACAGGTACTGCGCGGGAATCACCCAATATTTCTACGCGAGATTGCCGCTGTCGTGGACGCCGACAGGCCCTTGCCGACGGCCGTTTGTCACAGCTGCCACATTGGTATCTGCCCCGGTAGGTACACAAATTGCCCACCTCGCAGCGACAGGACTAGCGACTACTGGGGTGTCGCTGCGAGGTGGGCAAAACGCGCATCACTCCCGGCAGGGGCCAAAGTGGCGGATGTGACTAGGTGGCAGCTAGCTGCGCCGCTCCAGCCACTCGGCCAGGAAGCGCCCGGCGTCGAGGACGTGGCGTTCGGCGACGGCGCGGGCACGCTCGGCGTCCCTGTCGCCGACTGCATCGAGCAATTCCTCATGCTCGTCGAGCGAGTGCTTCTCGTGGTCGGGAAAAACCGTGAGGAAGTTGGTCGGCACCACTCGGGCCGCTTGTTTGATCTGGGTCAGCAGCCGTGGCGAGTGTGCGGCGCGGTGGATCTTTTGGTGGAAGTGCCAGTTCGCCTCGCCGATGCTGTCGTCTCCGGATCGGGCGGCGACGTCGGCCGCGAGCTCGCGCAACGTCTCGAGCTCGTCGGGTTCAATGCGTTGGGCGGCCCACGCCGCCGCTTGTCCGGTGAGCACACCGAGAATGGTGAAGCTGTCCAGGACGTCGCCGGGGCTAATGCCGATCACCGTGATTCCGCTCCGCGGGGCGACTCTGACCAAGCCTTCGAAAGACAGTTCCAGCAGCGCCTCGCGAACCGGGGTTCGACTGGTTGCGAACTCCTCGGTGATGGCGTCCAGGTCTATGCGTGATCCCGAGGGCAGGACGCCGGTGAGAATGCGGTCCCGGAGTTCACGAGCGGCGCGTTCCCGCACCGTCCCGGAGATGTCGAGCCCCGATGTTGTCGCCACCGGCGCATCGTATCAGACAGAACACCTCACATTTGAAATCTGAAATATCAGATGTTAGTTTCGATTCATGTCCGATCGACGACACGACAAGATGGCGCTGGTGGCGTTCATGCAGGCGGGGAGCACCTCGGTATACGCGGGCTCGTGGCGGCACCCCGCGACCGAACACCGATATCTGGACGCGTCCTACTACGCGAAGATCGGGCGGCAGCTCGAAGAAGGCTGCTTCGACCTGATGTTCTTCGATGATCGACTGGCCATGCCGGGGGTCTACGGCGGATCAGTGGCTGAGGCGGTGCTCCACGGTGCCCGCCCGGTCAAGCTCGACCTGGGCGTCGTGCTTGGCGTCTTGGCGCAGGCCACGTCGAAGATCGGCCTCGGCGCTACCTATTCGACCACCTATTACGCCCCATTCCACGTGGCCAGGACGTTCGCCACCCTCGACCACCTATCCGGTGGCCGCGCCGCCTGGAACGTCGTCACCTCGGTCAATGACAGTGAGGCGCAGAACTTCGGCGTCAAAGCCCATTTGGGCCACGACGAACGCTACGACCGTGCCGACGAGTTCATGGACGTGGTCACCGGCCTGTGGGACACCTGGGAAGACGGCGCGATCCTGCACCACCGAGCGTCTGGTCAATACGCCGACCCCGTCAAGGTGCACGAGCTAGGGCACGAAGGCCAGTACTTCTCGGCGCGCGGGCCGCTGACCGTGCCCCGCACCCCGCAGGGCCGACCCGTCATCATCCAAGCCGGATCTTCCGGGCGTGGGCGCGAATTCGCCTCGCGCTGGGCGGAATTGATCTTTACCGGTGACCCTGGGATCGATGTTGCACGTACCCACTACGCCGACCAGAAGGAGCGCATCGCCGACGCCGGGCGTGATCCTGCTGCGGTCCGTATCTGCCCAATGGCCTATGCCGTGGTGGGGGAGTCCGAGGCGCACGCCAAGGAACGTGAGGCCATGTTCCTCAACGACCTGGTTCATCCCATGGCGTCGCTGACGCTGTTGTCGGAGTTGATGAACTACGACTTCGCCCAGCATGATCTCGACGATCCGGTGACAGACGAGCTCATCGCGTCGGTCTCCGGCATTCGGGGATTGGTGCAGAACCTGCGCGCCCATATCGGAGGGGACACAGTGACCGTGCGCGATCTCGCCGGCCACCGTGCCACCCTGTTACAAGGGCCGCGGTTCGTCGGCACCGGCGAGCAGGTGGCCGATCAGATGGCGGATTGGTTTGAAGTCGGTGCTTGTGACGGGTTCGTTCTGGCCGCAACGCATCTGCCCGGCGCGTTCGAAGACGTGGTGCGGATGGTGGTTCCGGAACTGCAACGCCGGGGGCTGTTCCGCACCGCCTACCAGTCGTCGACGTTGCGGGGACACCTTGGCCTGCAACGACCTTCGAGTACCCGCGCGCGTGCCAGTGCCAATGCTTGACGGCATTCGGGTGCTCGACCTCGCGACCTTGGCCGCGGCCCCTCTGGTGGCGACTTATCTGGGCGAGTTCGGCGCCGACGTGATCAAGGTCGAAGAACCCCGGTTCGGCGACCCAATCCGGGGGTGGGGAAATCAGCGTGACGGCGTCGGCTTGATGTGGAAGTCGATATCGCGCAACAAGAGATCGGTCACGCTGGATCTGCGGTGCGCGGAAGGTCAGGAACTGGCACGCCGGCTAGTCCGGCGGGCCGACGTCGCCATCTTCAACACGCGCCCACAGACATTGCGCAAGTGGGGTCTGGACTACGAGAGCCTGCGCGCGGTCAACGATCGGATCGTGATGTTGCACATTACCGGCTACGGGCTGACCGGGCCGAAGAGTGAGCGACCCGGGTTCGGCACGCTCGGAGAAGCGATGAGCGGGTTCGCCCACATCACCGGACCGGCCGGCGGGCCCCCCACCCTGCCGCCGTTCATGTTGGCCGACGGTGTCGCATCGCTGAATGCGACGTACGCGGTGATGATGGCGCTGTATCACCGCGACGTACACGGTGCCACGGGGCAGCTGATCGACGTCAACCTCATCGACCCGCTGGCCCGGCTGCTGGAGCAGACGTTGTTGGGCTACGACCAATTGGGCCTGGTGCCCGAGCGGGCCGGCAATCGGTGGGACATCTCGGCGCCGCGTAACACCTACCGCACCGCCGACGGCCGGTGGCTGGCGATGTCCGGCAGTTCACCGGCGCTGGCGCTGCGGGTGTTCCGGGCGATAGGCCGGCCTGACCTGCTCGCCGACGCCGACTTCGCCGACCCGCAGCGACGCCTAGCCAAGGCCCTTGAAGTCGACACCGTAGTCGCGGATTGGGTTGCAACCAAGACGCTTTCGGAGGCGATGGCTGTCTTTGAAGCTCACGAGGTTGCGGCCGCTCCGGTGTACGACATCAGCGACCTGATCGCCGACGAGCAGCTCGCGCATCGCGGGGTATTCGTCTCGGTGGACGACGAGCAGCTGGGGCTGATGACGGTGCAGGCACCGGTGCCCCGTTTTTCGTCGGCGTCCGGAACGGTTGACCATCTGGGTCCGCGCCTCGGTGAGCACAACGCTGAGGTCTACGGTGAGCTACTCGGTTTGAGCTCCGAGGTTATCGACGACTTAAGCACGCGTGGTGTGCTGTGAGCCAACTGCTGCGTCGCTCCGAACTGGCCGTGCCCGCCAGCAACGACAACATGTTCGACAAGGCCGCGGGGTGTGGCGCGGATCTGGTCTTCCTCGACCTGGAGGACGCCGTCCCCGCGGCCCTCAAACAGGCGTCGCGGTCCAAAGCCATTGCCGCGCTGAACGACATCGATTGGGGCCGTACGGCGCGCGCGGTGCGGATCAATGGCCTGGACACCAAGTGGTGTCACGACGATCTCATCGAGGTGGTGACCAAGGCCGGTGCGAACCTCGACACGGTCATCATCCCCAAGGCCCGTAACGCCCGCGACGTCTGGTGGGTGGATGTACTGCTTACCCAATTGGAATCGAAACTGGGCCTGGGCAAGCGGATTCGCCTTGAGGTGCTCATCGAGGAGGTCGAAGGCCTGGCCAACGCCGAGGCGATCGCGGTGACCAGCCCCCGGCTGGATGCGCTGATTTTCGGCGTGGGTGACTTTTCGCTGTCCCAGGGCGCGCGGGTGGACACGAACTTCGTCCCGCTCGGCGAATATCCCGGCGATTTCTGGCATTACGCCCGGAACAAGGTGATCGTGGCCGCACGGATCGCGGGAATCGACGCAATCGACGCGCCCTATCCGGACTATCGCGATCTAGCCGGGTATGAGCGCGACGCCCGTCGTGCGTCACTACTGGGCTACACCGGCAAATGGGCGATTCACCCCAACCAGGTCCCCGTCGCCAACGAGGTCTACTCGCCGACCGCCGACGAAATCGCGCTGGCGGAGCGCAATGTCGCCGCCTACCGGGAGGCCGAAGCCAGCGGCCGCGGCGCTGTGGGCGTCAACGGTGTTCTCGTCGACGCCGCACACGTGAAGCTGGCGCAGCAGGTACTGGTCCGCGCGGCCTTGATCAACCGAGCCCAAGCATCTTCACCGCAGGAGTAATCCCCGTCGGTGACCCCGCCTAACCGGCCCCGACCCCGCCGCCGTGCAATGTCTGCATCTCGAATGCGTCTGGGGTTTTTGGGCCATGCGATGCCGAAAACCTACGCCGACGTCACCTTTTCCTACGTAACCGTAGCCCTAGGCAACAGTTGACAATGGTTAGAATCTGTGAGATTTATTTCCTGACATCTAAGCAACAGACCGGTCGTGACCGAAGAACTTCGTTCTTGCGGCCAGGTGAAACGCGTTCAAAGGAGTGTCGGGAATGACGCTGCGAGTGGTTCCTGAAGGATTGCTGGCCGCCAGTGCTGCGGTGGAAGCGCTGACCGCGCGGCTGGCGGCCGCGCAAGCTGCTGTCGCGCCCCTCATCACGGCCGTGGTGCCGCCGGCGGCCGATCCGGTGTCGTTGAATACCGCGATCGAGTTCAGTGCCCGAGGTGACGAGCACATTGCGCTGGTGACTGAAGGAATCGAAGAGCTCGGCCGCTCTGCGGCTGGTATCGCCGAGTCCGGCGTCAGCTACACGGCCGGCGATGCCGCGGCGGTTGCGTCGTATCTTGCCTTCGGCAGCTGGGTGTGACGGCGCCGATCTGGATTGCCCTACCGCCGGAGGTGCATTCGGCGTTGCTAAGCGACGGTCCCGGACCTGAGTCGCTACTAGCGGCCGCGGCATCATGGACCTCGCTAAGCGACGAATTCGCCTCGGCGGCTGGGGAACTCACCGCGGTGCTAGCCACGGTGCAGGGCGGCGCATGGCAAGGCCCGAGCGCCGAAAGCTACGTGGCCGCGCACCTGCCGTATCTGATCTGGCTGACGAAGACCAGCGCCGACAGTGCCGGTGTGGCCGCTCAGCATGAGGGTGCGGCCGCGGCCTATACCACTGCCGTGGCGACAATGCCGACGCTGGCGGAGCTGTCGGCCAACCATGTGACCCACGGCGTGCTGCTAGCGACGAATTTCTTTGGCATCAACACGATTCCGATAGCGATCAATGAAGCAGACTACGTGCGGATGTGGATTCAGGCCGCCACTACGATGAGCGTGTATCAGGCGGTCTCGGGTGCGGCGATAGTCTCGGCGCCGCCCACCACGCCGGCGCCGGTGATAGTCAAGCCAGGCGTCGGTCTCGCCGCCAACGCCGTGGCCACGACTATCCAGTCTGGGTTTGGCGACATCCCGTGGAACCTGATCTGGGAGCTCATCAAGCTCGCATTGGAGATGTACATCGACTTCAACCTTTGGATCTTGAAGGAAGATGCCCTGTTCCTGGAGAACCCGATCGGCAATCTGATCGCGATGTTCAATGCCTTCACAACCGATCCGATCAATGCGCTGTTCCAATGGGGCCCAATGATTTTCGCGTTGGGTTACACGGTTGCAGAGGGCGGAGCGCCGGCCGAGGCCCTGGCCGCCGGTGTGGCCACGGGAGCCGGCACCGCATTAGTAGCCGCGCTGCCGCCCGCTCTTGCTCCGCTCGCCACCTCGATGCTGCAGGCAGCCGGGGTATCGGTGGGGGTTGCCCCGGCGGCTGTGGGAGCGGCTGCCGCAAGCGCTGTGACCCCGCTACCCGCCACCGCCGCGGTGGCGCCGGCGGCGACTCTGGTTTCGGCGGTGACGCCGGCGTCGAGTGGCGCGCAAGCGTCGGCGGTGACTGCTTCCGCTCGGGGTGCCGGCACGTTGGGCTTTGCCGGCACCAGCGGCAAGCAGACCGGCACGCAACCTGCCGGGCTTTCCGTGCTGGATGGCGGCGAGTACGGCAGTGGCCCGTCCATGCCGATGTTGCCCGCCAACTGGGACCCGAATCTGGTGTGTGAGCCGAGCGCAATCGGTACACCGCAACTAACCACCTGATTGCAAGCGACAAGAGACCACAGCGAGAGGACGATAGCCTTGCTCGCGGAAGCTGTTGGCGTCGAGTCGGTTTCGTGTTGCTAGGTAAGCGCTACAGCCGCCGAAACATTGTCTGGCCGGGCAAGGGCCGGACCACGCTGACGCTGTTGGCGGTGCTGCCCGCGGCGATGGTGTGTCCCTGGCGATCGACACGCGAGCAGTGCGTCCTCGCTGTGGCTGCGGGCGTTGTGGTCATGTTGTTCGGTTGGTGGCGTGGATTGCATCTCACGACGATCACGCGGCGCCGATTGGTGATGATTTGCCGCCGGCCGAGGGCGCGCAGCTACCGAGGGTGCTTACGCGAAACAGGTATTGACGCGAAGACTACAGTGCTGCTGCGGATCCGGGCGCTGGCCGGTGACAATATGCTTCCGCTGCCGCTGATCGCCAGCTACCTGAATCGTTACGGGCTACGAGTCGATAACATCCGAATCACCAACAGGTGCATCGCGACTGGCGTTTCACGCACCTGGATCGCATTGACGGTGTCAGCCGCCGATAATCTGGCCGCACTGCTGGCCCGCTCGTCGTCCATCCCGTTGGAACATGCCGCGCAGGTCATAGCGCGCCGACTTGCCGATCATCTCACTGAACTCGGCTGGGTGGTCACAATGGCCGGTCCCGACGACATCCCGCCGCTGGTCGCTCGATCCGCCCGTGAGACGTGGACCGCGCTTCGGCGCGAGATTATGGCGGGCGCCGGCGATTACGTTGTGGCATACCGGCTCGACATAGATGACACGCTGCCCAACAGCCTGGATGAAGTCCGTGCGCACCCGGCGAGTGAGACCTGGATGGCGCTAGAAATAGCATGCGGTCGAACGGGTTTCACGCTGGCAGCTGCCTGTGCGTTGCGGACCGGCGCTGCGCCCGACGGCCCCCCGCCAGTGGCGGGCCTGACTCCGCAGCATGGCAACCACGCTAGGGCGACAATGGCGCTGAATCCGCTGTCATCCCGGCGACTCGACGGACACACCGCCCTGCCCGACGATCTGCTGGTCCGACTGCGGTGGCCGGCCTCAAGTTCTCGCGATGGACGGCGGCCGGGTCTGCACGCGGTAGGCGGGTGGACCGGCTCCAAACCACCTCTTGCACGAACGGGCGGGGATGCTCTGCTCGGGGTAACCCAATTCACGGGCCAAATCCGACAGGTTCGTCCCGGTGGTCCGTAGGTAGCGATCGGCGGCATCTCGGCGGACCTCGCCGACGACCGCAGCGAAGGTAGTGGCCTCGTTATTGCCGCGTCTGCAGGCACGGACCGTTGACCCTCAGCGGATGGCGGGGCGGTGTCACGGGCCCGGTCGCGGGGCGCCGCTACCGCAAATTGCTATATCGCGATCTAATAGGCGCATGGAGCTGATGATGCCCACCGACTCGATGTTTCTGTTTGTCGAATCACGCGAGCACCCCATGCACGTAGGCGGTTTGTCGTTGTACAAGCCCCCGGAGGGGGCCGATCGACAATTCGTTCGACAGTTCACCGACGCTCTGCTTGCCAACGACGAGTTCCAGCCCACATTCCGCAAGCACCCCGCGACCATCGGCGGCGGAATCGCCCGTGTGGCGTGGGCCTATGACGATGAGATCGACGTCGACTATCACGTGCGGCGCTCGGCGCTGCCGTCGCCGGGTCGGGTTCGCGACCTGCTCGAGCTGACCTCCCGGCTACACACCAGCCTGCTTGATCGTCACCGCCCGCTGTGGGAAGTGCATGTGGTGGAAGGCCTGAACGACGGCCGGTTCGCCATGTACACCAAAATGCATCATGCCCTCATCGACGGTGTTTCGGCGGTGAAGCTGATGCAGCGGACGCTGTCGCCCGACCCGCAAGACACCGAGGTGCGGGCGATGTGGAACCTACCGCGGCCGCCCCGCGAGCACTCCGGCGGCGGATCGTCGACTTTGGACTCGTTGATCAAAGTAGCGGGATCCATTGTGGGACTCGCCCCTTCGACTCTGAAGCTGGCCCGTGCCGCACTGTTCGAGCAGCAGTTGACATTGCCGTTCGCGGCTCCGCACACCATGTTCAACGTCAAGATCGGGGGAGCGCGTAGGTGTGCCGGGCAGTCGTGGTCGCTGGACCGCATCAAGAACGTCAAGCAGGCCGCTGGTGTGACCGTCAACGACGCCGCGCTGGCAATGTGCTCCGGTGCGCTGCGCTACTACCTGATGGAGCAGGATGCGCTGCCGGACACCCCGTTGATCGCGATGGTTCCCGTTAGCCTGCGCTCAGAGAAGGAGGCCGACGACGGTGGCAACAAGGTCGGCAGCATCCTGTGTAACCTCGCCACTGACGTCGAGGATCCAGCGGAGCGGATTCAGGTCATCAGCGACTCCATGCGCGGCAACAAAAAGGTGCTCGCCGAGCTGCCGCAATTGCAGGTGCTGGCGTTGTCCGCATTGAACATGGCGCCGCTGGCCCTGGCGGGCATACCGGGTTACCTGTCGACGGTGCGTCCACCGTTCAACATCGTCATCTCGAATGTGCGGGGCCCCGCAGAACCGCTGTACTACGGCGGCGCGAAGCTCGACGGCAGCTATCCGCTGTCGAACATCCCGGACGGTCAAGCGCTGAACATAACCCTGGTGAACAACGCGGGGAATCTGGATTTCGGACTGGTCGGATGCCGCCGCAGCGTGCCGCACTTGCAGCGGCTACTCGCGCACCTCGAGTCGTCGTTGAAGGACCTGGAACAGGCCGTCGGAGTCTGAAACGGCCACATCGCATGCCCAAGCTCAGCGCCGGTCTGCTGTTATACCGGGCGCGCGCGGGGGTCGTCGAAGTCCTGATCGCTCATCCGGGCGGGCCGTTTTGGGCCCGAAAGGACGAGGGCGCCTGGTCAATTCCGAAAGGTGAGTACACCGACGGCGACGATCCGTGGGTGGCCGCCCAACGCGAGTTCGGCGAGGAGATCGGGTTGCCGGTGCCTGACGGGCCGCACATCGACTTCGGTTCGGTGAAACAACCCGGCGGCAAGGTGGTCACCGTGTATGCCGTCCGCGGCGACCTCGACGTCACCTGCGCGCGCAGCAACACCTTCGAAATGGAGTGGCCCAAGGGTTCGGGCAAGCTGAGGGAGTTCCCCGAAGTCGACCGGGTGGGCTGGTTTCCGGTGGCGCGGGCGCGCGCCAAGCTGCTCAAGGGTCAGCGCGCCATTCTGGATCGGTTGATGAACGATCCGGTGGTCGCCGGGTTAACCGAAGGCTAAGCTCCCCGCCGTCGACCAAGGCGCAGGACCGTCACGAAGATCACCGTCGCCGCGATCGCGATGACCACCAACCCGGCGAACACCACCAGCACGACCGGGATTTCGATGTTGTCATAGACGATGTGGACCTGCCGGTAGGCATTGTCGTTTGGTGCGTTGCCGAACGTGAAATCCGACGAGATTCGCGACGTCTGAAGGATGTCCACCTGCGTCTTGGTCAGATACGGACCATGGTTGCCGACCCATTCGCGCAGCAGTGGGTCACGAACGGCAGCTACGACATTGCCGGCGAATTCGACTTTGGTGTTCTGGACGGCTGCGTCGGCATCGGTGCGCTGCTGCCGGTGGTCGGACAAGGTGTAGATGATCACATGTTGTGGGTCCGGGGCGGCGACCGAGAGTCGCATCGGATAGACCAAGCGTGGCGACTGGAAGGTGAGTCGCACCGGATTGAGCCCGCCTACTATCGGGGCGTCGCTCGTCAGGCGCATGGCGACGAACGCCCAGCCTTCGCGTACATACGGATTCAGAGCGTCGGACACCGCCGGCCGGATGGAATAACCGTTGTCGGCCAACCACTTTTGCAGTCCGGCCAGGTCACCGCCGGCCAGGGTGGTGGCCTCGAGCGGGCCGAGGCGCACCTGATTGACCACCTCTGGCGGCCGGGCCGCTACCGCCCCTTCGCGTGGCGCGGGATCTCCAATGCCGATCCCCAGAGTCCAACGTCGTTGGTGCTGGATCTGCGGCGCGGTGAGTTCGTCCAGCTCCATGAAAGCGGCCTTGTCGCCCACCGCCACGGTCGCCGGTGCAGGAGTCGGAACCACCAGGGCGACGTTGTCCGTAGCGGCGTTCATCGCGACCCGCATGAGAATATTCTCGGTTGTCCCATCCCAATGCACCAGCGCCACTTCATTGTTCATCGTGGCCTGGGCACCGTCAGGAGCGACGGCCGCACCACAAGCACACGCGTAACTCGGTGCGCTCAGCACCATGCTGGCGGCCAGAACGATGACGACAACCCCCAACCGGCCGATGCGACGCACCGTCATTCCGCTGATGCTACGCGGCTGCATGCGTGAGGCGACCCACTTTGAACACCGCCACTCTCGGCGATGCAGGCACACTGTGAGAATGACGTCCACCTCGACAGTTCAGGCCGAATCACAAGCCCTACTGCTCAGGATGCTTGATCCGGCCAACCGGGCGGACCCTTACCCGCTCTATGCGCAGTTTCGGGACCGCGGACCCGTCCTTCTGCCAGAGGCCAACCTCGCCGTCTTCTCCGCGTATCGACACTGCGAGGAGGTGTTGCGACACCCCCTGTCGAGCAGCGACCGGCTCAACTCGACGATTGCGCAGCGGGAGATCAGCAACGGCATAGAGCAACGCCCGCTCGGCCCGCCGGGATTCCTCTTTCTCGATCCCCCCGATCACACCCGGCTACGCAAGCTGGTCAGCAAGGCTTTCGCGCCCAAGGTTGTCAACGCGCTGCAACCCGACATCGGGGCGCTGGTGCACGGCTTGCTGGACCGGGTTGATGGCCAGTTCGATGTCATCCGCGACTTCGCCTATCCGCTGCCGGTGGCGGTCATCTGCCGGCTGCTCGGTGTGCCGCTGGAAGACGAGCCGCAATTCAGCCGCGCCTCGGCTCGGTTGGCGCAGGCGCTTGACCCCTTCGTCTCCATTACCGGCCAGCCAGAGGACGGTGTCGAGGAGCGCCGGCAAGCCGCTCTGTGGTTGCGCGACTACCTGCGCGGCCTAATCGAGCAGCGGCGCTCGCACCCCGGCGACGACCTGATGTCGGGTCTGGTCGCAGTGGAGGAAGCCGGTGACCAGCTGACCACCGAGGAGATCGTCGCCACCTGCAACCTGTTGCTGATCGCCGGACATGAGACCACGGTGAACTTGATTGCGAACGCCATGTTGGCGTTGTTGCGCCACCGCCCGCAGTGGGCCGCGCTGGGCGGCGACGCCGGTCGCGCCTCGGCGGTCGTCGAGGAGACGATGCGTTACGACCCGCCCGTACAACTTGCCAGCCGAATTGCCCTCGACCACATGACAATTGGTGAGGTAGAGGTGCCCAAGGGGGATATCATGATGCTGTTGCTGGCCGCCGCGCAGCGTGATGCCGAGGAGTTCGACCGGCCCGATGTCTTCGACCCAGACCGGGGGACGGTGCGGCACTTGGGATTTGGCCTCGGGGCGCACTATTGCCTGGGCGCTCCGCTGGCGCGCCTGGAAGCCAGCGTTGCCCTTGCGGCCGTGACCGCACGCTTCCCAAACGCGCGGTTGCTGGACGTCGAGCCGCAGTACAAGCCGAACGTCACGTTGCGCGGACTCTCCGAGTTGATGGTGGCGGTCTGACCGCGCCCTAGATCGAGCCGGTACCCAGGCCGTTATTGCCGGGCAGCCGGGGACCGGCCAGTCTGATCGCCAGCGGTATCGGTGTGGCCACCTGGTCGGTGGCCTCCGCGTCGTAGTAAGCACCGATCGTGTACTCACCCTCGGATTCGATCGCGAACGAGAGGTCGTAGGTAAAGCACCGGTACTTGGATGGCTTGCCGTCCTCGTCAGGCCAGTCCCAGCTCGATCGCAGCGCTCCGCGCCGCTCCCCGCCCGGATCTTTGCACACAACAAAAATTTGTGGGTCGTAGTCTCCGCCACTTGGCGCGTGCACCACCAGCACCACCGGAACCGTCAGCCACATGGGGATTTGGTCGACGTCATAACTGGTCGTGGGTATTTGGGTGGCGTTAATCGCGGAGCCAGCGAGGGTGGCTGAACCCGCCACGAACAATGCCGCTACGTGCATTGCGACAGCCTAACGTCGCTAGCGAAAATTGTTTGCATTTGGCCGTTATGGGCCGTCTGCACTACCGCCAATGAGCCCGGGCACGATGTCGCCCAGGCTGAAAGTAGCTGGTTGTTCCAGCTGCTCGTAGGTACATGAATGCGGGTCGCGGTCGGGGCGCCATCGGCTGAACTGTGCGGTGTGTCGGAAACGCACGCCTTCCATGTGGTCATAACGCACTTCGACCACCCGCTCGGGTCGCAGCGGCACGAACGAGAGGTCCTTGCCGGCGTTCCAGCGGGAGAACTCGTTTTTGCGCGGAGTGCGTTCGCCGGCTTCATGTGCCGCCCAGTTCCATGGGTGGTTGTCGAAGCTGGTGACGAGCGGCTGCAGCTCGGTGAACAGCCGTCGTCGTTCGGCCATGGGGAACGCGCCGATCACTCCGACCGATGCGAGTTGGCCGTCATCCTGGTAAAGCCCGAGCAGCAGCGACCCGATCGCGTCACCGCCGGACTTGTGCACCCGGTACCCGGCCACCACGCAGTCGGCGGTCCGCTCGTGCTTGATCTTGAACATGACCCGCTTGTGGGGCTGATAGGTGATTGTCAGCGGCTTGGCGATGACGCCGTCGAGACCGGCCCCTTCGAACTCGTCGAACCATCGCTGGGCGGTGGATAAGTCGGTGGTTGCCGGCGTGACGTGGATCGACGGACCCGAGTTCACCGCATCGACGAGGGCGGCGCGCCGCTCGTTGAACGGGCGTACGGTGTAGTCGTCGTCGCCGAGGGCAAGTAGGTCGAAGGCGATGAAGGAAGCCGGTGTCTGCTCGGCGAGCATTCGCACCCGCGAATCGGCCGGGTGGATGCGTTGCTGCAATGCCTCGAAGTCCAGCCCCTGATAGGCGCCGCGGGTTCTGGCGATGACGATCTCGCCGTCAATCACGCAACGTTGTGGCAACTCGGCCTTGACCGCGGCGACCAGCTCCGGGAAGTAGCGGGTCATCGGTCGCTCATTGCGGCTGCCCAACTCGACCTCGTCGCCGTCGCGAAAGCAGATGGAGCGGAACCCATCCCATTTGGGTTCATACGACGCATCGGGTGGGATCGACTTCACCGACTTGGCGAGCATCGGTGAGACCGGCGGCATGACGGGTAAGTCCATTGCTTCATTCTGGCGTGCGGCATGCTGGAATCCAGATATGGCTGCCGCAGCAGAAGAACTCGACGTCGACGGCATCGCGGTGCGGTTGACCAATCCGGACCGGGTGTATTTTCCCCAGCTCGGCTCGAACGGCACCAAGGGTCGGCTCGTCGCGTACTACCGCGCTGTGGCGGCCGGTCCGATGCTGACCGCGCTGCGGGACCGGCCGACGCACTTGCAGCGCTTTCCCGACGGCATCGAAGGCGAGGAGATCTACCAGAAACGGATACCGCAGCACCATCCCGACTATCTCGAAACCTGCCGGGTGACATTCCCGTCGGGGCGGACCGCCGACGCGCTGAAGGTGACGCACCCAGCAGCGATCGTGTGGGCGGCCCAGATGGGCACCGTCACGCTGCACCCCTGGCAGGTGCGCTGTCCCGACACCGAGCATCCCGACGAGTTGCGCATCGACCTGGATCCGCAACCCGGCACCGGATTCGAACAGGCACGCGCGATCGCCGTCGATGTGCTGCGACCTTTGCTCGACGAGCTGGGTTTGGTCGGCTATCCGAAGACATCCGGGGGTCGCGGGGTCCACGTTTTTCTGCGGATCGCCACCGACTGGGATTTCATCGAAGTGCGCCGGGCGGGCATCGCGCTGGCCCGCGAGGTGGAGCGCCGCGCGCCGGATGCGGTGACGACGTCGTGGTGGAAGGAAGAACGTGGCAAGCGCATCTTCATCGATTTCAACCAAAACGCCCGCGACCGCACCATGGCGTCGGCGTATTCCGTGCGTCGTACCCCGATCGCGACCGTGTCCATGCCACTCACGTGGGGGGAATTGGCCGGCGCCGATCCGGACGACTACACGATGGCGACCGTCCCCGACCTGGTGCGGGACCGCGCCGACCCGTGGGCCGCCATGGATGACGTGGCCCAATCGATCGCCCCCTTGCTGGACATGGTGGCGGCCGACGAAGAACGCGGGCTTGGCGATATGCCGTATCCGCCGAACTATCCGAAGATGCCGGGCGAACCCAAGCGGGTGCAGCCGAGCCGGGATACGGATCGGAAGTAGCGGCGCGAGCCGCTGTTCAGCGGTGTACCAGCTCCATAATCTGTGGCAACGCTTCGCGGGCCGCGCTCCGGCCTGCTTCGCGGGCACGGTCAATCTGGTGGTACTCCATTAGTCCGACCCCGATTGGGTTGGGTTTGATCACGAGGTCGGCCTGTGCGAGCACCGCTTCTGACGCCATCGCGCTGCTGATTGTCATGGTGCGCAGCAGGGTGTCGGTGAGGCCGGGCACCCGTGGTTTGCCGCGGCGATTGCCGCTGGACGCGGGGTTTGGATTTCCGCCAGCGGCCACGTTCACCGCGATGAGCGGACCGTCCTTCCCCACCAATGTGGTGACGGGCACGTTGTCCAGCACGCCACCATCGACGTGCAGTGTGCCGTTGTAGGGCATTGGCGCGTACAGAAAGGGCAGCCGCATCGAGCAGCCGATGACATCGGCGAGCAGGCCTCGGCGATGCACGACGGGCTGTCGGGCCAGCAGGTCGACGCTGACGCAGCGGAAGTGCTTGGGCAATTCCTCGACTAGCTGGTCTCCGAAGATCATGCGCAGGGAGGCCCGGGTGCGTTTTCCGCGGATGAGTCCCTTGCTCGGCAGGGTGTAGTCGCCATGGCTCTTGCGTACGAAGTGCTCGTAGATTTGCGCATCCACAGCGGCGGCGTCCCTACCGCTGGCCGCCAGAGCGGCGATGATCGCCCCCATGCTGGTCCCGGCGAACCGGTCTATGGTGACCCCGGCGGCCTCCAATTCCTCGAGCACGCCGAGGTGGGCACACGCCCGCGCGGCCCCACCGCCAAGGACCAATCCGATAGAACGCCCCGCGATACGCGCGGCCAGCACCTGCAAGTCGTCGGCAACCGTTCGGCCGCGGACAGTGTGCACCGACCGCGGCGTGATCAATTCCTCCCAGGCACGTCGCTGCTCCCGGCCGGCGGCTGGTCCTGCCAGCACCAGGTCGGCGCCGGTCGCTCGGGCCGCCAGTGGTGCTGAACGCGGCGCCGGGTCGCTCGCGACCAGCACCACGCGATCGGCGACGCGCAAACAGAAGTCCCGCCACTGCGCATCATCGACCGCCGCGTGTATCACCACCCGGTCAGCGGCCTGCTCGGCACGTTCCAACCCATCGCGGTCTACCCGGCCGGGGGCAACTGCGCGTAGCCGGGTCGACAGCACCGCGCACAATTCGGTCGCCACCATCGCTACGGGCGCGGTGGCATCGACACCGACGACGGCGACGACGACCTCGGGCGTTGTCCGCTGGGCAGCGACACGCGTCTGGTGCTGTCGCTTGGCCAGTACCCCTGCCAGTGCCGCGAGCACGCCGGCGTCGGCGATCTTGTCGAATTCGGGCTTGGTCAGTCGCGTCAGGGTCGAGTCGCGCACCGCCCGCACTGTCGCGGAGCGGGGCGCGTTGAGCAGCACCCCGAGCTCGCCAACCACCTGGCCGCGGCCCAGCTCGGCGACCACTTCTTCCTGCTCGCCGCCGCCGGCGAGGACCTGCAGGCGGCCGCGGCGCACCACGTAGAGCGCATCGGACATATCGCCCGCGCGGAACAAATACGAGCCGGCCTGCAGCTCAACCTCCTGCGCGTCCGGTCGGGCAAACCGCAGCGCCTGCAGCAAGTCGAATTCGTGGGAAGCCTTGAGCATTGGGGGCACTGGCGCGGCCGGAGTGGGTGCCGTCAGCTGAGGTCGCACCGGAGCGACCGGCGGCGCGGGTTCGCGCGCAGGCTGGGGTTCAACAGCCTCTGCGGGGGCCTGGCGGACGCGGCCGAGCAGCACCGCAGCGATCCCGACCGCCACGAAACAGATCGCGGCCATCGCCCAGCCACGCCGCAACGCCTCTTCGGCCTGGCCCGGTGTCGGTGTGCCGATCAGGACCACCAGCAGGGCGATGCCGATCACGGCGCCCACCTGGCGGATGGCGCCGATCACCGCCGAAGCGGTGGCGTAGCTGCCGCCTGCGGCAAGCCCGGCCAGGGCGGCACTGCTGAGCAGCGGCAACGTCGCGCCCACGCCTATTCCTTGCAGTAGCTGGCCGGGCAGCCACTCGCCCAGGAAGTTGGGCTTGGACCCGACACGCTCGAGGTACCACAACAGGCTGCCGGCCCAGATCAGCGCGCCGACGCCGATGATGACGCGGTAACCGTGTCGGTCGGCGACGCGGCCAAGCAGCCCCGCGACGACGGCGGCGACGAACGCGGCCGGGGCAACGGCCAGCCCGGCCTGCAGCAGCGTGTAGCCCCACACGTACTTCAGGAACAGCACGTGCGTCAGTAGATAGGCATAGAAACCGGCGCTGGCGACCGCGGTGAGCCCGCTGCCGGCCACGATCGAGCGGATCCGCAACAGCGCGGGCTCTACCAGTGGTGCGGGGTGGTGTCGCGAGCTCATCACAAATCCGACCATCGCGAGCGCCGCGGCCACCAAGGACCCGCTCGCCGCCGGGCTGTCCCAACCCCAGTCCGGGCCCTTGATCAACCCCAAGGTCAGCAACCCCAGCGCGATGGCCAGCAGCGCCGCACCACGCACGTCGGGCACGCGCCGTCGTCCGGAAGCCCGGCTCTCCACCAGCGCCCGCCGAGCCGCCAGCACGGCCACAACCCCCAGCGGTAGGTTCACCAGGAACACCCACCGCCAGCCCCACGCCTCAACGAGAGCACCACCGATCGGCGGGCCGAGGCCCGCGGCGATGGCTCCCGCCGCACCCCACAGGTTCACCCCATGCGCGCGCCGCTCGGCGGGGAAGGCCTCGACCACCAGCCCCAGCGATGCCGGTACCAAGACCGCTGCGCTGATGCCCTGCAGCACGCGAAACGCGACCAGTTCCCCGACGCTGTCGGCGACCGCGCACAACCCGGACGCGATCGTGAACAACACCACGCCATAGAGGAAGACCCGCTTGCGCCCTAGCAGGTCGGCGAGCTTGCCCGCGGCCACCAGAAACGCCGCGAAGACGATGTTGTACGCGTTGAGCACCCACGACAGGTCGCTGATGCCGCTATGGAAATACCGCTGGATGTCGGGGAACGCGACATTGACGATCGTCGAGTCAAGAAAAGCGAGAAAGGCGCCGAAGGCCGCCACCAGCAGCACCGACGCCGGGGAGGGCTGACGGCGTCGAGTGAGCGGGGTGGTCCGGCGGCCACGGCCCCGTCTGCCGGGTCCGGCGGGCCCGGCGTCGATAACGGGCGGAGCGTTGACGGTGGAGACGGTCTGGACGGTCATGGTGAACTCCAGGTTCTGCGCGGGTTGGTGCTGGTCAAGGGAGTGAGTCTGGTCGGGGTTGTCGATCGGTCGGGTGGCTGGCTGCGGCGCCAAAACCATCGATCCACGCGCCGGAGAACCGCGAACGGGGCGGGATCACGGAAGTCGATCCGCAGTGGAGGCGGGACATGGGAAGCAACCACGCTCATGATCTGGTGGGCGGCCAGGTAACCGGAGCTTGCGGCCTTCTCCATGGTGGGAACAAACAAAGTCAAGTCGGGCGAATAGATGGCTTCACCGGCAAGAAAGAGGTTGGGCACTTCCGTGCAAATGCCCGGAGATCGGTGGCGAGCGCCCGGCATCAAAATGTTGAGCGGCGAGAAATTCACCATGCGCTTCCCGGACGTGGGCGCCGAGACAAGATGCGGGGGTAGCTCGTCCGCCAGCGTCTGGTAGTCGGCCTCGCCCAGGAACTTCAGCTCCTGATCAAGCTGCCAGCCCAGGATGGGCGACCGATCGAGGCCACACTGCGCCAGGCACTCGGTCAATATCTCCTCTGGCGTACATTCGCTCAACGGCCGATGGAAAACCGGACCGGGCTTGTCCACGTCACTCCAGGTGATCGACAGAACGTATTTGGTTCCGTCGGGCAGGTAGACGTTTCTCCAGAAGCCTTCCCCCTGGAGAACGGAGACTAGGGACCACTCGCTTTCCACATGCGCGGCGACCACGCCGGGGCGGACGAATGAAGGCCACGTCGTGGGAATGTCGCGCAGAAAACACTGGATTCCGTTCGATGCCTCGAGCGCAATGGCATGCACCTCGGTGAGCTGAGGAAGATGCTGCTTGACGCGATCCGATGTGGCCAACTCACGAAGCGTCAGATAGGGCACGGCGAGGATGGCATAGTCGCAAGCGAACCTGCGGCCATCAGCCGATATCAGTGCGGTGACGCGGCCATCCCCGAACTCGAGATCGCCGACGCGCGTGTCGAATTGGATGTCGACACCGAGATGTCGGAGGTGACGAACCCAGGGATCGATCATGCGCTCGCTCGTCGGCCCATCCATCATCATGATCGAGGGCAGCTGTGCGTCAATGAGAGCTGAAGGGCACGTGCTTTTCAGGCGAAACAGCCCTTTGAGAACCATAGGAGCAATCGCTGCCGCCTCCGCGCTGGGGCGCGCCGCGACGTAAATGCGCGGCAAGACCGAAAAGAATTCCTGCGCCTGGTGAGACTTGTGGCTTAGCTGTAGGTAGTCCCCATACGAAATATCGCCCAGTTCCGCGAAGAGTCGCTCCCTGCACATCCACAACAGGCGCAGATGCGCGTAGAGATAGTGGATGACCTCGGTGGGTGTCAGTCCTCTTTGAGCCAGACCCACAATCACCATGAGGCTCCGTATTGCGATCCGGCCAAGCTGCCGGAGCGGTTCGACCACCTTGTCAACGATCTGCGCAAACGTCGGCCGCCGGCGTCGCAACGGAACCGGCGCAGTCATTCGGCCAATCACGCCGCGTTTGGTAGCCGAGACGAGACTCACGCCGACCAGATTGTCGAGCGCGGTCATGCCATTCTCGGTGGGTATGCGGGCGAACAGGGTGAGCAGGGTCTGGTACGAGTCGGTGTAAACCCGCAAACTGTGCTCGGTCGGGTGACCATCCGCGAGTCGAAAGCTTTTGGCCTTGCCGCCGGCTTCGGGTGCGGCGTCGCACAACGTGACCCGCATTCCGGCTTCGGCCAGGAGCATGGCGGCAGCCATTCCCGCGATTCCAGCACCGGCAATGACGACATGTGTTTTGGCAGGCATCGGCGGGTTCATCCCGTCTTCTGACACGGTTGTCGTGGCTCCAATTTCTCCGGGGGCTAGCTAGTGCAAATCAGGGAATGCGACTAGTCGAATCAACCTGCGCGGCGGCAGGTGCGTGAGTTCGACGGTGGACTCGCGGTGTAGGAGGCTCCCTGGTTCCAGGCGACCGCTCCGAGCGATCGCCGGCTTCCCGGGGCTACCGGCACAAAGTGTCTACCAGCACGATGTGTTGCGCCTAGTCGTCCAGGGCATGAAATTCGTGTCATACAGTCGGTGGACAGGGGTTGTCCGACATATGGCCTGTTGCGGATTTGCTCCAATGCTGTGTGGTTGTCGCGCGAGACAGCAAGGTGTCCAACGACTTTGCAAACTGTCCGGTTAAATGCTATGCCCCCGTACGGAACGGCATCGGCATCGTCGCCAACCCCCATCCGGGCTTTGCGTGCGACGCGATGAGGCACCTCTCTACACACACACGAGCCGCACGACTTCTAGCTGATACCAACACATTCGGCATCGAACGAGCATCGGAGGGCGGACGTCGTCTGCAGTTGAAGGGACATCTTCGACCTTGGTCCCGGCTAGATCCGACATGCCCGGCGCCGGAATCATGTCCGAGGCTCCGCCCGAGCACTCGATCCTGACCGGGTCAGTGTCGAGTTTTGTTCACGCCGAGCAGAATTGACGCACCGCGGCGATCAGACCCGGCAGCGTGTGGGCTCACGACGTCACTCGTGGAGGGCGGGGGCTTCGTCCTGCCGACGTGTCGGCCTGTCACCATGGAGTCTGTGACAACCGCGATCGTGGTGACGACGCTGGTACTGCTGGGGATCGGCATCGTGATCAATGAGCTTCTTAGGCTGAGGAAGTGGCTAAAGAGCTCGCCACCGGCTGAAGATGACGCGGAACCCCCTGAGGCGGATTAGCGGGTCGCGCGTAGGGCCGCGACCGTATCGGCCACCGTGTCGCGTGGATCCCGGTAGGCGATACCAAGTTCTTGCTCGCTTGGCGAATCGTCGGATTCCGGCATCTGCGTGTAGTACTGCATCCCCGCAGCGGTGAATGGATTCTCGAAGGGAAGATACGGACCCGCGAGATCCAACAAACTCCCGGCCACCCGCAGCCAGGTGTCGGGAATCGGAACGGCAACCATGGGAGTGTCGGCGATCTGTCTGAGCATGTTCGCGAGCTCGACCACCGGAATCCGGTGGCCGCCCACCATGTAGCGACGTGGCCCCCGTCCGGGTTCCAACAGGGCGGCGTGCAGTGCGGCCACATCGCGGACGTCAATGACCAGCCACGCCGCATTCCGTCCGGGAATCGTGTGCATCTGCAGCGCGGCCTTGACCCCCTCCCCGGCTTCGCCGAACTGGTCGCCGACGGGCGGACCCAGGACCATGCCGGGATAGGTGATGTTCACCGGTGCCCCGGCGTCCTGCAATCCGCGGGCATAAATTTCCACCTGCGCTTTGGAGGTGCCGTACCCATCGGTTCCACCGACAACGGGCAAGTCCGCCGTCAGCGTTTCCAAGTTGGGATGAAAAAGCGCGGTGAAGCTTGACACATGCACGATCGGATCCAGGCCTAGTCGAACGGCTTGACCAAGAACGTTTCGTGCGCCCTCCATGTTCGTGGAAAGCATTTGCTGAGCCTGACGAGGATCGGTGGCGACCAGGGCGGCGCTGTGTACGACGGCGTCGCATCCGCTGAGCGCCTCGTGCACCGAGTCACGGTCCTTGATATCCCCGACAACGAAATCCGAGACGTCGACACCCAGCTTGGCGACAGATGTAGTGAGGCGTTTGGGATTTCGGACCAGGAACCGGACGGAGTGTCCCGCGTCAGCAATCGCCTTGGCGGTCCAGCCGCCCACGAATCCCGTCCCGCCGGTTACCAGAACACGCATCTTGAGATTGTGCAACGGTGTACCAGCCGGGCGATTGTTGGGTGCATCACACGGCTGGGGGGTTACAGGTGACTTGCGGCGAAATCGGCGCCTTGGTTTGTCATGCCGTTCACCGCGTACAGAGTATGGATGGCCGCGCTTTCGCCGGTACCGCATATCGGGTCGCCGTCGGCGCATAGCTGGATGGTCTTGGGCTGATACAGCGGGCCGATGGCGATCGGTGGTGCTCCATACTGTCCGAGGAATTGCGGCGAAGGTGTTCCGAAAAGAACGACCGCGGCGACGTGGTTTGCCGTCGCGGGTGGCATCGGTGGGGGCACCGCGGCGACGGGAACGCCGGGTGGTACGGCAGCCGAGGTGACGTAGCCCGCAACGGCCGCGCCTTGGGAGTAGCCGCCGAGAACCTCTCTGGTATTGGGGCAGCTGGCCACCATGGACTGGATATGCGAGCTCGCGTCACGGATCCCTTCGATGACCGTCTTGGGAAAATCGGGGCTGCCAAAATCGGTACTGGCCGGATAATTGACCGGGTAAACCCCCAGCGACCGGGATCCGATTTGCGGCCGCAGAGCATCGACGAATGACCCGCCAATGCCGCCAAGCCCCGGTGGCTCGCCGGTGCCGCGGGCGAACACCACCTCAACGTCCGGACATGGTTCGGCGGCGGCCGACCAGACGGGCATGCTCGGCATCGTGCCAGTTGTCAGCGCCGCCGCCAGACCTGCGGCCAACGCAACGCGACGTGCCACTGCAATGACGTGTTGCTTCATTCGAACACCCTTACCTGATTTGGATATTGATTGGCCAGCAGTCGCCGCGAATCCTTCCCGCCGCGATAGCGGTCCGTTTATACCGCAACATGTTTCACGAGTAACCGTAAACTCCGGCAGCGAGGTCTCATATGACGATGAATACCCGACAACGTGCGGACGCCAAACCCTCTTCCGGCGGGGTCGCTACGAATCGCCAGTTCCCCTCTTACTCACCGGGTTTGGCCGCTTCGGTCGCCGCGGGAGACGGTTACTGGAAGAAGCCCGACTGCCCGATTCCGGCGTTGAATCCACCCGAGCTACCGCCACCGGTGTTGTGCAGTCCTGAGTTCCCGCCGGCGTCGCCGGAGTTGAAAAAGCCCGAGTTCAAGCCGCCGCTGCCGAAGTTGAAGAACCCGGTGACGCCGAAGCCGGCACCCGAGTTCAGGTAACCGGTCGCGCGGCCACCGCTGCCCGTGTTGAAGAAGCCCGAGTTCAAACCGAAACCGCTGGTGTTCCCGAACCCGGAACTATCGGCGCCGGTGCCGTTGAAAAAGCCCGAGGTATTCGCACCCGAGTTGCCGAACCCCGAGTTGCCGGCGGGTTGGTCGGTCGAGCTGCCTACCCCCGTGTTCAGTGCGCCCGAGTTGAACAGGCCCGTGTTGATGCTCCCCGAGTTCGCGAAGCCGGTGTTCACCGAGCCGGAATTGAATGCGCCCGTATTGAGGAAGCCCGAGTTGAAGCCGCCCGTGTTGTGGTTGCCCGAGTTGAAGCTGCCCGCGTTGAACGCGCCCCCATTCCCGAAGCCCGTGTTGTGGTATCCGCCGTTTCCGAAGCCGGTGTTGACTCCGCCGTACGCGCTGGTGCCGGAGTTCCCGATGCCGGTGTTGATGTCACCCGAGTTCCAGATGCCGGTGTTGGTGGCACCGGAGTTCGCGATGCCGGTGTTGTTGACCCCGGAATTGCCGACGCCGAAGTTTCCGCTGCCCGAATTGAAGAAGCCGATGTTGTTGGTGCCGGAGTTGCCGAAGCCGACGTTCCCGCTACCCGAGTTCAGGGCACCGAAGCCGATTTGGTTGTTGCCGGTGAGCCCGATGCCGATGTTGTTGGTTCCGGTGTTGCCGAAACCGATGTTGTTGCTTCCGGTGTTGCCCAGTCCCCAGTTTTGATTACCGGCGTTGCCGTAGCCGACGTTGCCGTTGCCGGTGTTGCCCGAGCCGACGTTGCCGTTGCCGGTGTTGCCGCTGCCGACGTTTTGGCTGCCCTGGTTTCCGTTGCCGACGTTTCCGTTACCTGTCCCACCTCCGGGGCCGGAATTTCCGAAGCCAACGTTGTAGTCACCGACGTTTCCGCTGCCGATGTTGAAATGGGACGTCACACCATCCAGCACGTTGCCGTTTCCGCTGCCCAGGTTGGTATGGCCGTAGTTGCCGCTGCCCAGATTGCTATGACCGTAGTTTCCGCCACCCACGTTGCTATTGCCGATGTTTCCGCTACCCAGGTTGGTATTGCCGGTGTTCCCGCTGCCCAGATTCAGATTGCCGATGTTGCCGATGCCCAGATTGACGTTTTGCAGCCCCTGGTGTGTCAACTGTGTGGCCACGGCCGAAGCCCCGGCGTAGTACTCGGACATTGCCGCCACGTCCTGGGCCCACATCTGCTCGTAGTGGGCTTCGGCGGCCGCGATCGCAGGAGCGTTCTGCCCGAACAGATTCGACCAGACAAGCGACGCCAGCCGCGTGCGGTTGGCCGTGATCATCGCTGGATGGACCGTGGCTGCAACCGCCGCTTCGTAGACCGCGGCCGCCGTCTTTGCTTGGGCAGCCGCGGCCCCAGCTAGGACGGACGCCGCGTTCAGCCGCCCCACATACTCGGCCGCCCTGGTGGCCATCGCCGCCGCGGCTGCGCCCTGCCAGGCTTGCCGCGAAAGGTTCGACGTCGCCGAGCTGAATGAGGTTGCCGCCAAGGCCAATTCATTGGCCAGTCCGTCCCAGGCCGCCGCCGCGGCCAGCATTGGAGCGGACCCCGCGCCGGCAAGAATTTGTGCCGAATTGATCTCCGGCGGCAATACCAGAAAGTTCATGGTTTGCGGTCTTCCTCCCCGCCCAGAACTCTATCTAGTTTGGGACCAATCCGCGGGGGAGTGTCAACGGCAGGTCGTTGTAAGTGACGATGCCGGGGGCGGCGGCAACGACGGCCGGGATCGCGTTGATGGTGGGCATCGTCGTCATGACGTGCCCGAGCACCATGAAGTCGGCGATCGTCTCGGCTTGGAAGTATGGCGGCGGCAAGAAGCTGACCTTCGTTGTTACGGTCGGCTGCCCGTCGATCTGGATGATCCAGCCGTCTTGGTCGATCTTCCAGTCAGGTTCGAGCGTCTGTCCTTTACGCCACCGGACGTTGAGCTCCACGACCGTCTGGTCGCCGCGCACCCCACGCCAGCTTGCGTAGACGCCTGCGACGCATCCCGCGGGTATGGTCCACGATCCGAGGTCGAGATCGGCTGTGGTCTTTGCATACTCGGCCACACAGCGAACGTCGTCGAGTTCGACGCCCAGTGCGTCGGCGACCAATCGGACAGCCTCGGCGAAGATGGCCGTTCCCTGGGCAGTCATCGTTTGCAGCTCCGCGTGGTCGATCGGCTGCCCGAAGCCCACCGGTTTCTCGGTCGCCGGCGAGTCGTAGAACGTGGTGTCAGCGGCCTCGTTGACGGTGACCTTGTCGACGCGGTTGCACACCACAGCCGACACGATGGCCAACAGCTCAGCAAAGCCGGGACTGACGCCGGACCCGAAGATCGTCGAGCCGCCCTTCCGGCACGCCTCGAGGATGCGGTCGCGGCCGGCACCCAGGCTGTGCCCGGTAATGAAGGCCGCGGTGGTGACCACATTGACGCCCGCCGACAGGATGCGGACCAGTTCATCGACGTCGATCCACATCGGGTTGTAGACCACGCAATCCGGCTTCAGCGAGAGCAGCGCGTCGACGTCACTGCTGGCGGTCACCCCCAGCGGCTCGATACCACACAGCTCGCCGGCATCACGTCCGGCCTTCTCTGGCGACCACGCATAACACCCCACCAATTCCAGCGCGGGGTTCGCTGCGATCGCCCGGACCGAGCTCTTGCCGACATTTCCGGTGGTCCATTGCACGACGCGATAACTGTTGGGCACTCGCTCAGCATAGGCGCTCAGTAGGCAGATTCGGCCGCCAGGATCTCGGCGAGGAATGCGTCGTCCGGTGGCCGGTCCAACCGTGCGCGCGCCCAGCTGCGGATCCGGTCCCGGGTCTGGCGTGACTCGGCCAGGTCGGCCCCGATGACCACCGACGTCGTCGGCCAGTCGTGGTTCCAGGCCGACGATTCCGTTACCGGCCGCTGCGCGGCGTCGACCAATGGCAGCGTGGCGTGGCCGTCGGATCCCAGGGCGCCTGTGCCCCGGACGTCGCCGGAGCGCACCCGCACGGGGATGCCGGTGGCCGGATCCGGTCCGACGACGGCCGCGCGCACGACGGCGACCACCGCCGCGCCGGCCGCCTCGACACTCCAGGAGACGGTGTCCTCGGCCGCGTCGAAAACTCCGGGTGGGACCGCAGCCCAGCTGATCGACGCGACGCCGCGGGCGATCGTCGCCGAACCCAGCGGATTCCCGTCAGTGCCGGCGGCCAGTGCGTAGTCATCCTGTCGCCCGGTCGGGATGTCCAGGGCGGTGCTCGACTCAACATCGATGCCGACCTCGTCGGCAATTTCGACCCCGGCGCGGACCAGTTTTCGGACGCGCTCGTCATCACTCCTGAGGTATGTCATCAGGGACGCGGCGTGCGGCGCCAGCAGCTCGGCCACGTCGGAATCCAGGGTGTCGTCGGTGAAAAAGTCTTGCGCGCCGGCCGTCAGCGTCGCGATCTCGACGTCGAGCAGCGAGTGGTCCAGGCCCGCAATGCCGTCCCGCTGACTTGCGGGCCACCAGCGCCGCAACCAATGACCCACCGCCAACCTGCGCAGCGGGGCCAGCGATCCCGGCGCGATGTCGACGCCGGTGAGGTCGATGCTGCGTGGCTCGTCGGGAGCGGCCGCACCCAGGGCAGAAACCAGATCCACATACCCAGACTGACCGACGACGCGCCAAAGCCAGTCGGCGCGAGACACATCGGTGAAGGTGATGTGGATGGCGTCGGCCTGCTCGTCAATCGTCCAGGACAACACCGCGCCGCTGACCTCCAGCACCGCGGCCAATGGCCATGGCGCAGTAGGGCGTCCGGTGGTCCACAGGCCGGACTCGGCAACCAATCTCATCCCGCGACCTGCAATTCGAGCATCGCCTTGATCCGTTGCCGGTGGTCGAGGCTCACCGATCTGGCCACGCCCTCGAGCAGCGACCGCACGTCGTCGACGTCGTCGCATGGCTCCTGCCAGACGTCACGACCATGCAGTCGCGCCCACAGCCGGCTGAGGTACGGCTGTGCGTAGGAGGCGAGGTCGTCGACCACCTGGCGTTGCCGGGGATGGATTGGGCCGCCCTCGGCGAGATAGCGCCGCGCGTGCAGGACATAGGCCTCCTTGCGCAGCCTGGCCTGGATCTGGGCGGCCAAGGCGTAGCGGCTGGTGACGGACCGGTCCAACGGCGCAAGCTCGATCGCGACCTCGATGCCGGCCACCAGGGTGGCCTGCTTGTCCTCGGCCAGCAGTCCCCACGGTGCGCTGGCGCGGTCGACCTCTTCCGCGCACAGCAGCGGGATGTCGGGCAAAGCGTCGCGATCCAGGGCGCGTCGCAAGGTGGCGCGCACCCGGTCCACCACGCTGCGATCCAGTGGACGGTCGCTGTCGGAACCTCCGTTGATCGTTGGTTGCCGTTGCGGCGCAGCAGAACTCAAGCCCAGATTGACAATCGACCAGGGCAGCTCCGCCGCGTCGGCGCGTGCGAGTGCACCCAGGTTGTACGGTGTGGCGTCGGCGATCATGGTCGACCAGACGCGTTGGCGCGCTGTAGCAGCATTGTGGGTGGTGGCGGGCCCCAGCACGGTGGTCAGCTCGGCCAGGAACGGTTCGATTACCGTGTCGCTGGCCCGCACGTCGCGCCAGCTGCGCTCGAGTTGATCGCTCAGTGTGGCGACGATCTCGGAACTGGCCACGTACTCATTCAGTACCTCGATGGCGGTGCGGTCGCGGCCGTGGTGAATCTCGTGGAGCACCGCGGCCGGCGTGTCGCGATCTTGGGCCTCGGGTGCGCCTTTGGTCACCGCGAGCTCGAAGCACACCGGAAAGTACAGCTCCTGGGCATTACCGCTGCGAATCCGCTGCCTGCGACGCTCGAGTTTGAGAACCTCGAACCACGCTGCAGCGAAACGCAATTGCGGACCGCTCGCAACGATGAGATCGTGCATCGCCGATGCCGTCTCGGCGGCCACAACCGGGGCCGAATATTGAGGATTCGATCGCAGTCGCAACACCAGCGGATCGATGATACGTTTGACCGTCCGGCTCAGCGGGCCGCCGTCATCGCTGCTGAGCACCCCGACGCCGGGACCGATTGCGCGCCACGCCTGGTCGATCACCGCCCGGCGGGCATGCCCGACCGCTGCGACGTTCTCGGCGCTCGCTACCTGCGGACCCGGGCTCATCTCCACAGGATAGGGGCAACACTGAAATTAGTGACACCCCGAAAGTTGGGTTCGGTAGCCAGTCGACGCCTCGAAGCTAGTGGCATGAACAAGTTGAAGCTGCTCGCGATTGGCGCCTCGGTGTTCCTCGTCGGACGACTTACCCGCCGGCGCCACGCTGCCGAAGCACGCCCCACCGTCGGAGTTGGCACGGTCGTCGACGCCGAAGAATCTGACGCCGCCGCCGGAGAGCGGGAGATCTGGATCGAGGTTGCCAGTGTGCACGGCGACACGTTCGTGGGTCGGTTGGTGCACGACGACTCAGATCCGGAAACATCAATGTTACGTCCCGGGCTGGTCGTGCTGGTTGCGTTCGATCCCGCTGCCCGCGAACGGCTTTCGCTACCCGACGACGTCTTAGCGGTGCGCGCGAGAAGTCTGACCTTGGTGTGATCCATTATCGTGCACCGTCGACAGCGAAAGTGACCAGCGCGCCCCAATACAGCGGGCTGGCGGTGACGGTCCCGTCCCGCCATAACCGCATTTGTTCTCGTTGCCAACGATTCACCGCACACCCGGCGTCGACGGCCTCGTGTGCGCGATCCACCGCAACAACCACCTGGGTCATCGGATCAGTCAGATCTGCGCTAGCGCAGGCGAACTGCCGATAGGCTGCGGTAGTGGGCAGTGACCACAACGTCGCCGTCACCAACTGAGCCCCGCCCAGGATCATCGCCGCCACCAGGCCGGTCGCCTCGTCGAATCGGTAGTCGCCACCGGATGCGCAGGCCAGCAACGCTACTCGCGGTGGCATGGGTAGCTGCAGTGACATCAGGTCCGACGCGGTGAGCGGACGGTGGTCACCGATGGCGTCGGCGTCTCCGGGAAGCTGTGCGGCGCAAGCCAGATGGAGCGCCGCTCGATCAGCCTGGCTAGCAGCTGAACTTGCATGGCCGACATACATCAGCCGACTCGGGCGCTGCGCCAACACGTGCGTCAACCACCTGCGGTCGGCATCCTGTCGGCGGAATAATTCGACCGCGTTGTCGACTTCCGGGAACACCGCGCGACGGTGCATCACTTCGGCGAAGTGGCGCGCCAATGGTGTTTGATCCGAGGGCCTACCGAGCACCGACCCGAGCGCGGAATCCGGGCGCTGGCCGGGTATCCGAGGATCCAGAATCAGGACGGGTGGACGGTCTTGCCTGGCGTCCCATCGCGCGGGGGCTCGCTGCGCGTGCACGATGTTCTGGGGGACCGCCATCAGCACGTCGACCAGCTCCATCAGGCGATAGCCGTCGGTGTGCTCGTTGATGTCGTCAAGCCGCCATGGGATCCGGGCTGCCGCCGTTCCACTGGCGGTAATGGCTTCGTAGCGCGCTCGCACCAGTTCTTCTTTGCTTGGGCCAGATTTCGGGATCGCCAACAGTCCCCAGGGGACACGTGCCAGCCGGGCACTGGGTGAGACGAACAGAATCGGGCGCGGCGATGCGACGCACTCCGCCAGCAGCTGCCACCCCGCCGGACCGATCAGCAGCACGCCCAGGATGTAGGCGGCCGTCAGTTCGGTGTCCGGCGCCGCGAATGGACCCCTGGCCAAGGCTCGCTCGATGGCGTCCCGACCGCTTTCGGCGCCGTGGGGTTCGGGCAGGGCATCGGTCAGTTCTTGCAAGGCTGCCAGCAGGATCGGTTCCTCCACCACCCAGGTGACGGTCTTTGCGGGTTGTCCGACTATCCGCAAACTGGCGTACGTGGCGATGCCGACGTCGGCGTAGCGCAGGACCAGAGTCAGTCGGTCCGGGTCGCTCATGGCCAAGTCGACCAGGCCGGCTCAGCCGCTGTGACGTCACGGCCGTATCGCTGAAACGCCAGCGCGCGATAGTGACTCATGATGGGCTCGGCGTCCGGTTGCATCTGTAACGGCGGCAGCGGGCCGAGACGCGTGAGCGAGCTACCTCCTTGCGACGACGGTCCGGCGGCGGCCAGAGCCTGCGTGGTATCGATGATCACCGGTGTCGTGGCCGTCGATGCCCACTCACTTGTTTCCTGCCTTGTCGGTTCGGTGTTGAAAGTTCCTCGTGCGCTGTGATATTCGACGAGCTCGCTGACCAGTTGGGTGTTCTCCCATTCCCACGCGACGGCGAAGGCGCCCGCCAGAATCGGCGCCGAAATCTGGGCCGCCCAACGCGATCTCGCGTCGGCGTCGGCGATCGAGTACCGCACCGAGTCGACTGCCAACGCGGCGGGTACTTTGAGCTCAGCTGCCTGTTCGAGCTTTGTCATTGCGCGCCAGTACTCCGGCGTGCCAACCTCGCCGTGCAGGACGCCAAGCGCCTCGGCGTGCCGCGCTTCGGTTTCCTGCAACGTCTCATCAGGGTCGCCGGCCGCGTCCAACCCCAAGTCCGTCAAAGCATCCGCACGCCAGACGGTTCCAAGGTGATTGTCGAGTTGGGCGTACTGCAGCCAACTGCTGCGTGGTGATGAGTCGAGCAATTCCCGTGCCTGGGCGATCATCTCCACCGCTTCCGCGAAGTGGCCCCAAAAGATAGCTATCCAGCTGCGTTGCAGCAGAATACGGTGCAGGTGCAGCGGCTTTCCGAGTTCACGCCAGTGCTTCTCGGCGTGCTCCCAGCACTGGTCGGCGGCCTCCAAAGCGCCGCTTCCCAACCGGGTGAGACCGAGATAAAGCCAGCATCGGGAGACGTCATGAGCTCGGGCGTATTTGGCGATGACGGGATAGGCCTCCGATACCAGCTGCTCGGTCGCCACGTGGTCACCCGCGGACCAACGTGCCGCGGCTCGCTCCAATTGTGTTCTAGCAGTAGCTAATTCCCAGCCATTAGCCTCTGCGCAAGCGCCGGCCCGACGCAGCCAGGGCTCGGCTTCGGTCAGTCGCCCGGTCTCGACGCAGAATCTGCCGTATGCGGTGGCTCCGGTAACCCGAAGGAAGTCGGCGCATTTGGTGTCCGCGATAGCGCCGAGCACCTGCTGCCACAATGGAAGTGACCGCACATGCAGGTCGTCTTCGCAGAGCGCGGACGCGCACAGGATCCGTGCGTAGGTGAGCAGGTAGGCATGCTCGTCGGCGAGTTCTGGCGCTGCGCTGTCGTCGGCTAGCGCCGCCAGTGCCGCCTCGGCGCCTTCATGATCGCCCTGTGCCGCGGCCAGGCCGGTTTGCAGGAACTGGGCCCGCCGCGAGTATCGACGGACCATATACGCGATCTGGGCGCCAGACATCCGCACCTGGCTGGCCGCTTCGGGCCTGGTGCCGGCAAGGATTCCCGAGTAACTGGCCAAACAATCACGAATGCGCTGGATGGATTCTTGGACTCCATCGTTCGCGCCTCGGGCCAGGTAGATCTCACCCAGTTGCGCGAAGACTTCCAGCAGCAGATCGTCTCGATCGGCCTGCTCGATCTGTGGGATCAGGGACAGCAGCAGATCCCGAGCCCCGCCCTCGTCGGCGGCGAACGCCAGGCGGCGCGCGCGTTCCAGGTCGCCGGCGATCGACACGGCTGCATCATAAGTCCGATGGGCGGGTGCGCGGGCGGTCGATCTAGCCCGAAGCGGCGGACATGCGCTGCATGTCCGCCGCGCGGAATACCCCTCGATCAACCGCAGGACACCTTGATGTTGAAGTCCTTGGTGATCATCCCCGCCATCGGATTCTTCAAGTCGGCGCCCTGTGCCTGACCCGTGATGGTGTAGGTCTTGCCGTCCACCGACACCTTCGCCGAGCCGACCTTGGCGCCCATGTTGTCGGCGACCGATAGGGCATTGCCATCGACAACGAGTGCCAGGGAATCGACCGTCGGGGGATTCGCGTCCGTCATCACCACCGCCAACGCCTGTTGCTGGCCTCCAGTGGAGCCACTGCCGATGTTGATTTTCCCGGCCTGCTTGACGCAGGTCACCGAGGCGGGGTTCAAGCCGGGGAGGTCAGTTCCGCCAACCTGGACAACGGTGCCGCCACCGCCGGTGGAAACGCTCGATGCCGGGCTGGCTGTGTGGCCGCCGCTGGAGCAACCCACCAGCGCCGATGCGCAGCCAATGGTTCCGATCGCAGCCGCGAGAACACGATTCACTGGATTTCCTTCCGTCATGCGCCGCCCCGTTGGCGTCGTCATGGCGGTAAGTACAGACCGCACGCATCGCTACCGATCCCAATATCTTCGGGTGCCAGGCTGTCAGTGTGATTGAGATTCAGACCGTGCAATCTGTGACCGTGTTGACCCTGTCATCGGGACGGGTGAACGCCCTCGATGTCGAGCTGCTGGGGGAGCTGACCGACGCCATCCGGCAACGGGCGTGGTCGGGTGGTGGCGCGCTGGTAGTCACCGGGGCCGGCCGGGTGTACTGCGCCGGCGTCGACCTCAACCGCGTTCTCGAGGGCGGGGCCGAATACACCGATCGGTTGGTCCCGGCGCTCGCGGAGGCGTTCGAGGCCATGTTCGGCTATCCGGGACCGACGGTGGCCGCGATCAACGGGGCCGCCATCGCCGGCGGATGTGTGCTTGCGTGCGCCTGCGACCGACGCGTGATCAGCCCCGATGCGCAGATCGGGGCATCGGAGGTACGTGTTGGAGTGCCGTTTCCCGTCGCCGCTCTGGAGGTGATGCGCTACGCATGCGGCGACCACGCCGAGGAAGTGCTGCTCGGTGGCCGCAATTATCGGGGAGCCGAGGCGGTCGCCAGGGGACTTGCGCACAGCGTCGTCGCCGAGGGTCTCATCGAGGCTGCCGTAGCGGAGGCGTCCGACCTCGGTGACATTCCGGCCGATGCCTACCGCCACACCAAGGCCCAGCTACGCGGTCCAACCTTGGCGCGGATCCGCGAATCTAGCGACGTGGACCGCGAGGTCCGCGAACTCTGGGGTGCCGACCAAACACGCCAGCTCATCGCCGACTACTTGGAGCGTCTGCGGCGCCGTTAGTCACTCCTCGACAGCGACCCCGCCACGGGTGCGCCGGCGCCGATGCGACGTCTTGCCGGTCGGGCGACGGTTACGCAAGGCAGGCCGGGGCTGCTCGGCGACCGCTTCTTCGGTAGCTGATTCGGGTTCCGTCTCGGCCGGCTCGTCGGGCGTCTCCTCGGCCTGGGCTACCGTTTCGGCTTCCTCAGTGTCGCCGGCCTCCGCTTCGGCCTCTTCGGCCTCTTCGACCTCCGCTTCGGCCGCTTCGGCCTCTTCGGCCTCTTCGATCTCTTCGGCCTCTTCGACCTCGGCAGCCTTGCGCTTCTTGCCGCGAAGACGCCGCTTCTTGGGCTTCTTCGGCTTGAGCGGTTTGGGTGGCGGCGGCGGCAGTTCTGCGACGAACGACAGGTAGAACGCGAAAAACCCGAGTACTGCGACGGCGGCGGCGGCCCCGTAGATCCCGAACAACCACCGTCCGGCGGCATCCAGGGTGAACCAGATCTCGCTGATCGCGGTGCCGACGATGAGCACCCCCGCCAGCACATGGGCCACGATCGACCAGGTTCGTAACGAGAGCGCCAGCTGCGGAACTCCGAGCTCGGGCTTGCGGGTGCGCAACAGCGTGAACACCACCGGGAGCGCCGCCAGGCCGACCACCACGCCCGTCACAATCCGAAGCGCTGTCCCGAGCGTGTGCGAGGTTTCGCCCACCAGCTCAGGCCAGCGGGGCAATACGAAATAGAAGAAGAGGATGCCGGCGCCAATCGAAAACCACGCGTGCCAAAGGATGGCCCACTTGCGCGCCATACCCCTCCTTGTGCTGGTGAGATCAAGCCAGCCTAGGCCACCAGAACCCACATCATGGTCGCCCATGCCTGAAGGCAGGGCGAACCCGGTTGCGGAGGATGCGGGATTTGAACCCGCGAGGGCTGTTAACCCAACCCGCGTTCCAGGCGAGCGCCATAGGCCACTAGGCGAATCCTCCGTGGCCATGGTAGCCGCTGAGCCCCGCCAGGTGTCTTGCAGTCGCCGTATTACACTCGCGATGGACCCCGCGCGGCGTTTATCCTGTGAACTCCCCCAGGGCCGGAAGGCAGCAAGGGTCAATGGGCTCTGTCGGGTGCGCGGGGTCCCCTTAGTCGGGGGGCAGAGCCAGTACTTGTGCGTAGGACCGAAAGGCCGTGTGGTGGCGTTCGATTCCCTCAGCCCTGAAGAGCTCGCGACGCTGCACGCCCGCCATCGGCAGGACTATGCGGATCTGCAGGCCAAGAAGCTGGCCCTGGATCTCACCCGCGGCAAACCCGCCCCGGAGCAGCTCAACCTGTCCAACCAGCTGCTGAGCTTGCCCGGGGACGACTACCGCGACCCCGAGGGCACCGACACCCGCAACTACGGCGGCCTGCACGGCCTGCCCGGATTGCGTGCCATCTTCGGGGAGCTGCTTGGCATCCCGGTGCCAAACCTGGTCGCTGGAAACAACTCCAGCCTGGAGTTGATGCACGACCTGGTCGCCTTCTCGATGTTGTACGGCGGAGTCGACTCGCCGCGGCCCTGGAAAGACGAACCGAGCGCCAAATTCCTGTGTCCCGTCCCCGGGTATGACCGGCACTTTGCGATCACCGAGACGATGGGCATCGAGATGATCCCGGTCCCGACGTTGGCGGACGGGCCGGACGTCGATCTGATCGAAGAACTGGTCGCCGTCGACCCAGCCATCAAGGGGATGTGGGCGGTACCGGTATTCGCCAACCCCACCGGGGTGACCTACTCCTGGGAAACGGTTCGACGGCTCGTCCAGATGCGGACCGCGGCACCCGACTTCCGGTTGTTCTGGGACAACGCGTATGCCGTGCACACCCTGACGCTGGATTTCGTCCGCCAGATTGACGTACTCGGGCTGGCCGCCAAGGCGGGCAACCCGAACCGGCCGTATGTGTTTGCGTCCACATCGAAAATCACCTTCGCCGGCGCCGGCGTCAGCTTCCTCGGCGGATCGCTGGGCAACATCGCGTGGTATCTGCAGTACGCCGGCAAGAAAACGATCGGTCCGGACAAGGTCAACCAGCTGCGGCATCTGCGCTTCTTCGGCGACGCCGACGGGGTGCGCCTGCACATGCTGCGCCACCAGCAGATACTGGCGCCAAAGTTCGCTCTGACGCTCGAGATTCTGGATCAGCGGCTGACCGACTCCAAGATCGCCTCCTGGACCGAGCCGAAGGGCGGCTACTTCGTTAGCCTCGACGTGTTGCCCGGCACCGCACGTAGGACCGTCGCCCTGGCCAAGGACGCAGGTATCGCGGTTACCGAGGCCGGCTCTTCGTTCCCGTACCGAAAAGATCCGGACGACAAGAATATCCGCATCGCGCCCACGTTCCCGTCACTGCCCGACCTGCGGAACGCGGTCGACGGACTGGCCACCTGCGCGCTGCTGGCGGCAACCGAGTCAGCGCTCAATCTTGCATCGATGCCCTGACAGGCCGCTGTCACCCAGCCCAAGTAGCCTGCTGAGGTGGCTCTGTACCGCAAGTATCGACCGGCAACCTTCGCCGAGGTGGTCGGGCAGGAGCACGTCACCGAGCCGTTATCCATCGCTTTAGAGGCCGGCCGCATCAACCATGCGTACCTGTTCTCCGGGCCGCGAGGCTGCGGAAAGACGTCGTCGGCGCGCATTTTGGCACGGTCGTTGAACTGCGCACAGGGACCCACGGCCACGCCGTGCGGTGCGTGCGACTCCTGCGTGTCGCTGGCGCCGAACGCACCCGGCAGCATCGACGTGGTAGAGCTGGACGCCGCCAGTCATGGCGGTGTGGACGACACCCGTGAGCTGCGCGACCGCGCCTTCTACGCGCCGGCCCAATCGCGATACCGCGTGTTCATCGTGGACGAAGCCCACATGGTGACCACGGCGGGTTTCAATGCGCTGCTCAAGATCGTGGAGGAGCCGCCCGAGCACCTCATCTTCATATTTGCCACCACCGAACCGGAAAAGGTGCTGCCGACGATTCGGTCGCGCACCCATCACTATCCATTCCGGCTGTTGCCGCCGCGCACGATGCGGGCGTTGATCACGCGGATCTGTGAGCAGGAGGGCGTCGTCGTCGACGACGCGGTGTATCCGCTGGTGATCCGAGCCGGCGGAGGTTCGCCCCGCGATACCCTCTCGGTGCTCGATCAGCTGGCGGCTGGAGCCGAAGGTGGTCACGTGACCTACCACCGCGCCCTGGGACTGCTCGGCGCCACCGACGTCGCTCTGATCGATGATGCGGTCGACGCGTTGGGTGCTTCAGATGCCGCGGCGCTGTTCCGGGCGGTCGAATCGGTGATCGATGCCGGTCACGATCCGAGGCGCTTCGCCACCGATCTGTTGGAGCGATTCCGGGATCTGATCGTGATGCAAGCGGTTCCCGACGCGGCATCCCGCGGCGTGGTGGACGCCCCGGAGGACGTGCTGGACCGGATGCGGGAACAGGCGGATCGGATCGGGACGGCGACCCTGACCCGATACGCGGAAGTGGTACAGGCGGGGCTGGGCGAAATGCGCGGTGCCACGGCGCCTCGGCTGCTGCTTGAGGTCGTCTGCGCGCGGTTGCTGCTGCCGTCGGCCAGCGACGCCGAATCGGCGCTGTTGCAACGTGTCGAACGGATCGAGACCCGGCTGGCGATGTCGGTCCCCGTATCGGAGACGCCCCGGCCCGTTGCTGCCGCGCCCGCAGAACCGAAACCCGCGCCTGCGCCGGAACCCGCTCCAACCCCAGCGCCCGAACCGACTCCGGCCCCGGGTGAGCTCAACGCGGCCGCGGTTCGCAGCATATGGCGAGAGGTGCGTGACAAGGTGCGCCAGCGCAGTCGCACCACCGAGGTGATGCTGGCGGGCGCGACGGTTCGTGCGCTCGAGGGCAACACACTGGTGCTGAGCCACGATTCGGCGCCACTGGCCAAGAGGCTGTCCGAGCAGCGCAACGCCGACGTTATCGCCGAGGCGCTCAAAGACACGCTGGGAGTCGACTGGCGGGTTCGGTGTGAGACGGGCGCAGCCGAGCCCGCACCCAGCGCCCCGGCTCCCAAGGTGGAAGAGCCGGCCCCCGAAGTGAATTCCGCTCAGCGCGACGAAGAGGAAAGCATGCTCGCCGAGGCGGGCCGCAACGACGCGTCAGCTCCGCGTCGCGACCCCGAAGAGGTCGCGCTGGAGTTACTGCAGAACGAACTGGGCGCCCGGCGTATTGACGGCTAGGGCTAGGGCTGCCACCACGGCCGCAGCGGCAAGTTGTCGTCGCCCCAGACGTCAACGTTGGCGGCTAGCACGTGATGCAGCTGAATGTTGTTGCGTTCGAAGGCCACCCGTGAAGCTGCCATGTACAGACCCCACACCTTGGCGATCGGCAGACCGACCTCAACGACCGCCTCATCCCAGTGTTCGACGAGGTTGTGGCACCAGTCGCGCAGTGTCATCGCGTAGTGATGCCGGAAGTTCTCCTCGTGCAGCACCTCCAAACCGACCTCCTGGATCTCGGTGATGATGCGCCCCGACCCGGTGAGTTCCCCGTCCGGGAACACGTAGCGGTCGGTGAACCCGCCCGCGAAGGAGGTCGATTTGTTGTCGGGACGGGTAATGCAGTGGTTGAGCAGTAGGCCGCCGGTGCGCAATTTCGACTTGAGGAATCCAAAGTACGCGGGGTAATTCTTGACGCCGATGTGCTCGGTCAGCCCGATCGACGAAACCGCGTCGAAGCCGGTCTCGGCCACGTCCCGATAGTCGGAGTGCCGCACTTCAGCTAGTTCGCTCAGTCCTTCCTCTTCGATGGCTTTCTGCGCCCACTTGGCCTGCTCGGCCGACAGCGTGGCGCCTATGGCGCGGACACCTCGTCGGGCGGCGTAGCGCACCATGCCGCCCCAGCCGCAGCCGACGTCAAGCAGCTGGTCGCCCGGCTTCAGCCGCAGTTTCTCGAATATCAGCCGGTATTTGTTCTCCTGGGCCTCTTCCAGCGTCGCCTCGGGGTTGGGATAGACCGCGCAGGTGTAGGTCATGGACGGCCCGAGCACCCACTCATAGAAGGCGTTGGACACGTCGTAGTGGTGGTGGATGGCCTCGGCATCGCGAGTCTTGCTGTGCATCAAGCCGTCAACGGTCCGGCGCCACCGGGGCGGCGTCTCCTGCGGCGGTGGGGCGATCGGCAACAGATTCTCGACGCCGATCGAGCGCACCACGTTGGCCAGCACCCGTACCGACGGCCGTTTGAATTCGACCCGATCGGTCAGCGATATGAGCAGGTCGTACGGGTCGCCGGGATGTACGCCGTGCGTCTGCAGGTCGCCCGACACGTAGGCGCGCGCGATGCCGAGTTCGCCGGGGGCGGTGGCCAGATATGTGGCGCCGCGGGGGGATTTGAGTTCCAGACCCAAAACGGCGTCTTCGTGTCCGGCGGTACTGCCGTCGTACGCGGTGAATTTCAGCGGCTGCCGCCCGGATGCGGTAAAGATCTCCAGGATCTCAGCCATGCTGAGCTTGCTCCCGAACGGGTGCTGAGGCGTGGTTGTCGTCATCGTCGTTGCACCGCCTTTGCGTAGAGATCGAGAAGACGAGAGTCGGGGTCGTAAGTTTTCTTCACGGTGTTGTAAGACTCCCCGCCGTAGAGTTCGTCAAACTTCTCACGGGTGTAGTAGGAGTCGGAGTAGAGCGACTTGTGACCGTCCAGCTCACTCACCTTCTCCTCGATCGCCCGGTTGGTGGTGCCCTCGGTGGCGCCGACGGGCACCGATGACCAGAACCCGATGTTGACATAGCTGCGGTCGGGCCGGATCGGATACAGCGGCCAACCGTGGTGATCGCGCAACCGTAACGGGCACAACCAGATTGGCGAGATGGCAACATTGGCCAAGAACCACTCGAGGAAGTCGCGGGTCCGTTCGATCGGTACCTCGACGTCCTGCACCACCCGTTCCCGGGCCGGGCGCCCATGTCGGCGTTCGATCCGGTCCGCGATGTCGAAGCGCTGATCCAAGGCCACCAACTTCCAGTAGAAGCTGCTGCGCCGGTAGCGTCGCGGCCACCAGCGTCGCAATTTGGGGTTTTGGGCGCCAAACGCTCGCGAGCACCAGAACCAGTCGGTGTCCCAACGCCAGAAGTAATCGTGGATGGTCAACCGGTCTTCCTTGATTCCCGTCTCATGCTGGATGGACCGGTAGTAGATGTCTTGTCCGGTGTAGTCGCTCACGGGGCCGGGCGTTGCGGTCCGCCTGCCGACACAGAGGTAGCTTTCGTCGGCGCGGAACACCACTCCGTCGAGATAGTCCACCGCTACGCCATCCAACCCGCCCGTATCGATGATGCGTTCCATCGTCGCGAGCATCTCGGTCAACGAGCGAAATCGGATGTGGCGCAACGCCACAAACGGCATCACCGGCTCTAGCAGGATCCGGAGCCTGGTCGAATAGCCTAGTGTTCCATAGGAATTGGGGAAAGTCCGGTAAAGGTCGGCGTGCTGATCGGGAGATACGGTGATCAATTCGCCTGCGCCGGTGAGGATATCCATCTCCAGCACCGATTCGTGTGGCAGGCCGTTGCGAAACGATGCCGACTCGATGCCCAAGCCGGTAACCGCGCCCCCGAGCGTGATGGTCTTCAACTGCGGAACCACAAGTGGCGACAGGCCGTAACGCAGTGTCGCCGCGACCAGGTCCTCGTACGTGCACATGCCGGCCACGTCGGCGGTGCGCGCGTCCGGATCGATACTGATGACACCCGTCAGTCCTGACGTATCTAGGCCGGGTGCATCGCTTTTGGCCCGCGCCCGGAACAGATTTGAGGTGGGCTTGGCGAGCCGGACGGGCGCGGCTGGGGGGATGGATTGATAACTCGCCAGCAGCCGCTGGACGCCGGTCGTGTGTGCAGCCAGTGCGGATCCGGGGACAGGCATCACATATACCCTAGTCCTCGACAACAGACCGTGCATTGGGAGCAGAGGAGTTACAGCTGATGGGACAGGTGAGCGCAGCCAGCACGATCTTAATCAATGCTGAGCCCGCGGCCGCGCTCGACGCGGTGGCCGACTACGAGAACGTCCGCCCGAAAATCCTGTCTTCGCACTACAGCGAATACCAGGTGCTTCAGGGCGGTCACGGGCAGGGCACCGTCGCCAAATGGCGATTGCAGGCGACCGAATCGCGTGTTCGCGACGTGCGGGTCAACGTCGACGTCGCCGGCCACACCGTGATCGAAAAGGACGCGAACTCTTCCATGGTCACCAACTGGACGGTGGCTCCCGCGGGACCCGGATCCAGCGTCACCGTAACGACGTCCTGGACCGGCGCGGGCGGCGTCAAGGGCTTTTTCGAAAAGACCTTTGCACCGTTGGGGCTGAAGAAGATCCAGGCCGAGGTGTTGGCGAATCTGAAGACCGAACTAGAGGGTTAGCGTGCTTGGCCCTGGGTGGCCAGGAAACCCGCGACGCCACGAACCAGGGCGTCGGCGTATTTCTGTCTCCCCTCGGGGGACTCCATCAGCGCCGAGTCTGCAGGATTCTTCATGTTGCCCAATTCGACGAGGACCGACGGATACTGCGCCAGGTTCAGGCCGGCCAGATCCGAGCGCCCGTAAAGGCCGTTTTGGCCGATGTAGTTCGCCGGCGGAATGCCCGACGCCTGCAGCTGGTCGCGCATGACCCGGGCGAACTGCACCGACGGCCCGGACTGAGCCGCGTTGAGCGGTGGGGATGAGTAGTTGACGTGGAATCCCCGGCCGGTTGCGGGACCGCCGTCGGCGTGCAGGCTGACGACGGCGTTGGGGCGCAGTGAGTTGGCCATGTTGGCGCGCTCGTCAACGCACGGGCCGAGGGCGTTGTCATTGCCACGGGACATGGCGGTGCGTACCCCCAGCGCGCTGAGCGCGGCGCGCAGTCGCAGCGCTGTGTCCCAGGTGAAGGTGTGCTCGGGATAGCCGCTGTTGCTCGACGTTCCGCTGGCCTGGCAGTCCTTGGTGCCGCCGCGACCGGTGGGCACCTGGCGACCGATGGATGCGTCATTGGCTCCGTTGTGGCCCGGGTCGATGAACACGACCATGCCCGCGATGTTGGAGGGGACTGCGGTCGCTGTCGGGATGGTCGGCATCGCAGCGGCGACGAGCGCCCCGATGACCGTGGCGATTCCGACACGCAGGCTCACTCGTAGGTCCACGGCGCAAAGCTAACGCGGCGCGGTCTACGCTGGGTGTTTCAAATCGCCCGACAACCGCAGGCGAAACCAACTCGAGACCAAGATGCTAGGGGACTGTCATGCAACCCGGAGGCGATATGTCGGCACTGCTCGCTCAAGCGCAGCAGATGCAACAGAAGCTACTGGAGGCTCAGCACCAGCTGGCCAACTCGGAGGTGCACGGTCAAGCCGGTGGCGGCTTGGTCAAGGTAGTGGTCAAAGGCAGTGGCGAGGTGATCGGAGTGACGATCGACCCCAAGGTCGTCGACCCCAACGACGTCGAGACCCTGCAGGACTTGATCGTCGGCGCGATGCGAGACGCGTCCCAGCAAGTGACGAAAATGGCGCAGGAGCGGCTGGGGGCGCTGGCTGGGGGGATGCGCCCGCCGGGTGCGCCGGGTGCGCCCGGCGGGCCGGGAATGCCGCCGAGGCCCCCGGCGCCGCCTATGCCGCCCGGGCCGCCTGGCGCGCCGCCCGGGCCGGGGGTCTGACTTGCACCACCATGTTTGAGGGACCCGTCCAGGATCTGATCGATGAGCTCGGCAGGCTGCCGGGTATCGGACCCAAGAGCGCGCAGCGCATCGCGTTCTACCTGCTGTCAGTCGAACCGTCGGACATCGACCGCCTGACCGCGGTGCTGGCTAAGGTCCGCGACGGAGTGCGGTTCTGCGCGGTCTGCGGCAACGTCTCCGACAACGACCGGTGCCGAATCTGTTCTGATACCCGTCGAGATGCGTCTGTGGTGTGTGTCGTCGAGGAGCCCAAGGATATTCAGGCCGTCGAGCGCACCCGCGAATTCCGCGGCCGCTATCACGTTCTGGGCGGGGCCCTTGATCCGCTGTCCGGCATTGGGCCCGATCAGCTGCGAATTCGCGAATTGCTGAGCCGTATCGGTGAGCGGGTCGATGATGTCGACATCACCGAGGTGATCATCGCGACCGACCCCAATACCGAGGGCGAGGCGACGGCCACGTACCTGGTGCGGATGCTGCGCGACATCCCCGGTCTGACGGTGACGCGGATCGCGTCGGGGTTGCCCATGGGCGGTGACCTGGAATTCGCCGACGAGCTGACTTTGGGCCGCGCGTTGACCGGCCGCCGCGCCATGGTCTGATTTTCGCGAGATCGACGTTTTGCAGGTCGTTTCTCGCACGTTGTCTGCAAAACGTCGATCTCACGGATGTCGGTGGCGGGCGTCAGCATCTCCGCATGCGAGACGTCTTTATTGGCAGTGAGGCCGTGGCCGCCGGTCGGCTGACCAGGCACGAGCTGAAACATTGCTATAACGCGATATACCGAGGTGTGTACGTGCCTAAGTGCTCCGCACCTACGCTCCGCGATCGCACGATTGGCGCCTGGCTAGCCTCGAGCCGCCAAGCGGTCATCGCTGGTATCGCCGCCTCGGCACTGCATGGTGCCCGATGGGTGGACGACGACGTTGCCATCGCGCTGATTTCGCGCAATACCCGGCCGCAGCGCGGTGTTGTCGTGCGTCACGAAACCCTGCGCGACGACGAGGTCACCCGCGTCGCCGGTCTGCCAGTCACCACACCCGCCCGGACGGCGTACGACCTGGGTCGGCATCTCCCGCGAGGGGAGGCTTTGGCACGCCTCGACGCGCTGATGTGGGCGACGCCGTTTGCAATCGAAGACGTGGCGCTCCTGGCCAAGCGTTACGCAGGTGCACGGGGTCTGAAGCAGCTGCGGACGCTGTTGCCGCTTGTCGACGGCGGTGCGGCGTCGCCCAAGGAGACGTGGCTGCGGCTGTTGCTGATCGACGGCGGCTTACCTATTCCGACCACGCAGATACCGGTCCTGCACAACTGGCGCACCGTGGGCGTGCTGGACATGGGCTGGGAGGAACTCAAGGTGGCGGCCGAGTATGACGGAGATCAGCATCGCAGCGACCGCCGCCGGTACGCGCATGACCAGCGGCGGCTCCGCACGCTTGCGGAGTTGGGCTGGATCGTCGTCCGAGTGATCGCCGAAGACGCGTCGGAGGATGTGCTACGACGCGTGCGCGAGGCCCTAGCGAGCCGTCAGCCGCTCACGGCGCAGCAAGTCCACCTCGGGCAGCTCCAACGGCTGCAGCGAGCCGACCACCTTGCTCAGCAGTAGGTCGGCGAGTTCCGGGTTGCGGGCCAGGCACGGCCCGTGCATGTAGGTCGCGACCACGCTGCCCTGAACCGCACCGTCAACGCCGTCGCCAGCTCGGTTGCCCGCGCCCTTGACCACCGCGCCCAGCGGCGACGCCGCCGAGCCGAGGACGGTGCCGCCGCGGTGGTTCTCGAAGCCGGTCAACCGCTCCGTCAGGTCGGCCAGCAACGGCTCGCTGATTACCTCGCCGATGGTGCGTGCGTCTTGCGGCGCGGTGGTCACATCCAGCAGGCCGACGCCGTCAACCCGCTCTCCCGACGACGTCTCGTACCAGTGCCCAAGCACCTGAATGGCCGCACAGATTGCCAGCACGGGTGCGCCACGTTCGGCCGCGCGCTGCAGCCCGGGGTACCGAATGAGGTGCCGGGTGGCCAACCGCTGCGCGTAGTCTTCGGCGCCGCCCAGCGTGTAGAGGTCCAACGAGTCCGGCACCGGATCGGCCAGCGTGACCTCGACGATCTCGGCGGCGATACCCCGCAGTAAAAGCCGTTGGCGCAGCACCACGGCGTTGCCGCCGTCGCCGTAGGTGCCCATCACGTCGGGCAATACCAGCCCGATCCGCACCGCCGAGTCAGCCACGGCGCTCCAATGCCCGTTGCAGCTGCAGGAACGCGGTGTAGTTGGCGACGACCTCCACCCGTCCGGGTGGGCAGGACGCGATGGCCGCGACGGTGTCGTGCACCAGGGTGTGCCGCACTCCCGCATACCCGAGCCGCACCGCCAGGTCGGTGCCGCGTTCGCCAGCCGCTACAACTGCCGTCTCCTCGAAATGCTCAAACCGGACATCCCACAACCAGGACAGGTCTTCGCCGTCGGGCACTTGACCGTTGACCGCGATGACCACCCCGGCCGCGTGCTTGTCCACCATGGACAGCGCCTCCTGCCAGCCGGCCGGGTTCTTGGCCAGCAGGATCCGGGCTTCATGCGCGCCGATACCGACGGTGCGGTAGCGCCCGGCGACCTCGTCGACCGTTGAGACAGCAGCGACGGCCAAAGTGGGGTCAGCGCCCAGTGTGACGGCCGCGGCGACGGCCTGGGCGGCGTTGCCGCGATTGACCGCGCCAGGCAGCGCCAGCCGCATCGGTAGGGCCAGACCGTCGGGCCCGTAAAGGGTGTCGGCGTCGAACCACCAATGCGGGCTGGGGCGCTTGAAATCGGCGCCGGTGCTATACCAGTGGCCCTGGTCGCGGACGATGACCTCGCCACTGCGGGGGCAGCTGACCGAGTCGCTCGACCACGCGCCGCCCGCGGCCACCCACACCACCTTCGGGCTGTCGTAGGCAGCCGAGGTCATCAGCACGTCGTCGCAGTTGGCTACCACGACGGCATTGGGGTGTCTGGCCAACCCGGCCCGCAGCGTGCGTTCGATGACGTTGATCTCGCCGACCCGGTCCAGCTGGTCGCGTGACAGGTTGAGTAAGACGATGACGCTCGGTTCGACCGCGTCTGACACATGCGGTACGTGCATCTCGTCGACTTCCAGGGCCGCCAGCGTCGCGTGGCGGTCAGCGGCCAGCGCGGCCACCAGACCGGCGTCCATATTGGCGCCCTCGGTGTTGGTGGCCACCGGGCCCAAGGTGCCCAGGGCAGCCGCGGTCATCCTCGTGGTAGTCGACTTGCCGTTGGTACCGGTGACGATGACCGATCGACGGCCCGCGCCGAGTTGACGCAGCACGGAGCGGTCCAGGGCCATCGCGACCAGTCCGCCGATCATCGCCCCGGCCCCACGGCCGGTGACTCGCGACGCCCAGCGCGCACTCGCCCCCGCGGCGAGGGCCAGGCGTGCGCGGGCGGTGACCACCCGGGCAGTTTAAGGGCGATCGCAAGCTCGGCGCTCTTTGTCGAGCGCAGCGGGTCGCCCTCATCCAGCTAGAGCGGTGCTGTCGCAACCTGGGGTTGCGCGTAACCGGATCTGCACCGTTTACGCCGGCGAGCACACCTGCCGCATGACACTTCCACCACCGACTCATGCCCGAACCACCGGGGTGCACGGCGGGGTGCCTTGTCGCATAGCCGACGCGCCACTAACCACTGATCACCGACACGGTGTGGCTGCTGGAGTTGGCGACGTAGACGGCACCGGTGGTGGGGTCGACCGCTATCCCTTCTGGGTTGTTGCCGACGGTGATGGTGGCGGTGACGGTGTTGGTGGTGGGGTTGATCACCGACATCGTGCCGTCGTTGAGGTTGGTGACGTAGATGGCGCCGGTGATGGGGCTGACCGCCACCCCGAACGGGAAGGCGCCGACGGGGATGGGTGATCCGGTGACGGTGTTGGTGGTGGGGTCGATCACCGACACCGTGCCGCTGAACTGGCTGGTGACGTAGACGTCGCCGGTGACGGGGCTGACCGCCACCCCAGACGGGTCGTTGCCGACGGGGATGGGTGATCCGGTGACGGTGTTGGTGGTGGGATCGATCACCGACACCGTGTTGCTGAGCTGGCTGGTGACGTAGACGTCGCCGCCCGGGTTGACCGCCACCCCGCGCGGGAAGCCGCCGATGGGGATGGGTGATCCGGTGACGGTGTTGGTGGTGGGATCGATCACCGACACCGTGCCGCTGCCCTGGTTGGCGACGTAGACGTCGCCGCCCGGGTTGACCGCCACCCCGAACGGGAAGGCGCCGACGGGGATGGGTGATCCGGTGACGGTGTTGGTGGTGGGGTCGATCACCGACACCGTGTTGCTGTTGAAGTTGGCGACGTAGACGTTGCCGCCCGGGTTGACCGCCACCCCGCGCGGCGCGCCGCCGACGGGGATGGGTGATCCGGTGACGGTGTTGGTGGTGGGGTCGATCACCGACACCGTGCCGTTCGTGTTGGTGACGTAGACATTGCCGCCCGGGTTGACCGCCACCCCGTTCGGGCCGGCGCCGGCGCCGACACTGATGGTGGTCACGGTGCCGGCGGCACCACCGCCACCGCCGTTCCCGCCGGCCCCGCCGGACACACCGACAGCGGCCCCACCGGCACCGCCGGTGCCGCCGGCAGCGGTAAAGCCGGCCATGGCCGCGCCGCCGAGCCCGCCGTGACCGCCGCTGCCGCCGACCCCACCAACACCGCCAAGCCCGCCACCACCACCCACACCGCCGCTACCGCCGGCGCCGCCGGCCACACCAAACGCCGAGCCGGCACCACCGGTCCCGCCCACACCGCCCGAACCGCCCTGACCGAACAACCCCCAGCTGGCCCCGCCGGCACCGCCCGCACCACCCACCCCGCTGGCCGAGCCGACCGCGCCGACCCCGCCCGCGCCACCTTCCCCACCAGCCCCACCCGAGAACCACAACAACGCCCGACAGACCCCACCCGCACCCCCGACACCACCAGCCCCACCCACCCCCACCGTGGCGGCCCCGCCGGCCCCACCGACCCCGCCGGCCCCACCAAAGCCACCCAACCACCCACCAGCACCACCGACCCCGCCGACCCCCCCGGCCGCACCAGCGGCCCCAGCCGCCCCAGCCCCCCCAGCCCCGCCATTACCGAACAGCCCGGCATCACCGCCAGCCCCACCGGCCACCCCCACCGTCGTGCTGGCACCACCGTTGCCGCCATTGCCCCACAACAACCCCCCAGGCCCACCGGCCTGCCCCGGGGCCCCATCAGCCCCGTTACCGATCAACGGCCGCCCCAACAACAACTGCGTCGGCGCATTGATCAGGCCCAACAGATCCTGCTCCACGCTTTGCGCGCTCAGCGCCTCGGCGGCCGCATAAGCGCCCCCAGCGCCGGTCAACGCCCGCACAAACCCCTGATGAAACCCCGCCACCTGCGCACCGATCACCTGATACTCCTGCGCATGGGCCCCGAACAACGCCGCGATCGCCGCTGAGACCTCATCGCCACCAGCGGCCAACAACGTCGTCGTCGACCCCGCCACCGCCGCATTGGCCGCACTGACCGCCGACCCCAGACGCGCCAAATCCGCCGCCGCCGCCACCACCAGCTCCGGCGCCACACTCACAAACGACATTTCCCTACCTCCAGCAACCCAGGACCATCAGTGCTAGGCGAGCCACAGACGCGCAACTCACACGCGCCAATAACGCACCTCAGATCGGGATCGTCGGTGGCGGGAACCGCCTCGCCAAGGGCGTTTCCCACCAAACCGAGGGCAAACATTGTGCGTAATGCACCACGCGGGGCGGCGCGAGGTGGCCGGACAGCACGCGAAGCGCGGTACCGCCCAGGCCGCCGCTGCCGGGCTCACTCCCAGCGCGATCAGCGCCAGCCGGTCGACCCGCACACCCCTGGTGATCCGCAATCGCCGCCGCGCTGGATGATCAAGTCGACGCGGCAGCTGTCGACGGCGCTGACCGGTCAGGGTCATCGGTGCAGCGACTGGCTGGTGCGGCGGTTGTTGCACGACGCCGGGTCGGCCTGCAGGCCGCGGCCAAGCAGATCGAGGGCACCGCCACCCCCACCGCCACGCCCAGTTCTGCTATGTCAACGACCAAGTGCGCGCCCATCATTGGGCGGGTCAGCCGGTGATCGGCGCGGACACCAACGGCGTGGACATCAACAACAAGGAACTCGTCGGGCACTACACCAACGGCGCCACCCAGTGGCGACCCAGCGGCAACCCGGAGAAGGTCAAGACCCACGATGTCCCCGACAAGGACCTGGGCAAGGCGATCCCCTAGCCGGGTGCACGGCGGGGTGCCTTGTCGGCATAGCCGACGCGCCACTAACCACTGATCACCGACACGGTGTGGCTGCCGGAGTTGGCGACGTAGACGGCACCGGTGGTGGGGTCGACCGCTATCCCTTGTGGGTTGTTGCCGACGGTGATGGTGGCGGTGACGGTGTTGGTGGTGGGGTTGATCACCGACATCGTGCCGTCGTTGAGGTTGGTGACGTAGATGGCGCCGGTGATGGGGCTGACCGCCACCCCGAACGGGAAGGCGCCGACGGGGATGGGTGATCCGGTGACGGTGTTGGTGGTGGGGTCGATCACCGACACCGTGCCGCTGAACTGGCTGGTGACGTAGACGTCGCCGGTGACGGGGCTGACCGCCACCCCGACCGGGCCGTTGCCGACGGGGATGGGTGATCCGGTGATGGTGTTGGTGGTGGGATCGATCACCGACACCGTGGCGCTGAACTGGTTGGCGACGTAGACGTCGCCGCCCGGGTTGACCGCCACCCCGAACGGGAAGCCGCCGACGGGGATGGGTGATCCGGTGACGGTGTTGGTGGTGGGGTCGATCACCGACACCGTGCTGCCGTTGAGGTTGGTGACGTAGACGTTGCCGCCCGGGTTGACCGCCACCCCGACCGGGCCGTTGCCGACGGGGATGGGTGATCCGGTGACGGTGTTGGTGGTGGGGTCGATCACCGACACCGTGTTGCTGTTGAAGTTGGCGACGTAGACGTTGCCGCCCGGGTTGACCGCCACCCCCTCCGGCGCGCCGCCGACGGGGATGGGTGATCCGGTGACGGTGTTGGTGGTGGGGTCGATCACCGACACCGTGCCGTTCGTGTTGGTGACGTAGACGTTGCCGCCCGGGTTGACCGCCACCCCGTTCGGGCCGGCGCCGGCGCCGACACTGATGGTGGTCACGGTGCCGGCGGCACCACCGCCACCGCCGTTCCCGCCGGCCCCGCCGGACACACCGACAGCGGCCCCACCGGCACCGCCGGTGCCGCCGGCAGCGGTAAAGCCGGCCATGGCCGCGCCGCCGAGCCCGCCGTGACCGCCGCTGCCGCCGACCCCACCAACACCGCCAAGCCCGCCACCACCACCCACACCGCCGCTACCGCCGGCGCCGCCGGCCACACCAAACGCCGAGCCGGCACCACCGGTCCCGCCCACACCGCCCGAACCGCCCTGACCGAACAACCCCCAGCTGGCCCCGCCGGCACCGCCCGCACCACCCACCCCGCTGGCCGAGCCGACCGCGCCGACCCCGCCCGCGCCACCTTCCCCACCAGCCCCACCCGAGAACCACAACAACGCCCGACAGACCCCACCCGCACCCCCGACACCACCAGCCCCACCCACCCCCACCGTGGCGGCCCCGCCGGCCCCACCGACCCCGCCGGCCCCACCAAAGCCACCCAACCACCCACCAGCACCACCGACCCCGCCGACCCCCCCGGCCGCACCAGCGGCCCCAGCCGCCCCAGCCCCCCCAGCCCCGCCATTACCGAACAGCCCGGCATCACCGCCAGCCCCACCGGCCACCCCCACCGTCGTGCTGGCACCACCGTTGCCGCCATTGCCCCACAACAACCCCCCAGGCCCACCGGCCTGCCCCGGGGCCCCATCAGCCCCGTTACCGATCAACGGCCGCCCCAACAACAGCTGCGTCGGCGCATTGATCAGGCCCAACAGATCCTGCTCCACGCTTTGCGCGCTCAGCGCCTCGGCGGCCGCATAAGCGCCCCCAGCGCCGGTCAACGCCCGCACAAACCCCTGATGAAACCCCGCCACCTGCGCACCGATCACCTGATACTCCTGCGCATGGGCCCCGAACAACGCCGCGATCGCCGCTGAGACCTCATCGCCACCAGCGGCCAACAACGTCGTCGTCGACCCCGCCGCCGCCGCATTGGCCGCACTGACCGCCGACCCCAGACGCGCCAAATCCGCCGCCGCCGCCACCACCAGCTCCGGCGCCACACTCACAAACGACATTTCCCTACCTCCAGCAACCCAGGACCATCAGTGCTAGGCGAGCCACAGACGCGCAACTCACACGCGCCAATAACGCACCTCAGATCGGGATCGTCGGTGGCGGGAACCGCCTCGCCAAGGGCGTTTCCCACCAAACCGAGGGCAAACATTGTGCGTAATGCACCACGCGGGGCGGCGCGAGGTGGCCGGACAGCACGCGAAGCGCGGTACCGCCCAGGCCGCCGCTGCCGGGCTCACTCCCAGCGCGATCAGCCGAATGCACCAAAGTCCGCCGCGGTCGAGTGATCACAGTCCATGCCCATGAAGCCGCACTCCAGCACGCCAAGGCCTGCCAACGCGATCCGGACTGGCAGTCCGATTGCCGAAAGTATCGGCCGGTCGTGGAACGCAAAATCAGCCACTTCACCCGCCGGCCCTGGAGTGGGCGCAAAGCCCGCTGCCGCGGCCAAAAACGCATCCTGACCGACATCCTCGCTCGAGCAAAGCGTCATCAACCTCGCCCGACTGGCCACCCTGGGCCTGCATCCAGATGCCGGAGGCTGGGCCATCGCCTGATCCGGGACCCGCCGGGGCACCTAACCACCCTGGCCACCCGTTGATATCAACCGGCCAAGACGACCCCATCCGTCGCGAATCTCGCTACTGCGAAATCCCCCCACTGGGGCCACTACATCAGCGGGTCCAAGAGGGCGATCGCAAGTTCGGCGCTCTTTGTCGAGCGCAGTGGGTCGCCTTCGTTTTAGTTCAACTGCCGACACGATGCGCAGCGACGTCGGAGATGTCGGTCGGACATGTCATCCTCATCGGTGTGAGCCACATCTGGGGACGGCCCGCCGGTCACTCGGACGGGGGTTGGGCCGTTATCGATGTCGAGACCTCCGGCTTTCGCCCCGGTCAGGCCAGGATCATCAGCCTTGCCGTGCTCGGCCTGGACGCCGCCGGCCGGGTAGAGCAATCCGTGGTGAGCCTGCTCAACCCCGGCGTGGACCCCGGCCCTACCCACGTGCACGGCCTGACCGCCGCCATGCTGGAAGATCAGCCGCAGTTCGCCGACATCGTCGGTGACGTGGTCGAGGTGCTACGTGGCCGCACGCTGGTGGCGCACAACGTCGCGTTCGACTATGCCTTCCTGGCCGCGGAAGCCGAGTTCGCCGAAGCCGAACTTCCGGTCGACACCGTCATGTGCACGGTTGAGCTGGCCCGGCGGCTAGAACTCGGCATCGACAATCTTCGGCTGGAAACCCTGGCCGCGCACTGGGGAGTGACCCAGGAACGGCCGCACGACGCGTTCGACGACGCGCGAGTGTTGACCGGGATACTGGCAGCCGCCCTCGGGCGAGCCCGCGAACGTGACGTCTGGCTGCCGGTACATCCGGTGACCCGGCGGCGGTGGCCCAACGGTCGGGTGACCCACGACGTGTTGCGACCGCTGAAGGCGCTGGCTTCCCGGATGCCGTGCCCCTATCTCAACCCGGGCCGGTACGTGACGGGCAGGCCGCTGGTCCAGGGCATGCGGGTGGCGCTGGCCGCTGAGGTGGCACGCACACACGACGAACTCGTCGAGCGGATCCTGCACGCCGGACTGGCCTACAGCGATGCCGTCGACCGCGACACCTCCCTGGTGGTCTGCAACGACACCACCCCCGAGCAGGGCAAGGGCTACCACGCGCTGCGGCTGGGGGTGCCGGTGGTTTCCGACGCGCTGTTCATGGACCGTGTCGGTTCGGTCGTCGGTGGACGAAGCATGGAGGAGTTCGCCGACGTCGCCCGGGTCGACGAGCAGCTCGCACTTTTCTAACGCGCCGACATTCACCGGCACCCTGGTGTGGCGCCGCGTCGCGTTCTTTTCAGATGTTTTGACGGCTGCGCTACAAATACTGATGCCCTCAAATCCCGAACGTCGTCTCCAGATCCTCGACGCCGCCATCGGCATACTCGCCGACACGGGCATCGGGGGCCTGACGCATCGCCAGGTCGATGACCGGGCGGGCCTGCCTCCAGGAACTACGTCGAACTACTTCCGGACACGCCAGGCCTTGCTCGAAGCCACGGCAGCCCGCACCGTCGATCTGCATTGGCAGCGCGTCGAGGCCTTGCGGGCCGCGATAGGGTCGCTCAGCCGCGACGGCGTCAAGGCGCTCATGACGCGGATGCTCTCCGATCCTGATGAGCAGTTTCGTCGTTTCACGTTGGCCCGGTTCGAGCTATTCATGGAGGGCACCCGGCGGCCCGAGCTGCTGCCGTTCTTGAAGGACCTGCAGGCCGCGGCCGTGAAGTCCGCCACGCTCATCATCGAGGCGGCGGGTTTCACCCCAACGGCCCAACAAATGGACGAGCTGAGCCGCCTACTCAACGGATATGCGTTCAGCGCCCTCACGATTCCCGGTGCCGATGACCCGGCCGGGCTGGTCGACCGGCTACTGCGCGCGTTTCTCGAGATCTAACACCGCGAATATTGATAGCGGTCGGTGGCATTTCCTATGCACACCTGGTAACTGACCATCACATACAACATCCAGATTGAAATCGCGGCGCCTATAACGATGGCGACAATGCCCAGTACGACGCCCGCAAGCGACCTGACATCGTTATCGGCTTCGCCCCGTTTTACCCGCGTACGTGCGCGAACCCCAGTCGCCACGGCGCATATGCCCAGGATGAGACCCACGACCGGCACCCAGGAGAGCAGCGCGGCTACGATCCCTAGCCCCAGCGACCCGGTGCCCACATTGTTCCGCGGAGAGGCAGCGGAGCCGAAGTGGGGCTGCGGTGGTGGGTAGGTCCAGGGACCCGGCGCCGCCGGATAGGGAGGTGGCGGATAGCCGTCCGCGAACGACTGCTGGGGTGGTCGCGGTGGCTGGTCTTGGGGATCTGTCAAACTTCGCCTGGGCATCCCCGTTATCGTGCATTGCTTGCTCGGTTGACCGCCGACACTACGGCGCGCAGCGACGCCGTAGTGATCGACGGCGCTATGCCCACGCCCCACACCGTTCGGCGGGGGCTGTCTGCGTGCCGACCCGCTTCGCCCGGCTGCGCCGCGCTCGCGATCGGCACGGGGCTGTCTGCGTGCCGACCCGCTTCGCCCGGCTGCGCCGCGCTCGCGATCGGCACGGGGCTGTCTGCGTGCCGACCCGCTTCGCCCGGCTGCGCCGCGCTCGCGATCGGCACGGGGCTGTCTGCGTGCCGACCCGCTTCGCCCGGCTGCGCCGCGCTCGCGATCGGCACGGCTACCGAAGCCTCAACATAAGCAGCCGCCTGAGCATCGTCGCCGGAACTCATCGCGTGTTCGGAGTAGTCCAGGACCGCTACGTCGAACCCGACGCCGCCAAGCGCATGGACGAACGCGGCCAACGGGCCGTTGCCCGAACCGCTGATCTCGGTCTCGACCCCGTTGACCTTGACGGTCGCCTTGATGCTGGTAGTGCCGCCGTCCTCGTCGGACGCATCGACATGCTGCTTCATGCGCTCCAGCGGCCACACCGGGGCCAGGTACTCCTCGGCGAACGCATCCCACATCTCCTTCGGCGAGACCTCACCCCCCTCGCCCGCCGTGCCCTCTGCGATCTCTTGGATCACGCGGGAGAACTCGATCTGCAGCCGTCGCGGCAGGGCCAGGCCGTAGTCCGCCTTCATGATGTAGGCCACCCCGCCCTTGCCGGACTGCGAGTTGACCCGGATCACTGCCTCGTAGGTACGTCCGACGTCCTTGGGGTCGATCGGCAGATAGGGCACCTGCCAGAGCATTTCGTCCACGTCGGTGTCGGCGGCGTCGGCGTCGAACTTCATCGCGTCCAGACCCTTGTTGATGGCGTCCTGGTGGCTACCCGAGAACGCGGTGTACACCAGGTCCCCGCCATAGGGGTGACGCTCGTGCACCGGCAGCTGGTTGCAGTACTCCACGGTACGCCGGATCTCGTCGATGTTGGAGAAATCGATCTGCGGGTCCACGCCGCGGGAGAACAGGTTGAGCCCCAGCGTCACCAGGCACACGTTGCCGGTGCGCTCGCCGTTGCCGAACAGGCAGCCCTCGATCCGGTCGGCGCCGGCGGCAAAGCCCAATTCGGCTGCGGCGACGGCGGTTCCGCGGTCATTGTGGGGATGCAGGCTCAGAATCACCGACTCCCGGTTGGCCAGGTTGCGGCTCATCCACTCGATCGAGTCGGCGTAGACGTTGGGGGTTGCCATCTCGACGGTGGCGGGCAGGTTGAAGATGATCGGATTGTCCGGCGTCGGTTGGATGACCTCGCCGACGGCGTCGCACACCTGCTTGGCGTATTCCAGCTCGGTGCCGGTGTAGGACTCCGGCGAGTACTCGAACCGCCACTGCGTGCCCGGGTATTTCGCGGCCTCCTCGACGCACTTGTGCGCCCCGTCCACCGCGATCGCTTGTACGGCGGCGCGGTCGGCGCGAAATACCACGCGGCGCTGCAGGATTGACGTCGAGTTGTAGAAGTGCACGATCGCGCGGGCTGCACCCGAACACGCCTCGAAGGTGCGCTCGATCAGCTCGGGCCGGCATTGGGTCAGCACCTGGATGGTGACGTCGTCGGGAATCGCGCCCTGCTCGATGATCTCGCGGACGAAGTCGAAGTCGGTCTGACTGGCCGACGGAAACCCGACCTCGATCTCCTTGTAGCCCATGCGGACCAGCAGGTCGAACATGCGGCGCTTGCGGGCCGGGCTCATCGGGTCGATCAGCGCCTGGTTGCCGTCGCGCAGATCCACCGCGCACCACAGGGGCGCGCGATCGATCACACGGTCGGGCCAGGTGCGGCTGGGGACCCGGATGGGCTCGACCTCATCGGCGAACGGTCGGTACCGGTTGACCGGCATCGCGGAACCTCGCTGCGGGTTCCAGACGGGCTGGCCGGGCCTGGGTGGGCCGGCGGGTTTCACGATGGTGCGGGCTGACTGATAGGCGTCGGGTGAATCAGGATTAGTCACGGTAGTTGCTCCGGGGAAGTTAGAAGGAACCTCAGACCGGCGCATCGCGAACGACCCGCGACGGGAAGCCGGTCTGGATCAGACCCCGTCGCGGCGTCCGAGGAGGAGCACCCGCTGCACGTCCTGAACTCTACCGCTAGTGCCGCCTCGACCAAAACCCGCGGTCTGAGCCGCCGAGCGTGGGACTTATGGACGGTTTCGTCGCAGTTTCCGTGCTGAGAGCCCACACTCGGCCACCACGTATTCTGTTGTGGACTTATCGCCAAGCCGGGAAGGGATTCAGTGGCGCTCGTCGTGCAGAAGTACGGCGGATCTTCGGTGGCCGACGCCGACCGGATCCGCCGCGTCGCTGAGCGCATCGTCGAGACCAAGAAGCAGGGAAACGACGTCGTCGTGGTGGTCTCGGCGATGGGCGACACCACCGACGACCTGCTGGACCTGGCTCAGCAGGTATGCCCAGCCCCGCCACCCCGGGAATTGGACATGCTGCTGACCGCCGGTGAACGCATCTCCAACGCGTTGGTGGCCATGGCAATCGAATCGCTGGGGGCTCATGCCCGGTCATTCACCGGTTCGCAAGCGGGCGTGATCACCACCGGCACTCACGGCAACGCGAAGATCATCGACGTCACCCCGGGGCGTCTGCAAACCGCGCTCGACGAAGGCCGGATTGTGTTGGTCGCGGGATTCCAAGGCGTCAGCCAGGACACCCGCGACGTCACCACCTTGGGGCGCGGGGGCTCGGACACCACCGCCGTCGCCATGGCCGCGGCCCTGGGCGCCGACGTCTGCGAGATCTACACCGATGTGGACGGCATCTTCAGCGGCGACCCACGCATCGTGCACAACGCTCGCAAGCTCGACACGGTGACCTTCGAAGAGATGCTCGAAATGGCCGCCTGCGGCGCCAAGGTACTGATGCTGCGCTGTGTGGAATACGCACGGCGCCATAACATTCCGGTGCATGTTCGGTCGTCGTATTCGGACAAGCTAGGCACCGTCGTCGTCGGATCGATCAAGGACATAGCCATGGAAGACCCCATCCTGACCGGAGTCGCGCACGACCGCAGCGAGGCCAAGGTGACTGTTGTCGGGCTCCCCGACATACCGGGGTACGCCGCCAAAGTGTTTCGCGCCGTCGCCGACGCCGATGTGAACATCGACATGGTGCTGCAAAACGTCTCCAAGGTCGAGGATGGCAAGACCGACATCACCTTCACCTGTTCCCGCGACAGCGGGCCCACGGCGGTGGCCAAGCTGGACGCGCTTAAGGACGAGATCGGCTTCACCCAGCTGCTCTACGACGACCACATCGGCAAGGTGTCGCTGATCGGGGCGGGCATGCGCAGCCATCCCGGGGTTACGGCGACCTTCTGTGAAGCGCTGGCCGCGGTCGGGGTCAACATCGAGCTGATCTCCACCTCCGAGATCCGCATCTCGGTGTTGTGCCGTGACACCGAACTCGACAAGGCCGTCGTTGCTTTGCATGAGGCATTCGGTCTTGGTGGCGAGGAGACGGCGACGGTGTACGCGGGGACGGGGCGGTAAATGGGCTTGTCAATTGGGGTAGTTGGCGCCACCGGACAGGTGGGCCAGGTGATGCGCACCCTGCTCGACGAACGCGACTTTCCGGCCCAATCCGTGCGGTTCTTCGCCTCCGCCCGCTCACAGGGCCGCAAGCTGGCCTTCCGCGGTCAAGAGATCGAGGTCGAAGACGCCGAAACCGCCGACCCGAGCGGGCTGGACATCGCGCTGTTCTCTGCCGGCGCGGCGATGTCTAGGGTGCAGGCGCCGCGGTTCGCGGCCGCCGGCGTGACGGTGATCGACAACTCGTCGGCGTGGCGAAAGGACCCCGACGTGCCGCTGGTGGTGTCGGAGGTGAACTTCCACCGGGACGCGCATAAGCGGCCGAAGGGCATCATCGCCAACCCGAACTGCACCACGATGGCCGCCATGCCGGTGCTCAAGGTGCTGCACGACGAAGCCCAGTTGGTGCGCATCGTTGCGTCTACCTATCAGGCGGTGTCCGGCAGCGGTCTGGCCGGGGTGGACGAACTCGCCATTCAGGCGCGTGCTGTCATCGGGGAGGCCGAACAGTTGGTGCACGCCGGTGACGCCGTGGATTTCCCGGCACCAAGCAAATACGTTGCGCCCATTGCGTTTAACGTGGTGCCACTGGCCGGATCGCTGGTCGACGACGGCTCCGGCGAAACCGACGAGGACCAGAAGCTGCGCTTTGAGAGCCGCAAGATCCTCGGCATTCCGCACTTGTTGGTGAGCGGCACCTGTGTGCGGGTTCCGGTATTCACCGGCCACTCGCTGTCGATCAACGCCGAATTCGCCCGGCCGCTCTCGCCGCAGCGGGCTCGCGAACTGCTCGGCGGCGCCCCGGGTGTGAAGCTCGTCGATATACCCACACCCCTGGCTGCCGCCGGCGTCGACGAATCACTGGTCGGCCGCGTCCGCCCGGACCCCGGAGTCCCGGACGGTCGTGGCCTGGCGCTGTTCGTTTCGGGTGACAACCTTCGCAAGGGGGCGGCGCTGAACACAATTCAGATCGCCGAGCTGCTGGCTTCTGAATTGTGATCCGCGGGCATACCGCGGCATTGTTGTGTTTGGTTGTGCCACAATTCTTTTGGGGTGCATGTTGGATCGCACACGCCGATCCGCCCGCACCCGCACCGGAGCCGATCCTGCGGCCGCTGGCACCGGGTCAAGTGCTACGGATCGGTCCGACGGCCGGTACCGGAACCCCGACCGGCGACTACGGGATCGGTGCCACCGACCTGTGCGAGTTCGTGGAGTTCCCCAGCCAACTGCTGCAGGTATGCGGCGACAGCTTTGCCGGTCAGGGCGTCGGGTTCGGCGGCTGGTACGCGCCGATCGCGTTGCATGTCGACACCGCATCGGTCGACGATCCCGACGGGGTGCGCTATACGGGCGTCACCGGCATCAGCAAACCGCTACTGGCCGATCCCACACCGCCGGGGACTTCGCAGCTGCCCGCCGGGGTGGTCCAGATCAACCGGCGCAACTACCTGATGGTGGCTACGACGAAAGACCTGGAGCCGTTGAACTCGCGGCTAGTGGTTGCCGAACCGGCGCGCGGCGGCTGGCAGACCGTTCCGGGATCGCGGCGCGACGCCTCCTTCCAGGACGACCATCAGACGCAGATCAGCGGGTACTACGACCCCATCCCAACCCCCGATTCGCCAAGCGGCTGGGTCTACATCGTGGCCAACAGCTTCACCCGCAGGCAACCGGTGGTGCTATACCGGGCCACGCCCCAAGCGTTCACCGACCGTTCGCGGTGGCAGGGCTGGGCGGCGGGACCCGGCGGTGGTTGGAACAAGCCACCGACGCCGCTGTGGCCCGACCAGGTGGGCGAGATGAGCATCAGGCAGATCGATGGCCAGACCGTGCTGTCCTATTTCAACGCCAACACCGGCGACATGGAGGTCCGGGTGGCCCACGACCCGACATTGCTGGGTGACGCGCCGGTGACCACGGTGGTGCGACACGACGAGTGGCCCGACCCGGCGGAGAGTCTGCCGCCGCCGTACGACAACCGGCTCGCGCAACCGTACGGCGGCTACATTTCGCCAGGTTCCACGCTCGATGAGTTGCGGATATTCGTCAGCCAGTGGGATACCCGCGCCCGCCAGACCGGTCCCTACCGGGTCATTCAGTTCGCGGTCAACCCGTTCAAACCCACTTCAGACGGCTAATTTCCGCTTTCCGCCTGCAGTGCGCGCTTGACGAGTTGAAGGCTTGGCGTGACGACACGCGCAGTAGCTCATCAGGTCAATTAATCGCGCGCGACCTGCGATGCGCGCGGGCCCCGAGGGCCCCGTGGCTATACGCCCTTCGTCCCGTTGATCCCGTTCAGGCCGAGCAGCAGCCCGCCGGTGCCGCCGGTGCCGCCGTTGCCCTTGACGGGCCCGAAGCCACCGCCGTTGCCGCCGTTGCCGCCGTTGCCGATCAGCACGGCGTTGCCGCCGGCCCCACCGGCGCCGCCGCCGATGCCGCCGTCGCCTCCGGCACCCCCGTCACCGCCGTTGCCAATCAGTCCGGGCTTGCCGCCGGCCCCGCCGGCCCCGCCGGTGATGGTGCCGAACCCGCCGGCGCCGCCGCTGCCGCCAGAGCCTATGACTAAGCCGCCGGCCCCACCTAACCCGCCGGCCCCGCCGATGCCGGGGCTAACGGTGGTCCCGCCGCTGCCGCCGGCGCCGCCGGCGCCGCCGGCGCCCAAGATTAAGCTGCCGGTCCCACCGGCCCCGCCGTCACCGCCGATACCGTCCCCGGACCCGCCGCTGCCGCCGGCGCCGCCGGCGGCACCGACCGAGAGCATGCCGGCGTTGCCCCCGGCCCCGCCGGCCCCGCCGGTGGCGGTGGTCCCGCCAGCCCCGCCGGCCCCGCCGTCACCGCCGGCGCCGAACAGCCCGCCGGCCCCGCCGGCCCCGCCGGCCCCGCCGTCACCGTCGGTGTTGCCGCCAGACCCGCCGGCCCCGCCGGCCCCGCCGCTGGCGAACATCCCGCCGGCCCCGCCGGCCCCGCCGGGCCCGCCGTCACCGCCGGTGTCTGTGGCGGACCCTCCGACGCCGCCGGTCCCGGCGGCGCCGAAGAGCGAACCGGCGTTGCCGCCGGCCCCGCCGGCCCCGGCGACTTGGGCAGTGCCCCCTGCCCACCCGCCGGCCCCGCCGGGGCCGCCGTTGCCGAACAGCATGGCGTCGCCGCCACGGCCGCCGGCCCCGCCGGTGCCGCTCAGTGAGTTCCCGCCGGCCCCGCCTGCCCCGCCGTTGCCGAACAGCCCGGCGGGCCCGCCGTTACCGCCGGCCTTACCGTCGCCAACAGCGGTGGCACCGGACCCGCCGGCGCCGCCGTTGCCGATCAACCACCCGCCGGCCCCGCCATTGGCCCCGCTTTCCGGGGCCCCGTTGGCGCCGTTGCCGATCAGCGGGCGCCCGGTCAGCGTCACGAATGGGGCATTGATCAGATTGAGCAGCTCCTGCATAGGCGTGGCGGACGCGGCCTCCGCACTGGCATACGAGCCCGCCCCCGCGGCCAGAGCCCGCATGAACTGGTCATGAAACGCCGCCGCCTGCGCACTGAGCGCCTGATACCCCTGGCCGTGGGCGGAAAACAGCGCCGCGACTGCGACCGACACCTCATCGGCGCCCGCCGCAAGCAGTGACGTCGTCTGAGCCATCGCGGCCGCGTTGGCCGTGCTGAGCGCCGATTCGATTCGGGCCAGATCCGTTGCCGCCGCCGCCATTATCTCCGGCGCCGCAATCACATACGACATGTCAACCCCCCATTAGCAAACCCGTCACGCGGTTATTTACTAGGCCCCGGCGGTTCCCCGGCCGTCGGAACAACGAAAGCAAGGTACGCGCCGTGTCAGACGATCGATGTCGCGCTACATAACCTCATAGAAAACTCATAAGCTCAGCCCGAAGAACCTGATCCGCCCGCGCCCGCGCCGGACGCCACCGACGACACCCCGGTCGCCTGGCGCGGTGCGTACTGTCGGTCGCCGAGAGCACCGCGACGACACGCCGAAAATGATAACGGCAGCTACAGCTTCGCCAACGAGAGTTGGGCTCACAGCTGCTACATAAGTAACGCATAGCCGCGACTATTGTTTGCCCAGGCATCATGCGTCTCATGAGTGAAACTTCTACCGCAGTAGCACCACCGCCACCACCGACGGCAAATCCACCGGCGTACCAGACCCCCAAGGTCTTCAAAGCCGCAGCCTGGGTAGTCATCGTTGCCGGGATCGTGTTCATCGTCTCGGTCATCTTCTTCACCGGCTTCCGGCTGGGCATGCTCACCGGGCACGGCGGCCATCACCACCGGCATCACTTCAAGCATGGGATGATGCACCGTCTTCCAGATACCGGTGCACCGGCGGTCAATCCTGGTACCGGGCCGGCCGGACCCGGGCAGGTGCCGACGTCGGTTGCGCCATCGATCGCGCCCTCGCCGACACCCGGTCGGTAGCGCACCCATACCTACGCGCCCGGTGTTCAGCAGAGCACCGGGCTACGTCAATTCATGACAACTTTGTCGTCGGAACCCTTTACGGTCATACCGGCTTGAGTGGATATTCAAAGATATGAGCGAAACACCGGAACCCCCAGCCCCCGTCGCAACAGCTCCGCCTCCACCGCCGCCGGCATGGGAGAAGCCGTCCCGGCTGTACCGGGCCGCAGCCTGGGTGGTGATCATCGCCGGGATTGTTTTCATCGCGTCGACGATATTCTTCGCCGGTGCGATAGTGGCCGGGGGCGGCAAATGCCATCACCACCGCCATCACTTCGGCATATTCCGAACTGGAGGTTCCGGAGGCCCCGGTGGTTCCGGTCCAGGGGCCGGGTGGTACTGGTTCCAGGGAGGACCTCCGCCTGCGGGTATCGGTCCTGGGTTCCTACCCGGCCCACCGCCCCCTGGGGTAGTTGGTCCCGGCGGTTCCGTTCCCGTTCCGCCGCCGACAACGGGTCCGGCCACTCTCCCCACTAGTCCGCCCGGACGCTAGCGGCCGGACTTTGATCATTTTCTCGGTTGGCGTGACCGCTGTGTCGCGCGATCGCTGGCTCTACTGTGATGCCTAGTTGCGCGGTAGCGCACTGAAAGCGCTTGATACCTAACCTTATTCGGCAAGGAGGAGATAGCGAATGACGAAACGCTACACCACCACTGACGGCGGCGGCCCCGCACCCAGTGACGATCAGTCGTTGACGATCGGACCCGATGGCCCGATTCTGCTGCAGGACCACTACCTCATCGAGCAGATGGCCATGTTCAACCGGGAACGCATCCCGGAACGTCAACCGCACGCCAAGGGCGGCGGCGCGTTCGGCCACTTCGAGGTGACCAACGACGTCAGCAAGTACACCAGCGCCGCGGTTTTTCAGCCGGGTACCAAGACCGACACACTGATCCGGTTCTCCACGGTTGCCGGTGAGCGTGGCAGCCCAGACACCTGGCGGGATCCGCGCGGCTTCGCGCTGAAGTTCTATACGGCGGAGGGCAACTTCGACATGGTCGGCAACAACACGCCGATCTTCTTCGTGCGCGATCCGCTGAAGTTCCAGCACTTCATCCGGTCGCAGAAGCGCATGGCGGCAACCAATCTGCGCGACCACAACATGCAGTGGGACTTCTGGACTCTCTCGCCCGAGTCGGCGCATCAGGTGACTTGGCTAATGGGTGACCGGGGCATCCCCAAGAGCTGGCGGCATATGAACGGCTACAGCAGTCACGCCTACAGCTGGATCAACTCCGCCGGCGAGATCTTCTGGGTGAAGTACCACTTCAAGACCGATCAGGGCGCCGACTTCTTGACTCAGGAGGAGGCCGACCGCCTTGCCGGCGAAGACGGTGACTACCACCAGCGGGATCTCTACGAGGCCATTGAGCGTGGTGAGTACCCGAGCTGGACGCTCAAGATGCAGATCATGCCGTTCGAGGAGGCCAAGACCTACCGCTTCAACCCGTTCGATCTGACCAAAGTGTGGCCGCACGGCGACTATCCGTTGATCGAAGTCGGCAGGCTGACGCTCGACCGCAACGTCACCGACTACCACACCGAGATCGAGCAGGCCGCCTTCGAGCCCAACAACATCGTGCCCGGCACCGGCCTCAGTCCGGACAAGATGCTGCTGGCTCGCGGCTTCTCCTACGCCGATGCACACCGTGCCCGGCTGGGGACCAATTACAAGCAGATACCGGTCAATACGCCGAAAGTAGAGGTGCACAGCTACTCCAAAGACGGGGCAATGCGCATCCACAACGTCTCGGATCCGGTCTATGCGCCCAACTCCTACGGTGGCCCGCAAGCCGACCCGGCACGCGCCGCCGAGGTGCGCTGGTACGCCGACGGTGAGATGATCCGGGCCGCGTACACGCTGCGGGCCGAGGACGACGACTGGGGGCAGGCCGGCACCATGGTCCGTGAGGTGCTCGACGATGACGCGCGGGACCGTTTGGCGCACAACATTATTGGACACGTCTCCAAGGGTGTGAAGGAGCCGGTGCTGTCGCGGGTGTTCGAGTACTGGCGCAACGTAGACGCCGATCTTGGCAAGAAAGTCGAGGAGGGGGTTCGGGCCAATCTGAGCTAGGCGTCCAACGTCGAGCTGTTGGGCGGTTTGGACGACGCATTTCGGCCTGACAACTCGACGTTCGTCGCGCCTGGCATGATCGGGCCATGACGATGCGCGTCACCGCCGCGGTGTTGAGCTGCGGCCTGGGTATCGCCGGAATGCTCGCAGTGCCGATTGCCGCTGCGAACCCGTCGGAGCCGGGAGTGGTGAACTACGCGGTCCTCGGCAGAGGATCGGTCGGCAATATCGTCGGCGGCCCAATGGGGTGGGAGTCGGTGTTCACCGAGCCCTTCCAGGCGTTTTGGGTCGACGAGCCGGTGTGCAACAACTGGGCGGACATCGGGCTGCCCGAGGTGTACAACGATCCCGACCTGGCGTCGTTCAACGGAGCGACCACGCAGACGTCGGCCACCGACCAAACCCACTACGTCAAGCAGGCGGTTGGGGTGTTCGCTACCAACGACGCCGCCGACCGGGCCTTCCACCGTGTTGTCGACCGGACCGCGGGTTGCTCAGGGCAGACCACCGCGATGCACTTGGACAACGGAATCACCCAGGTGTGGTCGTTCGCCGGCGGGCCACCCGGCGCTGCGGATTCCGCGTGGACCAAACAAGAAGCGGGCACCGATCGTCGCTGCTTCGATCAAACCCGGCTGCGCGAAAATGTGTTGCTGCAGGCCAAGGTCTGCCAGTCTGGCAACGCCGGTCCCGCGGTGAACGTGCTGGCTGGCGCGATGCAGAACACGCTGGGCCAGTAACTGGGCTACTTGCGGGCGGTAATTTGGGTACTCGTTTACCCCGTGCGGCCGGGTGTGCGACACGAATGTAGGTGCTCGGGATTGCGGCTGGTGGCGCGATAGTCTGGTTGTGGTATAAACAACCAGACTAGGAGCGTGGATGGTGGATCCGTCGTTGGACGATCTGGAGGGGCAGCGGACCAGGCTCTACGAGCAGCTGGCCGCGACGGGCGATTTCCGGCGCGGCTCGATCAGCGAGAACTACCGTCGCTGCGGGAAACCCAACTGCGCGTGCGCGCAACCGGATCACCCCGGGCACGGGCCGCGGTATCTGTGGACGCGCACCGTGGCCGGGCGCGGTACCAAGGGGCGGCAGTTGTCGGCCGAGGAGGTGGACAAGGTGCGCGCCGAGCTGGCCAATTACCACCGCTTCGCGGCGGTGAGCGAGCAGATCGTGGCGGTCAACGAAGCCATCTGTGAGGCGCGCCCGCCCGGTGCGGCCGGCACGGTTTCGTCCACGGTCGACACGCAGGCCGAAAAAGGGGGCTCCGAGAGGCGCTCGAAGCGGAGTTCGCGGCCGAGGTAGACCGGCTGGCCGCGCTGGCCGTGCGGTCGCTGGGTACCTCAGGGGAGGATTTGGAGGCCGTGGAGCTGGCGATCCGCACCGCGATGACCCGGCTCGGTGCCTCGCTGCTAGGCCGATTGCTGGCCGCCGACACCGGCCACCGCGGACCCCGGATCGACTGCAGTGCAGGTCATGCGGCCGAGTTCGTCGGCTACCGGACCAAGACGATCCAGACCGTGCTGGGGCCGGTCGAACTGCGCCGCGCCTACTACCACTGCGGCGGGTGCGGGCGCGGCCTCGTTCCGCGTGACGACGTGCTCGGTGTTACCGGGGCGTCGCTGTCGCCGGGACTGCGCCGGATGGTGGCCCGCGCCGGGGCCGCGCAACCGTTCGCCACCGCGTCCGACCTGCTCGCTGAGCTGGCCGGAATCCGGTTGAACCCCAAGCGGATCGAACGCAGCGCCGAAAACGACGGTGCCGCCGTCGCGGCGCGCATCGCCGCCGAGTCGGCCGCCATCGCGGCCCGCCGGGTGCGCGTGCTGCCACCGGCGGTGCTGCCCGACAAGCTCTACCTCGCCATCGACGGCACCGGCGTGCCGATGGTGCCCGCCGCCACCACCGGGCGTGCCGGCAAGGCCCCCGACGGGCGGGCCCGCACCCGCGAGGTCAAACTCGCCGCCCTGTTCACCCAGACCACCGTCGACACCGACGGCCGGCCAGTGCGCGACCCGGACTCCACCAGCTACCTGGCCAGCTTCGCCCCCGTGGCCGAATTCACCACCCTGGTGGCGGCCGAGGCCCGCCGCCGCGGCGCCGATGCCATCCGCCAACTGGTCGTCCTCGGCGACGGCGCGCCCTGGATCTGGAACCTGGCCACCGCGATCCTGCCCGCGGCCACCCCGATCGTGGACCTCTACCACGCCCGCGAACACCTGCACGCCCTCGCCGCGCACCTCACCGGCGTCCTCGGCGATGAGCACCTGGACTGGTTGGCCGCCCGCCTGGCCGACCTCGACGCCGGCGACATCGAAACCCTGGTCACCCAAACCGAGCGGCTCCTGCCGCAACTACCAGACGACACCGCCCACCAGACGGCAAGAGCACTGCCGTACTTCAAGACCAACGCCCACCGGATGCGCTACGCCTACTTCCGCGCACACGGCATGTTCGTCGGCTCCGGAGTCGTCGAGGCCGGCTGCAAATCCCTCGTCGGCCAGCGACTGAAACTGTCCGGCATGCGCTGGAACATCCCCGGCGCCACCGGCATCCTCACCCTGCGCTGCCAACAGGCCAGCGGTCGCTTCGACCGCATCTGGACCCAGCCGCACAACCAGATCGCCGCCCACGCCACCGCATGACCAGCAGGCCAACGGTTCAACTCAAGATCAACTTCGATTACCTATAAATCTGTCGCACACCCCGTGCGGCCACTACGTTCGGGAATATGTCGGTGCGATCTGGAAGATGAAGTGTTGGCGGTTATCGTCCCGATAGCTGCGCAGGCTCCGTGCCCGGAGGGATCGTGATATGACGTTCGCCGCCATCACAGCCGCGGCCGCGCAACTGGATCGCGTTCGCCCGCTCGAAGCGGAGATAGTCGATTCGTCGGCCGCGGCGCAGTACATAGCTGACGGCTGCCTGGTCGATGGCTCGCTGGGCCGCGTTGGTCTGGAAATGGAGGCGCACTGCTTCGACCCGGCCGATCCGTTTCGTCGGCCGAGGTGGGATGAAATAACCGATGTCCTCGAGTGGCTGAGCCCGCTACCAGGCGGCAGCGTGGTCAGCGTGGAACCCGGCGGCGCCGTGGAACTGTCCGGTCCGCCTGTCGATGGCGTACTGCCGGCCATCGATGCCATGAACCGCGACCAGACGGTGCTGCGTTCGGCGTTCGCCAACGCCGGGCTGGGCTTGGTTTTTCTGGGCGCGGATCCGCTGCGGCCGCAGCTGCGGGTCAATCCGGGTGCGCGTTATCGCGCCATGGAGCAGTTCTTCGCCGCTAGCCACACCGGCGCCGCGGGCGCGGCGATGATGACATCGACAGCCTCAATCCAGGTCAATCTGGACGCCGGACCCCAGGCCGGCTGGGCGGCGCGGGTGCGGCTGGCGCATGCGCTGGGCCCGACGATGATCGCGATCGCGGCCAACTCGCCGATGCTGACCGGCGAGTTTTCCGGGTGGCAATCCACCCGACAACGGGTGTGGGGCCAGATGGACTCGGCGCGCTGCGGGCCAATTCTCGGTGCCAGCGGCGACGATCCGGGTACCGACTGGGCGCGGTATGCCCTGAAGGCGCCGGTGATGATGGTGCGCAGCCCGGATGCTCAAGACACATTCGCGGTCACGCACTATGTGCCGTTCACCGACTGGGTCGACGGCTTGGTTCTGCTCGGCGATCGCCGCCCTACCGCCGCTGATCTGGAATACCACCTGACCACGCTGTTCCCTCCGGTGCGGCCCCGGCAGTGGCTGGAAGTCCGTTACCTCGACAGCCTGCCCGACGCCGTGTGGCCCGCGGTGGTGTTCACCCTGGTGACGTTGCTCGACGACCCGGACGCGGCCGACCTGGCGGCCGAGGCCGTCGAACCGGTTGCCACGGCCTGGGACATCGCCGCCCGGATCGGATTGGACGACAGACGTCTCTACACGGCGGCCAACCGATGTCTGGCCATCGCCGCGCGGCGGATGCCCCCCGAACTGACCGACCCGATGCAACGCCTGATGCGATACGTCGAGCAAGGCCGATGTCCCGCGGACGATTTCTCCGACCGGGTGTTCGAATATGGCATCGCGGCTACAGTTTCGCGGCTCGCACGGCTAGCGCAAGGGGGGTCGTGACCTCACGGGAAAGGGTTGCGTGCGACCTGGACCGGGCGCGCGCGCGGACGTTGCGCCTGGTCGATTTCGACGACGCCGAGCTGTGTCGGCAGTACGACCCGTTGATGAGCCCACTGGTGTGGGACCTGGCGCACATCGGTCAGCAGGAAGAGTTGTGGCTGTTGCGCGGCGGGGATCCGGGCCGGCCCGGGTTGTTGCCGGTGGCCGTCGAAGGTCTCTATGACGCGTTCGAGCATTCCCGCGCGAGCCGGATCGATTTGCCGCTGCTGTCACCGGACCAGGCCCGGTCATATTGCCAGACGGTCCGCTCCGCCGCCCTGGATGCCCTCGACGCATTGCCCGAAGATGCCGGCGACTTCGAATTCGCGCTGGTCATCAGCCACGAAAACCAGCACGACGAGACCATGCTGCAAGCATTGAATCTGCGTTCCGGCCCGCCGCTGTTGCGTGAGACCTCGGCCCTGCCCCCCGGCCGGGCGGGCGTGGCTGGGACCTCGGTGTTGGTGCCCGGCGGCCCGTTCGTGCTGGGCGTGGACGCGGCGAGCGAGCCGTACTCGTTGGACAACGAACGTCCCGCTCACGTCGTGGACGTGCCGGCATTCCGGATTGGCCGGGTGCCGGTCACCAACGGCGAGTGGCAAGACTTCATCTCCGACGGCGGCTACACGCAGCCGCGGTGGTGGTCCACCCGTGGCTGGCAGCACCGCCAGGCCGCGGGTTTGACCGCGCCGCAGTTCTGGAGTTCCGACGCGCGCATGCGTACCCGGTTCGGCCATGTCGAGGACCTTCCCGCCGATGAGCCGGTGCAGCATGTCAGCTACTTCGAGGCCGAGGCGTATGCGGCGTGGGCCGGTGCCCGGCTGCCCACCGAGGCGGAATGGGAGAAGGCCTGCGCGTGGGATCCGTCGACCAACTCCAGGCGTCGCTACCCGTGGGGTGATGCGCAGCCGTCGGACGCGCACGCCAACTTGGGTGGCGCGGGGTTGCGGCCCGCGACCGTTGGCGCCTACCCGGCCGGAGCTTCGGCGTATGGGGTCGAACAGATGCTCGGCGACGTCTGGGAATGGACCAGCTCATCGCTGCGACCCTGGCCCGGGTTCGTCCCGATGATCTACGAGCGCTACTCACAGCCATTCTTTGACGGCGATTACCGGGTGCTGCGTGGTGGATCGTGGGCGGTGGAGCCGGCCATACTGCGGCCCAGCTTCCGAAACTGGGATCACCCGTACCGTCGTCAAATTTTCTCCGGTGTTCGGTTGGCGTGGTCGGTTGAGGATCCCAGCTGATGTGCCGTCACTTGGGATGGCTCGGGGCCGAAGTCACGCTTTCCTCGCTCGTACTGGATCCGCCGCAGGGCTTGCGGGTGCAGTCGTATGCCCCGCGCCGGCAAAAGCACGGGTTGATGAACGCCGACGGCTGGGGCGTCGGGTTCTTCGACGGCGCTATACCCCGGCGCTGGCGCAGCTCGACGCCGTTGTGGGGGGAGGCTTCGTTCGAATCGGTCGCGCCAGCCCTGCGCAGCCACTGCGTGGTAGCGGCCGTGCGTTCGGCGACCGTCGGGATGCCGATCGAAGTCAGTGCGGCCGCGCCATTCACCGACGGTCACTGGCTGTTGTCGCATAACGGTGTGGTCGACCGTGCGCTGCTGCCGACCAGCTTCTCCGCCGAATCAGTTTGCGACAGCGCAATATTGGCAGCCACGATCTTCGATCGTGGGATGGGCGCGCTGGGCGACACGATCGTCGAGCTCGGGGCGGCCGACCCGCTTGCCCGGCTAAACATACTGGCCGCCAACGGTTCCCGACTTGTCGCTACCACCTGGGGTGACACCTTGTGCATCTTGCGCCGCGACGATGGCGTGGTGCTGGCCAGCGAACCCTACGACGACGACCCGGATTGGGAAGACGTACCGGACCGCCACTATGTCGAAGTCACCGCGGATGGTGTCAAGCTGACCGCACTCGACCACCCGAAGGGAACCCAATGACGCTGTCGCTGTCCAACCATCTCGCTGAGGACTCCGCGTACCACGCATTGCGCCGCGACGTGTTCGAAGGCCTACAGCAGACACCGAAATCGTTGCCGCCCAAGTGGTTCTACGACTCGGTGGGCAGTGACCTGTTCGATCAGATCACCAGGTTGCCGGAGTATTACCCGACGCGCGCCGAGGCCGCAATCCTGCGCGCCCGGTCGGCCGAAATTGCCACGGCCAGCGCCGCAGACACCCTGGTTGAGCTGGGCAGCGGCACGTCGGAAAAGACCCGGATGCTGCTGGATGCGCTGCGGGACCGCGGATCGTTGCGCAGATTCGTGCCGTTCGACGTCGATGCCAGCGTGCTGTCGGCGACCGCGGGTGCGATTCAGCGCGAATACGCAGGCGTCGAGATCAAGGCCGTCTGTGGCGATTTCGAGGAACATCTGACCGAGATTCCAGTCGGCGGGCGCCGGCTGTTCGTGTTCTTGGGGTCGACGATCGGTAACCTGACGCCCGGGCCGCGCGCGGAGTTTCTCGCGACGTTGGCCGCGGTGATGCGGCCGGGAGACGCTCTGTTGCTGGGCACTGACCTGGTCAAGGATGCTGGTCGGCTGGTACGGGCCTATGACGATGCCGCCGGCGTGACGGCGCGGTTCAACCGCAATGTGCTGGCCGTGATCAACCGGGAGCTCGACGCGGATTTCGACGTCGACGCGTATCAGCACCTGGCCCGCTGGAATGCCGACGAGGAGCGGATCGAGATGTGGCTGCGGGTCGACCGTCGCCAGCGCGTACGGGTGGGTGCGCTGGATTTGACCGTCGACTTCGCCGCCGGCGAGGAGATGCTCACCGAAGTCTCGTGCAAGTTCCGGCCGGACGCGGTGGGTGCCGAGTTGGCCGGGGCGGGACTGCGGCGCGTCCGGTGGTGGACCGACGACGTCGGAGACTTCGGTTTGTCGCTGGCCGCCAAGTGAGCCGCGCCGGCGACGGTGCAGAGCGCCAAGGCGGCACCCTGACGGACCGGTGGCGGGCGGCCCGCCCGCCCGCTGCCGGGCTGCATTTGGACAGCGCGGCATGCTCGCGCCAGAGCTTCGCGGTACTGCAGGCCACGGCCCAGCATGCGCTGCATGAGTCCGAGGTCGGCGGATACGTCGCCGCCGAGGCTGCCACACCGGTGCTCGACGCTGGACGAGCTGCGGTTGCGACCTTGTATGGCATGCCCGATGCGGAGGTGGTGTTCACCACGGGCTCGCTCCACGCGCTGGATCTGCTGCTGGGGAGCTGGCCCGGGGAAGGCCGGACGGTGGCCTGCCTGCCGGGCGAATACGGCCCCAACCTGGCCATGATGGCCGCGCACGGATTCACCCCGCGTCCGCTCCCGACCCTCGACGACGGCAGGTTGGCGCTTGACGACGCGGCGTTCGAGCTGGAAGACGACCCGCCGGACCTCGTCCACCTGACTCCGGTAGCCAGTCACTGCGGCACCGTGCAACCGCTTGCGCTGGTGGCGAAGCTCTGCGACCAGCTGGGACTGCCGCTCGTCGTTGATGCTGCCCAGGCCATGGGACAGGTGGACTGCGCGGTGGGTGCTGACGTCGCGTACTCGTCGTCGCGCAAATGGATCGCCGGGCCGCGCGGCGTCGGCGTGCTGGCAGTGCGACCCGAACTGATGGAGCGATTGACGCCAAGGCTGCCAGCGCCGGATTGGGCTCCGGAATCCTCGATTGCCCAACAACTCGGATTCGGCGAAGCCAATGTCGCGGCACGGGTCGGATACTCGGTGGCGTTGGGCGAGCACCTGGCGTGCGGGCCCGAGTCGGTGCGGGCACGCTTGGCGGAGCTGGGCGGCATTGCCCGCACCGTGCTGGCCGACCTCGACGGCTGGCGAGTGGTCGAAGGGGTCGAAGAACCCAGCGCAATTACCACGATGGCTTCGACCGGCGGCGCCGACCCCGCAGCGGTGCGGGACTGGCTGCTGGCGCAGCGGCGGATCGTGACCACCTGCGCGGGAATACGGCGAGCACCCCTGCAGCTGACAGCACCTGTGCTGCGGATCTCGCCGCACGTGGACACCACCGCGCAGGACCTGGAGGCGTTCGCCGAAGCACTTAGCGAAGCGACCGCGGCGACCTCCGATTGAGGTCGCCCCCGGGCCGGCCTGGGTGCCGCTAGCCGGCCTTGTGTGCCGTCAGCAGGTAGGCAGGAAGCTTCATCCGGCCCTTCTCGTCGCGGCCGTGCGGCGGAAATTCGACGACCGGCGCACCAGGCGTCTGCGGTGGAATCTCGGGAATCTTGGCGTGGATGTATGCCGGCCGAATCTCGTCGATCTCCCAGTATTTGCTCACCGCCGCTCGCAACTCGTCTTCGTCGACTTCGTTGGGCTTGGTTTCCAGCTCTGCGGGAAAGGCGCCCTTGGCGAACACCAGCACGAAATAGCTGGCGCCCGGGGCGGCGGCGCGGTGTACCGAACGCAGATAGCCATCGCGTCCCTCCACCGGCAGCGAGTGAAACAGCGTGCTGTCGATCACCGTGGCAAAGCGGCCGTCGTAGCCGGAAAACTCTGTGATGTCAGCCTGCTCGAAGCTGGCCGTGGTCAACCCGCGGTCCCGCGCCGCCTTGGTGGCCGCCGCAATGGCCGTCGGGGTGATATCGATACCCACCACGGTGTACCCGTCGGCGGCCAGCGCCAACGACAACTCGGCAAACCCGCATCCGGCGTCCAGCACGTCGCTGCGGACCTTTTCGGCCGCGATCAACGCCGCCAGTTCGGGCTGTGGCTCACCGATGTTCCACGGCGGTGGACCTTCAAAGGCGCCCTGCCCCTTATAGACTTCGTCCCAGTCCATTACCTCGGGTGACATGGTTCCCAACCTACCCGCGGTTAGAGGGGCCAGGTATGGACCGGTTCGTTCGCGTGCATGTGTTCGCAGTACCGGCGCAGCATCTCCGCCAGCGCTGCGGACCGGCTCAGTCCGCCGTCTTCCAGGGCCTGCACGGTGGATACCTGCCAGCTCGCGCCATTGCGGCCGGTCTGAGCACGGTCGGCGATGACACCCAAGAATCGGTCGCGCACTTCAGCATCGACACCCCGTCGCCGCAATCCCTCGTGGGCCAGCGGCAACAATGTGCCCAACACCAATTCCCGAGCGGTTACCTCGCCCAGGCCCGGCCAGGCCAGCCGGGCGTCGATACCTTGCTTGGCGGCTGCCAGGAAATTCGCCTGTGCCGCAGCGAAACTCATCCTTGTCCACAGCGGTGGGTCCGCCTGCGACAGGCTGTGCGCCATCCCGTAGTAGAAAGCCGAATTCGCCAGCATGTCAACGACGGTCGGTCCGGCCGGCAACACCCGGTTCTCCAACCGTAGATGGGGTCGCCCGTCCACAACGTCGTAAACCGGCCGGTTCCACCGGTACACGGTGCCGTTGTGCAGGCGCAATTCCGACAGGTGCGGGGTGCGTCCGGCCGCCAATTCGGCGACCGGATCCTCGTCGGACACCTCGGGTAGCAGCGACGGAAAGTAGCGGATGTTCTCCTGGAACAGATCGAGAACCGAAGTGATCCATCGTTCACCGAACCAGACCCGAGGGCGCACTCCCTGGGTCTTGAGTTCCTCGGGCCGGGTGTCGGTGGATTGGGTGAACAATTCGATTCGGGTTTCCGACCATAGCCGGTGGCCGAAGAAGAAGGGCGAGTTCGCGCCGAGCGCAAGCTGCGGGCCGGCCAGCACTTGGGCGGCGTTCCAATGGGCGGCGAAATCCGCTGGAGCTACCTGCAGATGCAATTGCATGCTGGTGCACGCGGATTCGGGCGCGATGGAGGCGGCTTGCCAGCTCAGCGGTTCCGGACCGGAGATGTTGATAGGGATATATTCGCCGCGTGCACTGAAGATGGATTTGTTGAGCGCTGCGTACCGCGTTGATTCGCTCATCCAGCCCTGGGTCAGATGCTTCGGCATCAGCGTGGGCAGGATGCCGATCATCACGATGTGAGCTCCGCTGGAGCTAGCTTTTCGCTCGGCATCGTTGAGGCTGGCGCGCACTTCCTTCTCCAAGTCGAGGCCGGTGTGTCCGGGAAGCGGGCGGGGCGGGACATTGAATTCGATGTTGTAAGCGCCCAATTCGGTCTGGTAGGCCGGATCTCCGATAGCGTCGAGCACGTACCGATTCGACATGGCGGGCTGATAGTCCGCGTCGACGAGGTTGCACTCGATCTCCATACCGGTGAGCGGCTGGTCGGCGTCGAAGCTGGACTGGGCAAGCATCGTTTCGAAGACGTCCAAGCACAGCCGCACCTTGCGCCGGTATTCCCGCCGATGTGCGCGGTTATACGTGGTGCGCTTTACCTCTTCGCCCACAAAGCCGATGCAACAGGTTTACCGTCCACTGCGCAACAGCAGGATTACGCATCAGATACGAGGTGGCCTAGCATCTGATGCATGCGAACCACGATCGACCTCGACGACGACATACTGCGAGCGTTGAAGCAGCGTCAGCGTGAGGAGCGCAAACCGTTGGGGCAGCTCGTATCCGAACTGCTGGCTCAAGCGCTCGCGGCCAAGCCTCACCCGAGTGTGGACATCCGCTGGGCGACCGCCGACCTACGGCCGCGCGTGGATCTGGACGACAAAGACGCCGTCGGGGCGGTGCTGGACCGGCCAATCGAAAGATGAGCGAGACCTTCGACGTCAACATCCTGGTCTACGCGACGCATCGGGGCAGTCCGTTTCATGACAAGGCGAAGGCGCTCGTGGAGCGGTTCTTGGCCGGACCCGGCATTGTTTACCTGCTCTGGCCGGTCGCCCTCGGCTACCTACGCATCGTCACCCATCCGAGGTTGCTCGATTCGCCGCTGACGTCCGAGGTCGCGGTTGACAACATCGAGCAGTTCGTCTCCAAGCCACACGTGCGGCAGGTCGGCGAGATCGACGGATTCTGGTCCGCTTATCGACGGGTAGCCGGCACCGTCAAACCCAAGGGCAACCTCATCCCAGACGCCCACCTCGTCGCGCTCATGCACCAGCACGGCGTCGCCACGATCTGGAGTCACGACCGTGACTTCCGGAAGTTCGAAGGGATCAAGGTGCGCGATCCCTTCGTCGACTGAATGGGTCCGCGTCGAGGATCTGAAGCTGCGTAGACCATCATGGACGAGCACCGTTAGGAGAGCAGTTGGCCGAATTCATAGCCGCAATCGACCAGGGCACCACCAGCACGCGCTGCATGATCTTTGATCACGACGGCGCCGAGGTGGCCCGCCACCAGCTCGAGCATGAGCAGATCCTGCCTCGCGCGGGGTGGGTTGAACACAATCCGGTCGAGATCTGGGAGCGTACCGCTTCGGTGCTGACTACGGTGCTGAACACGACCAACTTCTCATCGAAAGATATTGCGGCGTTGGGTATTACGAACCAACGTGAGACCACGCTGGTATGGAATAGGCGTACCGGCCGCCCGTATTACAACGCGATCGTCTGGCAGGACACCCGCACCGATCGCATCGCGTCGGCGCTGGACCGAGACGAACGCGGCGACGTGATCCGCCGTAAGGCCGGGTTGCCGCCGGCCACGTACTTCTCGGGCGGGAAGTTGCAGTGGATCTTGGAGAATGTCGACGGGGTGCGCGCGGCCGCCGAAAGCGGCGACGCGCTGTTCGGCACGCCGGACACCTGGGTGTTGTGGAATCTGACGGGCGGGCCGCGCGGTGGCGTGCATGTCACCGATGTGACCAACGCCAGCCGGACCATGCTGATGAACCTGGAGACGTTGGACTGGGACGACGAGCTGCTGTCCTTTTTCTCCATCCCACGCGCGATGCTGCCCGCGATCGAGCCGTCTTCGGCGCTGCAGCCCTACGGTGTCACGTTGGATTCCGGGCCCGTCGGGGGTGGGGTGCCCATCACCGGAGTCCTGGGCGACCAGCATGCGGCCATGGTCGGTCAGGTGTGCCTGGCCGCAGGCGAGGCGAAAAACACCTACGGCACCGGCAATTTCTTGCTACTCAACACCGGCGAAACGATCGTGCGATCGAAAAACGGCCTGCTGACCACCGTTTGTTACCAGTTCGGGGACGCCAAACCCGTGTACGCACTTGAGGGTTCGATCGCGGTGACGGGGTCGGCGGTGCAATGGCTGCGCGATCAGCTGGGCATCATCAGCGGCGCGGCCCAGAGCGAGTCGCTGGCGCGTCAGGTTGCCGACAACGGCGGGGTCTATTTCGTGCCGGCGTTCTCCGGGTTGTTCGCCCCGTATTGGCGATCGGATGCCCGCGGCGCGATCGTCGGGCTATCGCGGTTCAACACCAACGCACACCTGGCTCGCGCAACGCTGGAGGCGATCTGCTATCAGAGTCGCGATGTGGTGGACGCCATGGAGGCGGATTCCGGTGTGCGCCTTGAGGTGCTGAAGGTAGATGGCGGCATCACCGGCAACGACTTGTGCATGCAGATCCAGGCCGACGTGTTGGGAGTGGACGTGGTGCGACCGGTGGTTGCCGAGACCACCGCATTGGGTGCTGCCTACGCGGCCGGTTTGGCCGTTGGTTTCTGGGCCGATCCCTGCGACCTACGGGCCAACTGGCAAGAGGACAAGCGGTGGACGCCGACGTGGGACGACGAGGAGCGTGCCGCCGGATACGCCGGCTGGCGCAAGGCGGTGCAGCGCACCCTGGATTGGGTCGACGTCTCGTAGCCTCCGACCGGCTTGATGCCCGCGGGCACGCGGTTCAGTCCTCGCCGAGGATGCCGTAGATCTCGCGACGCGCAGTGTTAATGATGTCGACGATCCGCTGCTGCTGCTCGGAGCTGGCGGTATGCGCCGATTGCGCGATCGCGCCAAAGAGTTGGCGCGTGGCCGTGCGCAGGTTGATGTGGCCCGGGTCGACGCCCTCGGCGATCTCCTCCCACGGTGGGGCTTCGACCTTTTCGGCTGCGGCGCGGCCGTCGTCGGTCAGCTCGAAAAGCTTCTTGCTGCCGTCGGTCTCGCTGGCGGTGATCAAGCCTTCGTCGTCGAGTAGCTGCAGCGTCGGGTACACCGACCCGGGGCTTGGCCGCCATATTCCATTGCTGCGTTCGGCGATTTGCTGGATCATCTCGTAGCCGTGCATCGGCCGTTCGGCCAGCAGCACCAAGATGGCCGCCCGCACGTCGCCGCGCCGTCCGCGTCCGCCCCGGCGCCAACCGCCGCGGGGGCCGCCCGGGCCGAACCCGAAAACGAAACCGGGGCCGAAGCCGGGCCCGAAGCCGGGGCCAAAGCCGAAGGATCCGTCGTGATCGTCGGCATGGTCGCGGAGGTGCTCGAAGAACTCGCGCCGCGCGTGGCGCTTGGCGCCCTGCAGGGCGCGCCGCTGTGCAGGTCCTGGCCCGAAGCCGAAACCGAAACCGAAACCGGGCCGCCCGCCGAATGGCCCGCTGGGGGGAGTGAATGGGGTGTTCATGTCTGTGGTCCTTGCGCTTCTTGCGGAAGGCCTCTTGCCGCTGCCCTCCGATATATGACTGTGTATCACGATATATCGTAAACTAACGCGATGCAACGCCAGATGGCTGTCCCGCGGCGGAAGCCGATGTCGCCATCCTGGCGACTACCGTCGCAATAGGAGGGCTTACCTTGGCGGCGAGAATCCGCCCGCGGTTGGTGGCGTCTGATCGGTTTCCGGCCACGGAATGGGTGCTGGTGCCTGCTGCGGAGGCCCTGCCGGTGGCCAGGGAACAGGTCCCGGCTGCGGCATCATCGGACCCATAGCCGGACGGAGCCGGGCCAGTTCGCGCCGGTGCCTTTCGGCAAGCACCGCGGCAAGTACCAATTGCGGCGGGACACCGGGCGGCGGTGGCGGAGCGATGCGAGACAGCACATCGGCGGCAATCCGGTATGCCATCTGTTGGCGCAGCATCGGATCGAGTTGTGCTGCCCGGGAAAGGAATTGACGCGCGACCTCGGCCTGGCCCGCGGTGAGTCCGGAAAGTTGTAGCGAGGACGCCCACCAGGCGAGTGACGGCGGCATCGCCGGCGGCGGCCTCAGCCGGGGACCGCGTTCGCTGACAACGACTGTGCCGGCGAATATGTCGCCGACACGTTTGGCCTTCGGCGACAGCAGGCTGCAGATCACCGCGGGGCTGCCTAGCAGCATCCAGATTTCTACCACCGAGGCCAGCGCGCGAAAAAGCGCCTGCCGGAAGCGTTCGGGGCCGCCGTCGTCGGATACCACCCGCAGGCCCATCACGATCTTGCCTATCGAGCGGCCCCGCGTTGCCGTCTCTATTGCGACGGGGTAACCGACCATTGCCAGCACCGTGAAAATGATCAGGAATGCGATTGTCAGCGCTTCGTCGAACTGAGCCAACGAGGCTGCCCAGAGCATCATTCCCAGGATGTAGCCGACGAATATCACGATGATGTCGATGATTGCGCTCACCGCCCGCACCGGTAGCTGCGCGATCTGTACATCAAGCACCACCGCGTCCCCGGTCACCACCTCTGGCATAACTGGGACGGTACAGGTATTTCGAGCCGCGCCCCGCGCACTCGCTGGGTAGGCTCCGCAGGGTGGATGTCGACGCGTTCTTGCTGACCCACCGTGCCACCTGGGACCGGCTTGATCAGCTGGTCAAAAGACGCCGCTCGCTGACCGGCGCCGAGGTTGATGAACTGGTCGAGCTCTATCAGCGGGTGTCGACGCATCTGTCGATGCTGCGATCGGTGTCGTCGGATTCACTGGTGACGGCTCGACTGTCGAGCCTGGTGGCGCGCGCCCGCTCCGCGGTCACCGGCGCGCATGCCCCGCTGACGAGTACGTTCGTTCGTTTCTGGACGGTGTCCTTCCCAGTGGTCGCCTATCGTGCCTGGCGCTGGTGGCTGGCGACGGCGGTAGCGTTCTTCGCCGTCACAGTGGTTATCGGTTTCTGGGTGGCCAACAGTCCCGAGGTGCAGTCGCTCATCGGAACGCCAACGGACATAGACGAATTGGTCAACCACGACGTTCAGTCGTATTACAGCGCACACCCCGCTGCGGCATTCGCCCTTCAGGTCTGGGTGAACAACACCTGGGTGGCCGCCAAGTGCATCGCCATGTCCGTCGTCCTGGGTCTGCCGATACCGTTTGTGCTTTTCGAAAACGCCGCCAATGTGGGCGTGATCGGCGGCCTGATGTTCCAGGCGGGCAAGGGCGGCTTATTGCTGGGCCTGCTGCTTCCGCATGGGCTGCTCGAGTTGACGGCGGTGTTTCTTGCCGGCGCGGTCGGGATGCGGCTGGGATGGTCGGTGATATCGCCCGGTGACCGGCCGCGCGGACAGGTCCTTGCCGAGCAAGGCCGCGGTGTCGTATCGGTCGCCGTGGGACTGGTGGGCGTATTGCTGGTCTCGGGATTGATCGAAGCGATGGTGACGCCATCGCCATTGCCCACATTTGTGCGTATCGCGATCGGCCTTACTGCCGAGGCGGCGTTCTTGGGCTACGTCGTGTACTTCGGCCGTCGCGCCGTAACGGCCGGAGAGACAGGCGATATCGAGGACGCGCCCGACGTGGTGCCCACCGGCTGAATCAGCCGCGCGGCGGCAAATGGGGCTAAAGCCGTCCGGTCGCCTTCATCGCCAGATAGCGGTCGGCAAGTGCGGGCGCAATCTCTGTGGGCGGTGCATCGACGACGTCCACCCCGCTCGTGCGCAGTCGCATCGCGATCGCACGCCGGTCATTACGGGCTCGTTCGGCGGCCGCCGCGTCGTAAACCGCTGCCGCGTCGGAACGCCCGATGGCTAGTTGATCCACGCGCGGGTCGGCAACCGCGGCGACCAATACATGGTGTTTGCCCGACAATTGTGGCAGCACCGGCAGCAGGCCCTCCTCGAGAGCGGTCGCGTTGAGATCGGTCAGCAGCACCACCAGCGATCGCCGCCGGGTCCGTCGCACGATGTTGGCAACCATTGCGCGCCAGTCGGATTCGACAAGCGCCGGCTGCAGCGGAGCCATGGCACCGACCAGTTGGGCCAGCAGCTCGGTGCGCGACGCGCCGAACACCCCAGCCCGGCTCACCCGGTCGTGGGCCAGGAAGTCGACATGATCCCCGGCCCGCGACGCCAGCGCCGCCAGCAATAGAGCGGCGTCCATGGACCAGTCCAGCCGCGGCCAGCCTGCTGGGTCGGCGGCGGTCGGATCCACACCGACGCGACCGGCCGCCATCCGTCCGGTGTCGAGCACGATGACGACCCGCCGATCGCGTTCCGGCCGCCAGGTGCGCACCATCACGTCGGCACGACGCGCGGTCGCACGCCAGTCGATCGAGCGGACGTCGTCGCCGACGACATACTCGCGCAGCGAATCGAATTCGGTTCCCTGGCCGCGAATCAGCGTGGGCAGCAGACCGTCGATCTCCCGAAGTTTCGCCAGCCGTGACGGCAGGTGCTTGCGCGACAAGAACGGCGGCAGCACCCGGACCTGTCCGGGCACCGCCTTGGAGCCCTGACGTCCCGCCAACCCGAGCGGTCCCAGCGATCGAGCCGTGACCATGGCCGCGCATTGGTCGCCACGCCGAACCGGCCGCAACGCCGTGACCACCAGCTGGTCCTGGCCGGCGGCGATACGGACCGTGTGGGTGCGGGGCTGCGTGCGCGCACTTGGCGGCCACGCATCGCGAACATGTCCGCGGAACCGGCGGCGGTTGCCATTGTGGATCAGCAAGCCCGCATCCACAGGCTGGCCAAGCCGGGCCGAACTATCCGGCGACCGGGTATAGCGCAGCTTGCGCGGGCTGGCCGCCAGCACGATGTCGATGGTCACAGCCAACGCCAACGCCCAAAGCATTAGGGCGAAAGTCCTTGCAGGCCAAGGGGACAGCGCGATCGGCAGGACGGCGATCAACGCCAGCAAGCCGGTGCGCCCGCTAAGGACCATTGGCGCCGCTCCTTCTCATCGCTGCACTCTGCATCGTTGCCGGCGCGGGATCACTAGCGAGGCACCGGAACCGAAGCCAAAATCCCGTCCAGAACCCCGTCGGGCGTGGCACCTTCAAGCTCGGCTTCTGGGCGCAGCATCACCCGGTGGCGTAGCGTCGGGCGGGCCATGGCCTTCACGTCGTCGGGAGTGACATAGCTGCGCCCGGACAGCCAGGCCCAGGACCGGGCGGTGGCCAGCAGTGCCGTTGCCCCGCGGGGTGACACACCCAGTTGTAGCGCGGGGGAGGATCGCGTCGCCCCAACGATGTCGACGATGTAGCCCAGCACCTCATCGGCGATCAGCACCTGGCGCACCGCCTCGCGGCCGGCCGCCAGGTCCGCCGGCCCGGCCACCGGCTTGATCGCCGACAGGTCGCGCGGATCGAAGCCATGCGCGTGGCGGCCGAGGATGGCGATCTCGGCGTCGCGAGCCGGCAACGTCACATTCAGTTTGAGCAGGAAACGGTCGAGTTGGGCTTCGGGCAACTGATAGGTGCCCTCGTATTCGATGGGATTCTGGGTCGCCGCGACGATGAACGGGTCGGGCAGCGGCTTGGGTTGACCCTCCACGCTGACCTGCCGCTCCTCCATCGCCTCGAGCAGCGCAGCCTGCGTCTTGGGCGGGGTCCGGTTGATCTCATCGGCCAGCAGCAGGTTGGTGAAGACCGGACCCGGCCGGAACACGAACTCCGCGGTGTGGGTGTCATAGACCAGCGAACCGGTGACATCGCCGGGCATCAGGTCAGGGGTGAACTGCACCCGCTTGAACTCCAGCTGCAAGGCGGCCGATAGGGCACGGATCATCAGCGTCTTCGCAACTCCCGGAACACCTTCCAGGAGCACGTGGCCACGACACAGCAGCGCGATCACCAGGCCGCTGATCACCCCGTCCTGGCCGACGACGGCCTTGGCGATCTCGGTGCGTAACTCCAGCAAGGCATCACGGGCCGATGCTGCGATCGGGGTCTGGGCTGCAGGGGCTTGCGGGCTGGAAGGAGACGGTGTCACGAGTGTGTGACCTGCCTTTCGATCTCGTCGAGCGTACGGGCAAGTTGTAATAGATCGTTGTCGGTGGCCGGGGGCGGACCGAACAGGTGGTATCGAACGAACTCCGGGTCGGCCCCGCTGCGCTGGGCTACGGTCATCACCACCGCCGGCGGCGCCGCGTTCGAGCCGATGCCGAGACGAGGGACCAGCCGCTGCAGGGTCGCCATGCGCAGTGCTTCCGCGGCGCGGTCGCGGGCCCGGCGGGACCGGTACAGCCGAGCGCGACCTTCGACGGTCTCCGATGCGCGGACCACAACGGGTAACTCCTCGGCCACCAGCGGACCGATCCGCCGGCCTTTCCACAGCGCCACCAGGATTACCACCAGCCACAGCTGCCAGACGATCCACGTCACGTTCGCTGGAATCAGGTCGTAAATAGATGACGGAGAAGACTTTTCGCCTTCGATGTGGTTGGGCGCGTACCAGACGACACGGGGCTGGGCGCCGGCGAGGTTCATCGCCAGCGCCGCGTTGCCGGCCTGCAACAGGCCCCCGTTGGTCATGAAGTTGCTACTGCCGACCACGGTGATGGTTCGGCCATCGTCGCGAAAACGGACCAATGCCCCGCCGTAACAGCTGATTAGCGTCAGGTCGCCCTTGGCGCGATAGGTGTCGGCGGGCCCGAAATGCACAGATCCGGCCCGATTCGCTTCCCGCAGCGGACAATCCGGTTGGCTGTCGAATGGTCCGGCGGTCGCCATGCGCAGCCCCGGAGTTAGGGCGCTGCGAGTTCGCGATGTGGGCTCCACCAGTAACAGGTCGCCAGGGGCTTTGGCCAGCCGATCCAGTACCGAGTTATCGGTCAGGTAGTGACTCTGGGCCACCAGCAACAATGTGTCAGGCCGGGCCGAACCCTCGACATCGGCGATGGTGCGGGCCACCACCACCTCGACGCCGTGCTCGCGCAGCAGCGTCACGAGGGCATGCGCACCTGAGGATCCGGTGGATTCGGGGTCCATCGTGCCGCCGGGGCGCGGTGCCGTCAGGTATGTGGTGATGGCGGCGACGACGGTGATTGCGGCCAGGATGAGCAACACCCCGCGCCAGGGGCGCCGTTGCCGAGCGGCCGGTCCGGAGCCCGAGCGTGCGGGGATCACCGGACCCGCGCCCATGACTCGAGCGCGGCGGGCTGCGCCACCGCCGAAGGCGCGGTTGAACGGAACCGGATGTGGTCATCCAGGTCGGCGATCATCTGGTAGGCGGCTTGGGTTCCGGGCCGTTCGCCGTAGGTGACGTCGTTGAACGCGGTCGCTGCCCGCGTCAGCTCCCCTGTCAGGTGCGGCAATGCCGCGCCGGCGTCGTTGGCCAGCTCGTTGGCGGTACGGCCAGCAACCGGGGTGACCACGCCGGTCTCCTCCAACTGGCGGGCGACAGCGCGTAGCCGGTGCCGGATCGCGGCGGCCCAATTACCTTCGGCCGCATAGCCTTCAGCCGTCGCCCGGTGTTGGGCGGCAGTCAGTTGGCCGACGTCGAAAAGCTGGTAGTCGCCACCACGGTTGGTGCGCATGGTGCGCCGTGCGATGCGGACGGCGACGATCACGGCGACCACCAGCAGGGCGATCAGCACGGTGACGGTGAGCCACCCGCCAGATACCGAGTTGGCCTTCTCCACCAGCCGGTAGAGCAGCTCGTTGATCCAGTCGTTGATCTGGTTCGCTAGCGAATCCTTGGGATAGATCGGCTTGTTGAGCTCACGCTGCGCGGCCTCGTGTGCGGCATCGCGGTCGATGTCGATGGAGGGCACGGTCAGTCAGTCCTCACTGGTCGGTTAGAAAGGCCGCGTGAGCCACAGGTTATCGGTGGACTCCACAGCGGCCGGCCCGCCGGCCGGGCCGGTTTGTAAACCGGACTGAAGCACCAGGTCGAAGGCCTCGGCGCGCATTCGGCGATCCGTGTACAACAGCACGACCACCCCGGCGGTGAACGGCGCAGTGATGATCTGGCTCACCGCGCCACCGATGGACGACAGCGTGGTGCCGACGAGCAGCATGGTGGTGGACCCCGCGACACCCACCAATATCTGCCCGACGAGGCTGAACGGCGCCGAAATCGCACCACCGACCACGCCCACCACGAGCGCCGCTAGCAGCCGGATACCGAACACCCTCCAGAAGCCGTTGCGGACCAGCGCAAAGGATCTGGTGATCGCGTCGACAAGCGGCAGCCGCTCCAGGACGATCAATACGGGCGCGAACAACAGCACGGTGTACAGGTAGGCCAGCAGCACCACTACCAGGAGCAGCAAGGGGAAGCCGAGGAGGACCGCCGCCGCTCCATTGGCGACCGCGGCGACCCCGACCAGGATCACGATCACCAACCCGACCAGCGCCACCACGCCGACGGCTTCGAGCATTGCCAGGCCGATCAGCGTCAGCAGGCGACCGCGGACCTTGGCCCAGGCTTCGCCGACCGTGATCGGCGACCCGAACACGGCCCGCCCGACGACGACGGTGAGCATGCCGCTGAGCAGCATTCCGCCCAGCCAGCTGAGCAGGACACCGCCTCCGATCGAGGCGAGCCAGGCGAGAACGACACCGCCGGTCAGCTCGTCGGGCTCCCCCGTCGAAAACCTGCCGTACGCGACTAGGGGTCCCAGAGTGGCTGCCAATGTGATGACCTGCATGATCACCACGACAATGGCCGTCAAGCCCAGAGTGGCCTTGGGGTTGGCGCGGATGTAGCCGACCGCGCCGTTGAAGATGTCGCTCAGGGTCAGGGGCCGCAGTGGGATGATTCCCGGCTTCACCGCTCCCGGGACAAGTGGCGGACCGTATTGGGAGCCGGGCGGTGGTCCGTAACCGGGCGGTGGTCCGTAGCCGGGCGGTGGTCCGTAACCGGGTGGTGGTCCGTAGCCGGGTGGTGGTCCGTAGCCGGGTGGTGGTCCGTAGCCGGGCGGTGGTCCGTAGCCGGGCGGTGGTCCGTAGCCGGGCGGTGGTCCGTAGCCGGGCGGTGGTCCGTAGCCGGGCGGTGGTCCGTAAGCCGGAGGCACACCGTCATACCCGAATGTGGGGTAGCCGGTCGGTGGTGGCTCAACCGGATAACCAGGCGGCAGTGTGCTCACTGGGTGCAGCGCCGGTCGTCGTTGGTCATGGGCTCCATCCTGTCGGCGGGCGGGGCAATTCACAACGTAAGGCGCGTAGCGTCTCTACCATGGCGGAACTCAAATCTCGGCTCCGGTCGGACCTCACCGAGGCGATGAAGGCCCAGGACAAGCTACGTACCGCGACCCTGCGCATGCTACTGGCTGCGATCCAGACCGAGGAAGTCTCCGGCAAGCAGGCAAGAGAGCTCTCGGACGACGAAGTGCTCAAGGTGCTGACCAGGGAGTCACGGAAGCGCGGTGAGGCCGCCGAGATCTACACCCAGAACGGTCGTGGCGAACTCGCCGCCAACGAGCACGCCGAGGCACGGATCATCGATGAGTACTTGCCCACTCCGCTCACCGAGGCAGAGGTCGCCGACGTGGTCGACACCGCGATAGCCGAAGTGGCCGAGCAAATCGGGGAGCGACCCACGATGAAGCAGATGGGACTGGTGATGAGGGTGGCCACTGCGATTGCACAGGGCAAGGCTGATGGGGCACGCTTGTCCGCCGCGGTGAAGGAACGGCTTTAAGACTCTCGCACCGGGGTACCCGGGTGGTATGACCCGATTTGGCCACACCCTGATTGCCCAGCAGAGTCGCCCGAAAGACCCTGTGAACGATGCGGTTTGGGCCGAAGAACGTGCGTGACGTGCACGATCATCCGCGAGCTGTTCGGCCGTGGGGTGGTGCTTCGAACTAACACACAAAGAAGGAGTACGGTATGTCAAACGAGTTGCAAGGAAAGACGATCGCCATCCTGGCCGCCGACGGTGTCGAGAAGGTTGAACTACAGCAACCGAATGCAGCCCTACAGCAAGCTGGTGCCGTCGTCCAGGTGCTGTCACTGCGGCCCGGTCAAATCCATGCGCGCGAACACGATCTCGAGCCGGCCGGAACCTTCGCCGTGGATCGCACGGTGTCGGATGCATCGGTATCCGAATTCGATGCGTTGCTGCTGCCCGGCGGCACGGTAAATCCCGACAAGTTGCGTCGGGACGATTCTGCCGTGGCGTTCGTGCGCAACTTCGTCGACTCCGGAAAGCCGGTCGCCGCGATCTGCCATGGTCCGTGGATCCTGGTCGAGGCCGGTGTGGTTTCGGGGCGAACGCTGACTTCGTACCCAAGCATCCGCACCGACCTTCGCAATGCAGGAGCCAACGTGGTCGATGAGGAAGTCGTCGTTGACGGCAATTTGATCACCAGCCGGTCGCCGTCTGACCTCGCGGCGTTCTGCTCGACGATCATCCACGAATTCGCGCGCGTCGCCGCGAGCTAGTCACGCCGGCGGCGTCAGCCGGGCGCTCGCAACTTCGGGCTCAGACTGACGCTCATCCCGCCGCTGCCGACAGCCGGAAGATGATATCGATGGTGGTTCCGTTCGGAGTGCTGTCGACTTTCACCGACTCACTGATTGTCTTGATCAAAAGCAGACCCCGACCGCCGCTGCCCGGCCCGGCGGTCGGAGGCTTCCACGAACCGGAATCAGTTATCCTCGTGTGGATTTGGTCGCCAACGGCCTTCACCTCGAGCAGCATCGTTCCGACGTCATGCCCGCGATAAGCATGCTCGACGCAGTTTGTGCAGGCCTCGCTAACCACGAGCACGATGTCGCTGACCTGCGCCGCGGAGACACCGGCGACTCGCAGCCACGAGCTCAGCTGACGCCGGATGATGGCCAATTGTGCTGCGTGAGCATCGGTTTCGAGCCAGAGCGGTGGTAGCTCGTGCCGGTACGCGACCATGGCGACATCGTCGTCATAACCTGCCGGTGGCGCCAACTGGCGCAGCACGGCATCGGCGAGATCACCGATCGGCAACCGCATGGTGTCCATCAAGACCTCGGCGACGCGCGCGAGGCCATCATCGATCGACTCATGCTTACGCTCCACCAAGCCATCGGTGAATAGCAGCAACGTAGAGCCGGGCAGCAGTACCTGTGATGCTTGCGGACGAGTCTCGTTGCGGCGCACGGCGAGCGGTACCGACGCGGCGTCGGTCAAGAACATCGTCGGTGACTGCTTATACCCAGCCCCGGCAAGCACGGCGGGCATATGCCCGGCGTTGCTGTACTCCAGGATCCCGGACTGGGTGTCCAGGATTGCCAGAAACACCGTGGTGCAGTACGCATCTGGAATGAGCGACGCCGCGGCGTCGAGCTGCTCGAGTAATAGCGCCGGTTTCGCGCCGGTAAGCAATAGCGCGCGAGCCGAGCTGCGAAGTTGACCCATGATTGCGGCGGCTGGTAGCCCGCGGCCTACACAGTCGCCGACGACGATGCCGATGCGGTGATCGTCGATGGGCAATACGTCATACCAGTCGCCCCCGATCTCGAGCGGCGGGACTGCGGGTTCGTAGCGAACGGCAAAGCCTGGGGGCGGTTTCAGCGGAGGCAGCAGCGCACGCTGCAACGTCAGCGAGGTTTCGCGGGCACTCTCGAACTGGCGAACATGCTGGATTGCCAAGCTGAGATGGCCGATGAGCACCGTGACCAGAAGCCGGTCCTCGGCGATCACCCAGCGAGGCGCGCGAAGCTCCAACCACAACGCAACGTCGCCGGTGCCAGAGAGCACCGCTACCATTCCCTGGGCCTTACCTGGAGAGTCTGGCCACTCGATCGTCCGGGCCGTCAAGGGAAGCTGATGACGCGCGTCCTGAAACGTCTGGCGCAGCAACGGATCCAAGCCGCGCCAGGTCGATTCGGCCGGCTCGCCCGTTACCTGGACGGTTGGTTCGCCGTCGCCCGGCGGCCACATAACCAAGACCACGCGCCGCACATCTACCGCGGTCCGGCACTCTTCGAGCGTGATCGACAGCACCTCCGCAACGCTTTTGGCTACGCCAACGGCCGTGGCAAGGCGCAGGACCGCGCTTTCCCGTGCGGCAAATGCCCGCTCCGCCGTGATATCTCGAATCGTTCCGACGTACACATCGAGGTCTGAGCCAGGCCCGGTAACCGCGTTGATGCTCACCGTCACCCAGACGAGATGGCCGTTTCGATGCCGAATGGGTGTCTCGTACTGGGCGCTGCCTTCCTTGCGGACGAGGTTTTGCTGTTCCAGCGCCGTCTTTTTGTCAACCAGCCATGGGTGTGGCCACCGGTAGGGCAGATCCTCGGCGGGATAGCCCAGGATCTCCGAGAAGGCGTGGTTTATCTCGACCACCGCGCCGTCGTGGTCGGCGACGAAAAACCCTTCCTGCAGCGAATTCACCAGTGCGCTGCGAAACCTGTCCCGATTTGCCAGATCCTCTGCGCGGGCCCGTTGCTCCTCGTACCGCTTGGTGCCGTCGAGAAACCCGCGAGTTGCGACATCGAGTGCGGCCAGCGTCTGCAACAGGAATTCCAGTGCCGCCGGTGCGTCGACCTGGGAGCGCTTGGAGAGTTCATCGACCATACGGGCGTGGTTCTCGATGATGTCGAGCATGCTGATTTGTTCTTGCAGGGCCCGGCGTCCCAGCTCGTGGCCGACGGCCAGGTTGTCCTCACCGCGCGCGTCCAGGTAGGTACGCAGTGCGGCAACGTAGTGGGCGTGAAATTCGTCCGCGTTGGAAATGTCGGTCATGGCAAGGCACCCCGATGACGGGCGGCAAGCACCATCGCGTCGTCGGTTTCCTTCGCATGCTTGTCGATGATCTGCTCGGCTATGGCTGTGGCGGTGGCGGCGAAGTCGATATGGTCTAGGTGGTCTCCGGCGATGCCGTCAGTGGCGATGACGAGCAGGTCGCCGGTACGTATTGAAACGCGTTGTGCGGGTAGGATTTCCGGTGTGCGGTAACCGACGATCCCACCAGTTAGGCGCGCGGAGGACCGCACCGCGACGCCGCTCACGCCCTTGGCGACCAGGTTGGCGCGCACGTTCCCAACCCCGGTCCATGTCAGCGTGCTGGCCTCGAAATCGATTCGGGCCAGGGTCATTGCGATCCCCCTGGTGCCGGTCAACACCCGGTGACAAAGTTGCACCAAGACTTCGAGTCGTTCGCCACCGGTGCGTCGGAGTACGTCGGCGGCGGTGAGCGCGGCAGTTGCGGCTGCCGGGCCGTGACCGAGTCCGTCCAAGACGCCGAACAGGGCAGCTGTGCCGTCGATGTCGACCGCGATCGACTGGTCGCCAGAGACGTATTCGCCCGGTCGTGGACGACCCATCGCCGCCCACTCGATCGGCCCGAACCGCCCAGTCTTATGCACGCGAAGGAACCCATTTCCACATTTCGATGACCGTTCCACGGCCAAGCGCGGATTGCACGATCATCCGATCCATCAGGCGTCGGGCACCGGGCAAGCCCAGGCCGAGCCCGCGGCCGGTGGAGTATCCGTCTTCCATCGCACGGTCGATATCGGCGATACCGGGACCGTCGTCCTCGGCGCGAACTACCAACGCCTTGCGGCCCTCCCGGTCCTGCACCGCGACCGACACCTTGCCGTGGCCGGCATAGCTGGTGATGTTGCGGGCAACTTCAGAGATCGCCGTGGCGATCATTGTGACATCAGTCAGCGAGAATCCCAGATCGAGGGCAAGCTGATGTCCGGCTTTGCGGGCAGCGACTATGTCGTCGGGTTGACGTATGTTAACCACGATGTCATCCGGCACCGTCGCGCCCGATCGTCGATCTGCCAAGTCCCAGTTGCCGATTCAGCAGCGCTATCCCCTCTTCCAGGTCCAGCGCGGTGTTCATGTCGTCAAAGGTGAGGCCCAGTTGAACCATCGCGAAGGCCACCTCTGGCTGCAGGCCGACGATCACGGTCTCGGCGCCGCGTAGCCGGGTCATGTGCGCGATCGTCCGCAGCGACCGGGCCGCGAACGAATCCATCACATCGATGGCGGTGACGTCGACGATGATCCCCTGGGAACGGAATCGGCTGACCCGTTCCATGAGCTCGTACCGCAGTCGTTCGGTGTCGGAATCGGTGAGCGCGGCCTGGACCGTGGCGATCAGAATCGCGCCCTGTTTCAAGATTGGTACTGGCATCGCCGCTAGTTGTGGTTGTCGTTACCCGGTTTGCTCGCCAGTGCGAGTCACCTCGTATCCCAGCAAGCGCTCGGCTTCCTCGATACCGCCTTGTAGGTCGCCGACGGCATTCATCTTCGACAGGTCCAGCCCGATCGTCACCAGGGTCAGCGCGATTTCCGAGGAGAGGCCGGTGATGATTACGCTCGCGCCCATCAACCCAGAGGCGTCAACCGTCTGGACCAGATGGTTTGCCACCGTGGAGTCGATGGTGGGCACACCGGTGATGTCAATGACCACCACTTTCGCCCGGTTCGCCCGAATGGCCCGCAGCAGCTGTTCGGTGAGCTGCCGGGCGCGCTGGCTGTCCAGCACGCCGATGATCGGCAGAATCAGCAACTGCTCGCGCACCTGCAGCACTGGCGTCGACAGCTCACGGATCGCCTCCTGCTGTTGCCGGATGATGCGCTCGCGTTCCTGCACGAAGCTGACGGCCACGGTGTTGGCGATACGGTTGGCCGCGGGTTCGTAAGCGTCGAGAACCCGGTTCAGCATCCCGAACTCTGCCTGGTACTTCTCGAACAGTGAGCGGGCGAGGACGTCGCGCAACAGCAGCACGATCCCAACGACCTCATCGGTTTCCACACCTCGGGGGATGATCCGTTCCGACAGGTCGCGTGCGTAGGCCTGCAGCGCCTCGACGCTACCGGTCTCGAGGACCTCTACGTAGTTGTCGTAGACGGCGGTCGCTTCAGAGAAGAGCTCCTCGGGCGTCATCGCGGTAAGCAACTCGGCGTCGGTGATCCTGCGTGCCCACTCCTCGCGCAGGGCGGTTCGATTGCGGCGCAGGTGTTGGACCAGCTGTGGCAGCAGACCTTCGCTGGATATGTTCACCGTTTGCGCCGCGGCGCTGGGGATATTGAAATCCGACGGCGAATCTGGCATCTGGCCTCCCGCTGCTGTGGTCGCGCTCCGCACCGAACGCGAGTCCTATGGGGAGACTAGCCCGACTCGTCCCATCCGACGTGTTGAGGTCTTATTCTTCTTGCAGTTCGTGCGGCAGGTTAGGCTTGCAGCACACCGACGGTTCAGACTAAGGATCGCCCATTGTCAGCTCCTGATTCGATCACCGCCACGGTTGCGGACCACGATGGGGTCGTCGTACTAAGTATCGGCGGCGAGATTGACCTGGTGACGGCTCCAGCCCTGGAGAAGGCCATCGGCGCAGTAGTTGCGGACAATCCAAAGGCGCTGGTTATCGACCTCTCGGCGGTGGAATTTCTCGGCTCGGTGGGCCTGAAGATTCTGGCCGCGACGTATGAGAAGCTCGGCAGTTCCGCTGAGTTTGGAGTAGTCGCGCGGGGTCCGGCGACCAGGAGGCCGATTCATCTGACCGGTCTGGACAAGACATTCCCGCTGTATCCGACGCTGGACGACGCCTTGACCGGCGTGCGCGACGGCAGGCTCAACCGCTAGGGCGCCACCTTGGCGCGAGACCATTTGTCGAGATCGACGTTTTGCAGGCCGCCTCTCGCGCTTTGTCTGCAAAATGTCGATCTCGCGCAGCTGGAGGCTTGCTAGGAATCAAGATCACTGACGAGTTGACCGGAATTTGCTTAGTTTAGCTAAATGCTGTGGCGGCCGAACATCGGCGCCGGTACCCCAGGAAGCCGCTTTTGCTTGCGCTACTTTGGGTCCCGGGTCTTTTCGGCAAGGTCGCCATCGGTATCGGCAGCGCTCCAACGGCGGCGTTCTCACCGCGCATCCGAGTGAACACTATGAACGGCGCGGCATTCTGGCGCCAATCGTTGACACCGAGTGTCAATGCAACGTGACGGCCCTGCCGCCAAACGATGCGATGATCACGGCTATGGATGTCGACCATCCGGCATACGACCAGCCGTGGGATCACCGCGAACGCGGAGAAACCGAAGCCGAGCGGCTCGATCGCAACTGGGCCAGCCTGTTACAGGAGCTGCGAGTGACGCAGACGGGAGTGCAGCTGCTGACCGGTTTCCTCTTGACGCTGCCCTTCCAGCAGCGTTTCGACCTTCTCGGTGACACCATGCGGGCGGTGTATCTGGCGACAGTGGGATGTTCGGTGGGGGCGACGGTAGCGCTGATCGCGCCGGTCGGCATGCACCGGCTGCTATTTCGACGGCATCGGCTCCTGGTGCTGGTATCGGCGGCCCACCGGTCTGCGTACGCCGGTTTGGTGCTACTGGGTCTCGCGCTGACCGGGGTGACGGTCATCATTTTTGACGCGGTGTCCGGACACGCTGCGGGCATCATCGCCGGGACGTGCGCGCTCGCGTTGTTCGCCGTGTTCTGGCTGCTGGTCCCCCTCTGGCTACGTAGCCGAAATCTAAAGCTGCGGGATTCATAAAGCCGCTGGGCCGCGAGTGTAAGTAATTGGGCGCGTGCGTAATTGTGAGGGGCTCCGACGTTGGCAAGACAACGGGAATCAGAAAGTTGTTGTCCGAAATGCGAAGTGATCGTGCCGCGTGAGCCGGTCTGCCGAAATGCCCATCCGTATCACGCTTTTGGGTGATACTTCTCTGATGCGACGCAAGAGCTGGCCACGGGTAGGCAGGTTCCGCTACATCGCCCGCGAAAACCGCTGGGAGTGGTCCGACGAGATCATCCGGATGCATGGCTACGAGCCGGGGCGTGTCACTCCAACCACTGATTTGCTCCTTGCGCACAAGCATCCCGATGACAAGCCGACGGTATTGGAACTGATCGAGCGAGCGTGTCGGTACGGGGTGCCGTTCAGCAATCGGCACCGGATCATCGATAGCAGCGGCGATGTGCACATCGTGGTGGTAGTCGCCAACCCGATCTACGACGGCCGAGGCGTGGTTACCGGTGCCGCAGGGTTCTTTGTCGACATTACCCAACAGTTCCAGGCCGACGTACAAGAGCAACTCACCGGCGCGGTGCTGGCGGTAAATGCCCGGCGGGCGGTGATCAATCAGGCCCTAGGCGTGCTGATGCTACAACACGGGCTGGACGCCGATGCCGCGTTCGAGCTTCTGACCAGGCTTTCGCAGAGGTCAAACACCAAGGTGCGGATCCTCGCCGAACGCATCGTGGCCGATGCGGCGGGACGCGAGGTGCCGCTCAATGGCGTGGCCAGCGCGGTCGGCGGACCGCTACGCGTGCCCCAGGGTGTCAGCAATTAGCGCTAGCCAGCGTGTGCAACGTGTCGCGTGTGGTACGACGCACGCGCCTGCTCGTAGATGCGCATCGCGTCGAGCGCAACCCGGTCCCACGTGAAGCGCGATTCCGCTCGTAGCCGGCCTGTCGCGCCCATTCCCTCACACCGAAAGCTTTGTTCCTGAAGGGTTTTCAATGCACCGTGCAATTCACTGGGTTTGTTCGGCGACACCAGCAGTCCGGTCACGGAGTGAACCACGGTATCGGCCAACGCGCCGACGGCGGTTGCCACCACGGCGACGCCGCTGGCCATGGCTTGCAGCGCCGTCGTCGCCCGCGGCGCCTGCTCTGGTGTACAGACAACCACGTCGGCGGATCGCAGCAGCGCCGGCAGTTCGTCAGCCACCACCGAGCCCAGGAACCGGGCCCGTTCGCTCACCCCCAGCTCGGCGGCCAGGTGTTTCAGTCTGCCTCGTTCCTTGCTGTGGCGGTGATCTGAGGCAGCGGATTCCGCACAGACTAGCTCCGTACCGGCTAGCTTGCCCAAGACGCGTACCGCTTTGTCGAATCCGTTGCACGACAGTGGGTTTGGTTCCAAGCACAGCACCCGATGGAGATCCGTACGGGCCAGCGCAGGGCCCACCGGGCTGTAGCGTTGGACGTCGACACCGGTGGACAAGACGGATAGGCGGGACCGGCTATGACGTAGTCTGGCCAGCGCATCAATGTCGTCGTTGCTGCCACCGGTCACCCACGTTGCGTTGCGGGCCAGCAGCGGTACCAGGCGGGCGCGTTCGGCGTTGATCGGTAGAGCGCCGGCGGTACCCATCATCGAGACCAGGCCATGAAAGCTCTGGACGGTGGGCAGGCATAGCTGCCGTGCCGCCAACTGCGCCGCCAGACCGCCCAACCACCCGTACCCGTGCACGACGTCAGGTCGATCGGCCGACCAGACGCGGGCGAGTTGGGCCGCGCAGTCGCCGACGAAAGGCAGCACCTCCTGCGCCGACAGTGCCTTGGCTGGACCCGCGCGCATCGCGACGAGCCGAAAGTCATCTTCGGCCATCATTGCAGCGTCGCGATGCTGTCGCCGAAAGTAGGCCGTGACATCATGCCCGCGCGCCGTTAGCGCGGCACATAGTTGCTTGCAATCGTCGGCGCTGAGGTCGTCGTCGTGGACGATTGCGATCCTCACCGCGACTCCCTTCGCGTGTGGGCGGCCATCTCGCAATTCAGCCGGGTACCCGGCCGCGGCGGCGGCTAAACGAGGGAAGTCGGAACCAAACGCAGATGGCGTTACGAATGCCGTTGCGCATGCCTGGGTGGCGGCGGTTTCACCGGCATGCCGATCGTGTGAAAGGCACTGTCCGGCATATTATCTCGCCGGTTCGAGCTGCTTGGGTTTGATGAGCGCGACACGGGGCATCCTTGCAGTGGCGTTACATCACGTATTAGGGAGGTGGCGTTCGTGCCGAATCCGTCGATCAAGAGCGAGAAGCTGTACGAGGATTTGCGCCGTAAGGGCGAATCGAAGGAGAAGGCGGCCCGGATATCAAACGCCGCAGCGGGCCAGGGAAAGTCCTCGGTGGGCCGTAAGGGCGGCAGGGCCGGTTCCTACGAAGACTGGACGGTTCCGCAACTGAAGAAGCGGGCCAAAGAACTGGGTATGTCGGGATATTCGAGTCTGTCGAAAGACAAGCTAGTCGCCAAATTGCGTCACCACTGAGCGGCTCGGCAACGCCTGGTGGCTAGCCTCTGATGCCGAGCCGCTCCACCAACACCAGGAAAGCGACCGCGAAATCGTTGTCTGCCGTCGCAGCCTCAATGAGGTCCCAGTCCAGCTGCTCCCGGATGGCTCGCACCGCGGGCAGCAGCACAGCGAAGTTGCAGTAATGCTCGGTAAAGGCGCGCAGCTTTTGGATCAACACCATCGTCGGCGGCAGCACCGGCATCGAAATCGCCAGCACCACACGGTCTTCCACGCATTCCAGGTTGGCCGGCTGCACCGGCACGCCGTTGACGCGGTAGAGCACATCCACGACCATCGCGCCGGTGCGCGCCTTGAATAGCCAGTCTTCGGGGGGATGTTCGACCTCGAAGCCGGCCTTGCCGAGCGTCGTGGTGGCGGCCTGCACGTCGGACTCGGCGATCAAGAAGTCGACATCGTGACTGGGTTCCGGTGCGCCGTAGGCCCACAGTGCGTAGCTGCCCGCCAATGCGAAGGGCGGTCCATGCTGCTTGAGCGCCGAAGCGGCACTACGCAGCGCTTCGCGCAACTGGGTGCGCGCGTCGCCGGGGGAGCCGCCGCCCGAGCTCAGGGTCATAGTGGGTTAAGTCATACCCCATCATCGGTGTCGGCCAACCGTTTAATGGGCGGTGAAACGGGCAATCAGCAAAACCATGTCAGCCGCAGCGTCGCGCGCCTACGACTGGGCGGCCCTGGTGATTCCCGCCCACAACGTCCTGGTACGCCAACCAGCCGGTGCCGCCCCTGACACAGTTGTAGGGGACTTGGCATGACCGCCGGGTTGGTGCAGCACTGGGTGGATTCCGGCCGTTTGGAGGTGCCCCTGCCGGCGTCCGGGCATACCGCCGAACGCTGGCGGCGGCTAGCAGGGCTCGCCGAGGAGGACATCGCCGCGGCCCGCATAGCCGAAGCCCATCTTGACGCTGTCGCGATACTCCACGAGTTGGGCGGCAAACCTCCAGAGCCGGGTCAATTGTGGGGAGTCTGGGCGGCCGAATCTTGCGACGCCGTGCTGACCGCGACAAACTTCATCGGCGACGAGTTCACGCTCAACGGCACCAAGGTATGGTGCCCGGGCGCCGGGTTTTGCACTCACGCGCTGGTCACCGCCGATGTGGGCGAGCACAAGCTTGGACTGTTCTCGGTAAGTCTGACCGATCCAACCGTCAAGCCATTGCCGAGCACGTGGTGGAACCCAGGGATGGCCGGCAGCGATACCCGGTCGGTGCAATTCACCAACACGCACGCGGTCGCAGTGGGGGAACCCGGTGCCTACTTGGCACGGCCCGGCTTCTGGCACGCCGCAATCGGAGTGGCCGCTTGCTGGCTCGGTGGCGCATGCAGGGTCGCCGATCCGCTCTACCGCTGCGCCGGAAGCCAATCGGCTGACGCGTACGCGCTCGCACACCTGGGCGCCGTGGACGCCGCGCTTGCCGCGGGCGACGCAATGCTCAGCACCGCGGCGGCCGAGATCGACGCTGACCCATTTGACCTGGCCGGTAACGCTCAACTGCTGGCCCGCCGCGTCCGCACCGTGGTGGAACATGCCGTAGACGAAGCCATCACCCGCACCGGCCGCGCACTCGGCCCGGGCCCACTATGTCAGGACGGCGGGCATGCGCAGCGGGTCGCCGACCTGACGATTTATATCCGACAAAGTCATGCCGAGCGGGATTTGGCCGAACTGGGGCGACTTGCCGGGCGGGCTACTTGAGGGCCATGCCGGCAGACGGCTCGGCGGGAGCTGACGAAAGGTCGTTGGCGGCAGGCGAGACGGTACCGGGAGCTTATGGGTAGTCATGCGGGTGGCGACCTTCAACATCCTGCATGGCCGCACCGTCGGCGACGGAGTGGACATCCAACGGCTACGGGATTGCATACGCCTTCTTGACCCCGATGTGCTGGCCCTGCAGGAGGTCGACTGCGACCAACCTCGTTCCGGCAATGCGGATCTCACCGCGACGGCGGCCGAAGCCATGGGCGCGGTGGAGCATCGGTTTGTCGCGGCGATCTCGGGCACCCCCGGGGCGACCTGGATGGCCGCCACCGGCCGTGAACAGCCCGGGACCGCGGGCTACGGTATCGCGCTACTGTCCCGATTCCCGGTGGCCAGCTGGCAGGTGGTGCGATTGCCCCGCGTTGCGATGCGCTTCCCGATGTACCTGCCGGGGCCAAACAAGGTGATGATCGTCAACGAAGAGCCGCGGACGGCGGTCATCGCGCGCTTGCAGACCCCCCTGGGCCCGATGACGGTCGCCAATACCCATCTGTCCTTCGTTCCTGGCTGGAACCGGCGTCAACTGCGTCGGCTGGTTCATGCCCTGCGCGGCCTCCCGGGCCCGCGGTTGCTGACCGGGGATCTCAACCTCACGCCCGTCGCCGTGCGGCGCTGGTCGGGCATGCGGCCGCTAGCGACAGCGAAAACGTTTCCGGCGGCCACCCCGGACCGCCAGCTGGACCACATCCTGACCGACGATCGTGATCTGCGTGCCGGCGCCACTGCATCCGAGTTGATGCCGATCTCCGATCACCGGCCGCTGGCGGTCGACCTACACCGGTAGTCGTCGGCTAACCCGAAGTTATAGTGTCCCGCGAAGTTGATTTGCGGTGTGAGCTGGGCCGATGGGTGACGACCTCGACACTGACACCACGGCGACGACACGCCGAGAAGGCCCGCCCAGGTTTCAGTTTCGATGCCGCAAGGATGGCTGCGGCCCCACGGTGACCAGTGCTCCCCAGCAGCCCTGTAGCCAGAACGACTCACCCGCTGAACGAACAAAAACCTAAGTCAAACCCGAAAAATTGCTACCTAAACAGCCGTAACTTCCGGCTAGCGCCAACCCCGGTTCGTCGCCAAGGGGGTTTGCGTCTGGTTCGGGTGGCTATTCAACCGCCATGAAATTCAGTAGCAAGTCCGCAGGCTTTCGGGTAGCCGGTATCAGCGCCGGGTGCCTGCTCGGTGGGATTGCCTTCGGGGTGCTCGGCGCGCCATCGGCCGCCGCCGCGCCTGACTGCACTCGACTCGACGCCGAGACCGGCCGGGCGGTCACGGCGGCCTACAACCAGCCGGCTCCACCGTCCTTCGTCACCCTCCGCAACTATTTCCTCGAGCATCCGCACCACTACAGCGATTTGACCGGCATGCTGGCCCTCATCGGCGACATCGAAGGCCAGTGCTATACGGCGATACCCCCGACGCAGCTGGGGTCCCTGGCCGCCTGACCCGCCCCAACCAGGCTGCCCGGGCTTCGGTTCACGGCGCGCTAACGGGCGCGTCGCTTGTCGTTGGTTTTGCGCGTGTGTGGAATTTCTTGACGTTGATGCGTGTGGCCCGCACCTCAATTGGGTACTGACTGAGCCACGGGTGGCACCTGCCAAGTGCGTAACCCGGTCACTCAGCAGGAAGGAATGCCAATGCGGACCGCTAGCGATTACGACGCACGTCGGGTGTCCGACGCCGAGCCCGCGGACAGGTCTGTTCTACGTGATCTGGGATCTGCGTTGCCGACAGTGGCCACGGCAGTCGTCGACGACGACCCAAACGATGCCTCCTTCTTCGAACTCCCCGGGGCGGATCTGTCCAGCGAAGAACTGTCGGTGACCGTGATTCCCCAGCGAGCCGACGAGTTCACCTGTTCGTCCTGTTTCCTGGTGCAGCACCGCAGCCGGCTACGCAGCACCAGCGGCGGACGCATGATCTGCGCTGACTGCATGTGAACGTCGCCGCGCCGCGACTGTCACCTTGACCCGTCAGGCGTGCCGTGTTTCTGTCGTCAGCGTGTCCGTACCTTGTCCGGAGAGCGGACCGGATGCCCTGAGCCCGCCACCGGGATTGCCCGCCCCGCGTGGGTTTCGTACCGCCTTCGCCGCGGCATATGCCGTTGCCTACCTGGTCGGTGGGGAGCGCCGGATGCTGCGACTGATCAGTCGCTACGGACCGATCATGACGATGCCTATCCTCAGCCTCGGTGAGGTTGCGATCGTTTCCGATCCCGCACTTGCCAAAGAGGTCTTCACTGCCCCGACGGACGTCCTACTCGGCGGCGAAGGCGTGGGCCCCGCGGCGGCGATCTACGGGTCTGGATCGATGTTCGTGCAGGAGGAGCCGGAACATCTTCGGCGGCGCAAACTGCTGACGCCTTCGCTGCATGGCGCGGCTTTGACCAGTTACGTGCCGATCATCGAGAACTCCACACGCGCGGCGATGCGCAGCTGGCCGGTTGACCGCCCGTTCCAGATGCTGGAGGCGGCGCGGTCGCTGATGCTGGACGTGATCGTCAAGGTCATCTTTGGCGTCGAGGAACCCGACGAGGTGCGGCGGTTGGGCCGGCCCTTCGAACGCCTGTTAAACCTTGGTGTCTCAGAGCAATTGACGGTTCGCTACGCACTGCGTCGGTTGGGCGCGTTGCGGGTGTGGCCGTCGCGGGCGCGAGCGTTCCGGGAGATCGACGACGTCGTGATGCCGCTGATCGCCCAGCGGCGCGGCGATCCGGGCTTGACCGAGCAGTCAGATGTTCTGGCGTTGCTCATGTGCGCGTGTGGCGAAGATGGTGAACGCTTGTCGGACAGCGAGATTCGCGACGACCTGATCACCTTGGTGCTGGCGGGTCACGAAACCACCGCGACCACGTTGGCGTGGGCCTTCGACCTGTTGTTGCATCACCCCGATGCGCTGCAGCGGGTGCGCGAGGAGGCCGTCAGCGGTGCCGAAGAGTTCACCACGGCGGTGATCAACGAGACCCTGCGGGTGCGACCACCCGCGCCGCTGACCGCGCGTGTTGCCGCGAAACCGTTTCGGATCGGCGGCTACTGCGTAGATGCCGGCACGCGAATCGTCGTCCATATCATCGCGATTAACCGCCACTCGGATGTCTACGACCATCCCAATGAGTTTCGGCCCGAGCGCTTCCTGGGCACCCGGCCGCAAACATTCGCGTGGGTTCCGTTCGGCGGCGGCGTCAAACGCTGTCTCGGGGCGGCCTTTTCGGTGCGAGAGTTGATCACCGTGCTGCACACGTTGTTGCGTGAGGGCGAGTTCAGCGCTGTCGACGCGCGGCCCGAGCGGATCGTGCGACGGTCCATCATGCTGGCGCCCCGACACGGCACCCGGGTGGTGTTCCGGCCGTATCGGTCTTTCCAAGAATCCTTTGAGAACCTTCCAAGCGGTGGTGGTGAACCTCGTCTCTGAACAACCGACGAGGGGAGCCCGCGAATGACCAGCACCGACCAGACCGACCCGGTTGCGGGCGTCACACCTGAGGTCAACGTCCACGCCCGGGCCGCGCTCGCTTTCGGCATCGTGGGGGCGGTGGGTTTGAGCATCATTTGCGCCGTCGCCGCGCTATGCCAAGTCAAATCCCGAGACGAAGGTCGAGGATTAGCCGTAGCTGGCCTGGCGATCTCCGCTGTATGGATCGTCGTATTCTTCGCGCTGGCCCGCGTGCACCTCGTGTAGCGGGATTTGAACTCACGGCTGTTCGTCCCGAACTTCAAGTACTGGGTGCCAGCATGAAATAATTTGCGCGATTGGCCGGCACCCGCTGTGCCGTTCCAGAGTGGCCTGACGGCTCGTGCCGAGCATGGCTGTGCCCGAACCAAGCGCCGTAACTAACCTGTACTCCGCGATGGAACGTATCGCATCCGCCCGCGACACCTTGCTGAACGCCGCGGTACCGGTGGATCATCCACGAGTACAGAAATTGCTGCCAGTTTTGCGACGGATCGCGCGGGGACGTAGCGGTGCGCAAACAGCTTGAAGTCGCGTGGCTTCGGGTGGCCGCGGATCTAGTAGTCGTCGCGCGATCGGTCGACCTCCGATGAGTTGCCCACCCTTACCTCGCCATTAGACTTCCCGAGGATGGAATCCGGTGAGCTGCGCATCGATGTTCATCAGCTAAGAGCCACGGCCAGCCAATGGCGTGAACTAGATGCTGACCTTGGCGTGCTCGCGCCACCATTGCGGGGGCAGCCATGGCAGCCCATCACAGCCGCGGTAAGCGGTGTCCACACAGCGATGGGTCTCGCTGCGGCGGCGTTGGCGGTCCGAACACAGGCGACGGCGGGAGCGGTCGAGGCCGCCGTTGCGGGGTATGTCACCAACGAAGCGGTTGTCGGGGCTGAGATGGCTGTTGTGCCGCAATGCAGGGCGGTGTAGATGCTGCCGTCCCTGTCGCAAATCCAAGACTGGGACACCGAGCATCTCATTGCGGCGGCCCATTACTGGACGAAGACCGCCGATCACTGAGAAGACGTGTTCTTGCAGATGCGCAACCAGTCCCACCTCATTGTCTGGGAAGGCGCTGGGGGTGATGGGCTGCGCGAGCGAACCGCCGGCGATCTCGCAATCGTTAGCAGTAAGGCCGATCATTTGCGGCAGGCGACCCAGATTGCCCGTGACGGCGCCGGAGTAATCGGCGCAGCCCAGCGCAGGGTCATCTATGCCGTCGAGGACGCCCTTGATGCCGGCTTCAACGTCGAAGAAGACCTGTCGGTCATCGACACCCGAACCAGCCGGACCGCCGCAGAACGGGCATCTCGTCAGGCCCAAGCGCAAGCATTCGCCGGCGACATCCGCCGGCGCGCAACACAACTGGTTGGGCTGGAACACGAAGTGGCCGCCAAAATCAGTGCCGCCACCGCAGCCCTTCATGCTGTCAGTTTCCCCGAACCCCCAACCGCGCCGGCGCGACCGATACCGTCGCCCCGCAACCACAAGCCGCACATCCGGGCCGTCGACCGGCACACCTTCAAACAAGACCCGCTATCACCGGTGCCGGGCGACCCGAAAGACATGACAGCTGCGCAGGCCCGCGCCGCATGGGACGCCGTCAACGCAGATATAGCCCGCTACAACGCCCGATGCGGGCGCACGTTTGTCCTGCCGAGCAGGCAGCCTATGACGCCTGCATCGCCGACAAGGGTCCTCTCCTTGAAAGACAAGCTGCAATCAGAGCCCGATTAGGGGAACTGGGTGTACCAGTAGAAGGCGGAGAGCCAACAGCTCCCGCTCCGGGGGAGCCGCCAGCGCCGCAAAATGTACAAGACACACTAAACGAGGTAGATGCTGGAAAATGGCCCGGAGCCGCGAATGCGCCGGGAACTAAGGGCGGAAGTACTTTCAACAACACCGAACAACTTTTGCCAGCCAGGGACGCATCTGGCAATCCGATTACCTACAAAGAGTGGGACGTCAACCCAAAGGTTCCGAACCAGGACCGCGACCTCGAGCGCATCATCACCGGCAGCGACGGATCGGCGTGGTATACCACTGATCATTACCGAACGTTTCACCGGATTCGATAGTGATGGTACACAAACGTGAACTTAGATGAGTTCCTCGCGCAGGCCGCTGAGCACGGACCCTGCGTGGGTGTGCACCCCGAGACACCATCGCCGTTGGCGCCCCCCGCCGGTGTCGAGGTGCGAACAATCGCCGGGGCGCGCACAAAAACTCTCGACGCCTTATTCGACGCCTTCGCCGAAGCCTGGCACTTCCCGCCTTGGTTCGGGCGCAATAGAGACGCCTTTGATGATTGCATGCGCGACTTCGATAACTTGATAAATACATCTACCGGAAAGCCGCCCGCTCCTGGCTACCTCACTGACATAACCGATGCGCACCTACTCTTGGTTGAACAACCCGATCTGTTTCCTTGGTTCGCCAACACAATGCCGTTTTACCGGGATTACTACCGCGACGAAGCCAGCCCGCCAGCGGCCTTCGGCTTATTGCTTTCCGCTCCCGCCGACCAACTCCACGAAGTTCGCGAACGTTGGCTAACCGTCGGCATCCAAATCGCGGCAGTTTCCGTTTGAGCACAACGTCCAAACCTGCGCGCCTGGGCTTCTGGACGTGGCCATGTGGGCATCCAAGCTGAGCGGAACGCCGGAGTAGGGCCGCCTCGTCCTTGCCAGTGTTCCGCGCGGCGAAGTCGATGTGACGAGTGAGTCGGCGGTTGTCGAACTGCCGCCGGGAGGACTCCACGGATGAATGCCGTCCGAGCCCGTCGCTGCGGCGGAGGGCACACTTGTCGGCCCGAAGTGCCTCGACGTGACATGATATCAGGAGATATCATTCGACCGTGAGTGACGTATTGATCCGCGACATACCAGATGACGTGCTGGCAGGCCTCGATGCACGAGCGGCTGAGGTGGGCTTGTCGCGCGTCGAGTACATTCGCCGCCGCCTTGCCCAGGATGCCCGGACGATACGCGTGCGGGTCACCGCCGACGACCTCCAACGGCTCGGACAGGCGGTTATGGGCCTCGCTGACGCGGAGTTGATGCGCGAGGCATGGGGGGAATGACCGAAGGGGAGTGGCTGATTGACAAGTCGGCCCTGGTCCGACTTGGCCATAGCTCCGATCGGGACCTGTGGGCAAACCGCATCGAGCGCGGCCTAGTCCACATCAGCAACTTGACACGCCTGGAAATTGGCTATTCGGCCCGATCCGGAGATGTCGCGCGCCGTGAGTTCCGCGAGCCGCCCCTGGCGGCAATGCCAGTCGAGTACTTGACGCCGAAGATTGAGGACCGCGCCTTGGAAGTCCAGATCCTGCTCGCCGATCGGGGTCAGCACCGCGGTCCGTCAATTCCCGACCTCATCATTGCGGCCACCGCCGAGCTTTCCGGGTTGACCATCCTGCACGTCGACAACGACTTCGACACCATCACCGCGGTGACCGGACAACCCGCGACTCGCCTGGCCTACGCCAGCACAGCCAAGGGGGGCCGTTCGGGCGCGCTGGACAATCTTGAGCAAGCTCGCGAATCTACCGCGGACTGACTGCGGAGTGGGACAAAGGGCCCCACCGGATTGACGGCCAGGCCCTCTAATCTGCTCTGATGAGAGTCGGGGTGGCGGGATTTGAACCCACGGCCTCTTCGTCCCGAACGAAGCGCGCTACCAAGCTGCGCCACACCCCGCTTGAAGCCACGACAGCCTATCGCACTGGCCGGGGGGCTGGCCAAACCGCAGGCTGGGCGTCAGTTCCACGTGCAGGAGCGTTCGAACTCCACCAGTGCTTGGGCCGGGCCGGTGGGATCGAGCCCCTGAGCGGTCACCCATTCATCGTTGAAATACGTGTCGGTGTAGCGGTCGCCGCTGTCCGCGAGCAGTGTCACTACCGAACCGCTGCGGCCTTCGGCCACCATCTCGGCGAGCAGGCCGAAGGCGCCCCACACGTTGGTGCCCGTCGACGGCCCCACCCGGCGGCCCAGGACGGCACTGACATGGCGAGCGGCGGCGATCGAGGCCGCGTCGGGAACTGACACCATGCGGTCGACCACGTCAGGCAGAAATGACGGCTCCACCCGCGGCCGGCCGATGCCCTCGATACGCGACGAGGTGGGCATGACGATGTCGTACCGGTCTTCCGCGTAGGCGGGAAAGAATGCCGAATTCTCCGGGTCCACAACGCACAACCGCGTCATGTGCCGCCGGTAGCGGATGTAGCGGCCGATCGTCGCGCTGGTTCCGCCGGTGCCGGCGCCGACCACGATCCAGTCCGGGATCGGATGTTGTTCTTCCCGCATCTGTATGTAGATCGACTCGGCGATGTTGTTGTTGCCGCGCCAGTCGGTGGCGCGCTCGGCGTTGGTGAACTGGTCGAGGTAGTGCCCGCCGGTCTCCGCCGCAAGACGCGCGGCCTCGGCGTAGACCTGACTGGAATTCTCTACGAAATGGCAACGGCCACCTTGCGATTCGATCAGCGCAATCTTGGAAGCGCTGGTCGCCGCGGGTACCACGGCGATGAACGGCAGACCGAGCAGGGCCGCGAAATAGGCCTCGGAGATCGCCGTCGAACCCGACGACGCCTCGACTACGGTGGTGCCTTCCTCGATCCACCCGTTACACAGCGCGTAGAGGAACAGCGAGCGCGCCAGCCGGTGCTTGAGGCTGCCGGTGATGTGCGTCGTCTCGTCCTTGAGGTACAGCTCGACGTTCCCGTCGGTGCCCCAAGCCGAAGGCAGCGGGTAGCGCAGCAAGTGGGTGTCGGCGCTGCGCCGCGTGTCGGCTTCGATCAATCGGATTGCGTTGTCCGTCCAGCTGCGGGACTGGCTACGGACCGCGATGCGGGCCCGATCGCTCAACGCACCGAAGCGGTTGGTTGTGAACGGCCCAGGTTCCTGGTCGAATCTCGGCCGCCCGTCGGGGCGGCAATCAACGTCAACAGGGTCGCCTCCGGCCGACAGCAGAACCGCACCGGTGCAAACGGTGAGGTGCCGATCCCGGCGGAAACATGCAGCCGCATGGTTGCACCCCACCGAGACGCTCCCTTGGCCCGGGAACGGTCCAGGCCGCAGTTGGTCACCAGAGCCCCATAGAACGGCAGGCACAGCTGCCCGCCGTGGGTGTGGCCGGCCATCACCAGCTGGTAGCCGTCGGCGGCGAAACGGTCCAGCACCCGTGGCTCCGGCGAATGGGTTAGCCCCAGCCGCAGGTTGGCCGCCGCGCTTGCCGGGCCCGCGATGGTGTCGTAGCGGTCCCGGTCGATGTGCGGGTCGTCCACACCCGCGGCGGCAATGTGCAGCCCGGCCACCTCGAACTCGCGGCGAGTGTGGGTGAGGTCGAGCCATCCACGTTCGGTGAATGCCGCCCTCAGGTCCTGCCAGGGCAGCGGCTCGCCGCGGACCCGGTGCTCCGGGTTGGTCAGGTAGTTCATCGGGTTTTTCAGACGCGGCCCGAAGTAGTCATTGCTGCCGAAGACGAAGACGCCCGGGCGCGACAGCAGCTCGCCGAGGGTCTGGACCACCGCGGGCACCGCCTTGGGATGCGCCAGGTTGTCGCCGGTGTTGACCACCAGATCGGGTTCCCAGCTCGCCAGCTCGCGCAACCAGGCCTGCTTGCGGCGCTGGTTGGGCAGCATATGGAGATCGCTGATATGCAGCACCCGCAGTGGCGTGGAGCCCGGCGACAAGACCGGCATGGTCACCTCACGCAGGACGAACGCGTTGCGCTCGACGAACGCGGCGTAACCGATGCCGGCAACCGCCGAGCCGAGCGCGACGGCACCTGTGCGTAACACGATGGGCAGAGCAGCCATGCCAGGCAGCCTACTGCCGATCGGGGACTGGCCGCGCGTTCTCTGCCGCTTCCAGGCCTACGGAGGTGGCGCCGGCGGTGGCGGCGGTGCCAGCAGCGGAATGGTGATCGGCGGCAGGCCGGGAATCTCGATGACCTGCGATCCCACCACCTCCGGTGGCGCACCCTCCGGTGGCGGAGGCGGAGGCGGCGGGATGCCGTTGCTGATCTGGATCGTCACGATCGAACCCGGAATTGTCTGGCCGCTGGGCGTCGTTCCGACCACCTCGCCGTACTTCGCGGAGCTGTTGACGGAGTTGGGTTGGTCGGCGACCTGGAAACCGGCGTCCTTCAAGCGCTGTCGAGCCTGGTCAACATCCAGACCGGCCACGCTCGGCACCCGCGAAGCCGGTGAGCCGTCGACATAGCGCGGATCGGTTGGCGGCAAATGTATCTCGCCGAAGTTAGTCGCGATCGGCTTCATTGCGGTGAACCAGGTGCGGGCCGGTTCGTTGCCGCCGTAGAGGTCACCGCTGCCGCAGTGGCGCAGCGGACCGGAACACAGGTCCGTTGGATTGGTGGAGTCGTCGTAGATGTAGTTGGCCGCCGCGTAGCGGTTGGTGAAGCCGACGAAGCCAGATGACCGGTGGGCCTCGGTGGTACCCGTCTTGCCCGACATCGGCAGGTCCCAGCCGGCCGCGCCCGCCGAACCAGCAGCGGTGCCGCTGCCCACCGCGTCTTTGCTCATCGCGTTGGCAAGGGTGTTGGCCAGACCCTCCGGCACCACCTGATCGCAGGTCTCGGTGGTGACGGCGACCTCGTTGCCGTTGCGGTCGATCAGCTTGTCGATCGGGCTGGGTGGGCACCACATGCCGCCGGACGCCAGCGTCGCCGCGACGTTGGACAGTTCCAGCGCATTGACCTCGATGGGCCCCAGGGTGAACGAACCGATGTTCTGCCGCTTGACGAAGTCGGCCAGGCTCTCATTGCTATCGGGGTTGTAATCGCGGGCGGTACCGGGATTGGCGTAGGACCGCAGCCCGAGTTTGATGGCCATGTCCACCGCGCGCCCGACCCCGATCTGCGAGATCAGCTTGGCGAATGCGGTGTTGGGCGAGGTGGCTAGCGCGTCGGTCACGTTCATCGACCCGCGGTAGTTACCGGCGTTGACCACGCACCAGGTGTCCTTGGGGCAGCCCTTGGCCCCGCCGCTGCCCAACCCCTTGGCCTGGAACCGGGGCGGCACGTCGAGGTTGGCGTTGATGCCCATGCCCATGTCCATAGCGGCGGCCGTGGTGAAGATCTTGAAGATGGACCCGGCGCCGTCGCCGACCAACGAGAACGGCTGTGGTCGCATGGTTTCACCGGCTTCGGTGTCCAGCCCGTACTTGCGGTTGCTGGCCATCGCTAGCACCTTGTGCGCATCCTTACCCGGCCTGATCACGCTCATCACGCTGGAGATGCCGGCCAGGGTGGGCGGGGCGAATTTGTCGATGGCCGCTTTCACCGGCGCCTGCACGTCGGGGTCCAGCGTGGTGCGGATCAGATAGCCACCCCGAGCCACCTGTTCCTTACTGATCCCGGCGCGAGACAAGTACTCCTGGACGTAGTCGCAGAAGAAGGCGCGGTCACCGGCGGCGATGCAGCCTCTGGGGAGCTCGTTGGGCTGCGGCAATATCCCCAGCGGCTGAGCTTTGGCGGCGCGCAGTGCGTCGGCCTCTTGGGGGATGTTCTCGATCATGGTGTCCAGCACCAAGTTCCGCCGGGCCAACGCGCCTTCGGGGTTGGTGTACGGGTTGAGCGTGCTGGTGGACTGCACCATGCCCGCCAACAGCGCGGCCTGCTGCCAGTTCAGGTCGATCGCGTTGACGCCGAAGTAGGTCTGCGCCGCGTCCTGGACACCGAACGAGTTGTTGCCGAATGACACCAGGTTCAGGTAGCGGGTCAGGATCTCGGGTTTGGTGAAGGTCTTGTCCAGCGTGAGCGCCATGCGGATCTCGCGCAGCTTGCGCGCCGGGGTGGTTTCGACGGCCGCACGCTTCTCGGCATCGGTCTGGGCCGTTACCAGCAGCTGGTAGTTCTTCACGTACTGCTGCTCGATGGTCGAACCGCCGCGGGTGTCGAGATCGCCGGACGCGTAGCCGGCCAGGCCGGTCAGGGTGCCCTTCCAGTCCACGCCGTTGTGATCCGCGAACCGCTTGTCCTCGATCGAGACGATCGCCAGCTTCATGGTGTTGGCGATCTTGTCCGACGGCACCTCGAACCGGCGCTGCGAGTACAGCCAGGCGATCGTGTTGCCCTTCGCGTCGACCATCGTCGATACCGCCGGCACTTCGCCCTCGAGCAGCTGGGCCGAGCCGTTGGCGACGACCTCGGAGGCGCGATTCGACATGAGGCCAAGTCCGCCCGCGAAGGGGAACATCAGCGCGGCGGCGACGACACTAGCGAGCAGACAGCACCCGGCGAGCTTCAGCAGAGTAAGAACCACCGGGGGGCGCTCGGGCATGCGTACTACAGTAGCGACACGCCGGCGCGCTCCCACGCCGCTGCGCCGAAAAAAATCTTTTGGAGCACACAAACCTGAGCGCCGCCAGAGGCCAACCAAAATTTTCAGCGACATCACAGCTCAGGGCCACGAAACGGGACCAAGGAGACGCGTTTTCCCCGGCCGGCCCGCGCAAGTCGGGACGCCCGTCCCAAAAAAACCGTTATCGGACTGTTGCGCAATTGCCACCTGACCACCTAACTTGTATAGGCAGTGAGATACAGGTAACAGCGATATGCATGATGTGGCGACGATCGCAACATCGGCTGGAGCTCGAGGAGGGCGGTCGCAAGGGCGACCGGGAGGAAGGGATCAGCTCGTGTCAGGAACACGTCCGGCCGCTCGAAGGACGAACCTTGTGGCCGCACAGAACGTTCTCCGCAGTGTCGACGCCGAAGAGCGCATCGCGTGGGTGTCGAAGGCATTGTGCCGGGCCACGGACCCAGACGAACTGTTTGTGCGTGGAGCTGCACAACGCAAGGCGGCGGTGATCTGCCGTCACTGCCCGGTGATGCAGGAATGCGGGGCGGACGCCCTTGACAACAAGGTGGAATTCGGCGTGTGGGGCGGTATGACCGAGCGTCAGCGCAGGGCCCTCCTCAAGCAGCACCCAGAGGTGGTCTCGTGGTCGGAC